>JBBSBZ010000150.1:0-8495 GCA_038250795.1 Burkholderiales bacterium | reverse complement strand
GGAGCGGCGGATGTGCTGCACGCTGGTGTCGAGCTTGGCGAGCCAGGGCTCGACGGCGCGCAGCAGCGTCTGGCCGTCCGGCGTGATCTGGACGTGGCGCGTGCCGCGCTGGAAGAGCTGGGCGCCGAGCTCGTCCTCCAGCCCCTTGATCTGCCGGCTCACGGCCGACTGGGTGACGTGCAGCGTCTCGGCCGCCGCGCCGAAGTTGAGCGTCCTGGCGACCGTCTCGAAGGTGCGCAGGTGGGTCAGCGACAAGGGGCGTCGGGACTGCGTACTCATGTCGAAAACGCATTAATTGGCGATCGAGTATTCATTGGATCTACCAGTGAAGAAGCGCGATCATACCGACTCGGAAAACGCAAGAGATAGATGATGAATTCGCAAACTGTTACCGCCCTTTCCGGGGCCGCTCACCTCCAGACCCTGCGCGCCGGCCAGGCTTTGCCGCTCGGCTCGGCCGGGGGACGCCTCGAGGTGCTGCACGGTCGGGTCTGGCTGACGCTCGAAGGCGACCTCGACGACCACCTCGTCGTCGCCGGCGATCCCGTCCGCGTTCCGGCCAATGGTCGCGCCGTGCTGGAGGCCTGGGACGACGAAGACCCCGCCCTGATCGACTGGCGTCCCGGCAGCATGCTCGATCGCGCGTCGGCCTGGGTCCGCACGGCGCTCGGCCGCGGCTGGGAGATCGTCGACCCGGCACCGAGGATCAGCGTGGGAACGGTCGCCGCCCTGCTCGCCGTATTCGTGCTCGTCGCCGTCTTCGGGCCGCTTTCCGACGCGCGCTCCAGGTCGCTCGCGGCGCCGACGCTTCTGCACAATAGCTCGGTCTCCAGCCGGCCCGCGGGCGTCGCTGGTCCCCACCGCGAAGGGAACTCGATCGATGCAGGCGCCGCAACCCCCGGACGAACGCGCGTCACTGCGCAAGAGGCTCGTCTCCGCGCGCCAATCCCTGCCTGACCGCCTCGAGCGCGCCGTCGCCCTGCAGGAGGTCCTGCGCGTCTGGCTGGTCGGGCGCAGCGAGCGGACGATAGGCGCCTACTGGCCGATCAAGGGCGAGTTCGATCCGCTGCCGGCGCTCTACCGCTGGAGCGAAGGTGGTGTCGACGGCAGCCCGCGGCGCATCGGCCTGCCGGTGGCCGACCGCCAGACCAAGTCGCTTCGCTTCCACGTCTGGTATCCGGGCTGCGAGACCGAGCTCGATGCCTACGACATTCCCAAGCCCAAGGGCACCGACGAGTTCGTGCCGCAGATGCTGGTCGTGCCTTGCCTGGGCTACGGGCCGGGCGGCGCGCGGCTGGGCTACGGCGGCGGCTTCTTCGACCGCACGCTGCGCGCCCTCTCGCCGCGCCCGGTGACGATCGGCGTCAGCTACACGCACGGCTTCCTGCCGATGCTGCGCTCGTCGCCCGACGACCTGCCGCTCGACGCCCTCCTCACCGAGGACGGCGTGATGTGGCAGCGGCCCTGATCAGCCCTTGATCGAGAGCCTTCGGCAGATCTCGAGGCCGAGCGCCGACTGGTTGAGCGTGTAGAAATGCAGGCCCGGCGCGCCGCCGGCGATCAGCCGCTCGGCCAGGCGGGTGACGACGTCGAGCCCGAAGGCGCGGATCGAGGCCGCGTCGTCCATGAAGCCTTCCATCTTGAGCGCCACCCAGCGCGGGATCTCGATGCCGTCGCGCTGTGCGAACTGGGCGATGCGCGCGTAGTTGTGAAAGGGCATCAGGCCCGGCACGATCGGCACGTCGACGCCGAGCGCGCGCACTTCGTCGACGAAGTGGAAGTAGGCGTCGGGATTGAAGAAGAACTGGGTGATCGCCGAGCTGGCGCCGGCCTTCACCTTGGCCGCGAAGTGCTCCAGGTCGCGCCGGGCGTAGCGCTGCTGCGGGTGGTATTCGGGGTAGGCCGCGACCTCGATGAACCAGTCGTTGCCCTGCGTCTCGCGGATGAACGAGATCAGCTCGCTCGCGTAGCGGAACTCGCCGGCCGTCGCGGTGCCGCTCGGCAGGTCGCCGCGCAGCGCCACGAGGCGGCGGATCTTCTGCGCGCGATAGGTGGCCAGGATCGCGGAGATGCCTTCGCGCGTGGAGCCGATGCACGACAGGTGCGGCGCCGCTTCCTGGCCGAGCGCGGCGATGTCGCTCACGGTGGCGAGCGTCTTGTCGCGCGTCGAGCCGCCGGCGCCGTAGGTGACGCTGAAGAACTCCGGGTCGCACTCGGCGAGATCGGTCACGACCGTCTTCAGCTTCTCGCTGCCGACCGGCGTGTTGGGCGGGAAGAACTCGAAGCTGACCGGAATCGGCAGTCGCATCGTCATGGTGGCGGTGTCCTCGTCGCAGGGCGGGCATGGAGGAAGAACTCGCGCGCGCCCTCGCTGCCCGGCGTGGCGCTGTCGAACCAGGCGAGCACGGCCATCCCGTGGCTTGCGCAGGCCTTGCGGAACTTCGCCTCGACGTGGCGGTAGGCGCTCGCGTCCTTCACCTGACCGCCCGAGCCGATGTCGACCGGCTGCAGCTCGAACTGCGGCTTGACGAGGAGCAGCAGGTCGCCGCCGACAAGCGGCACGAGCGCCGGCAGGACGAGCGCGAGCGAGATGAAGGAGAGGTCGCCGACGACCAGGTCGAAGTGCGTGAATGGCAGCTGGGCGGCCTCGAGATGGCGCGCGTTGACGCCTTCGAGCGCGGTGACGCGCGCGTCGGCCGCGAGGCGCGGATGAACCTGACCGTGGCCGACGTCGACGCCAACGACGTGCGTCGCGCCGCGCTGCAGGAGCGCGTCGGTGAAGCCGCCGGTGCTCTGGCCGACGTCGAGGCAGGTCAGGCCGGCGACGTCGAGGCCGATGTGCGCGAGCGCGCCGTCCAGCTTGAGCCCGCCGCGCGAGACGAAGCGCAGCTCGGCGTCGTCGGTGATCTCGACCTCGGCTTCGCCCGGCAGGTCTTCGCCCGCCTTCGACGGCACGCGCCAGCCCGAAGGCGCACGCCACCGAACGGCGCCGGTGGCGATCAGCCGCTGCGCGGCCGAGCGCGTCGGCGCCATGCCGCGCTGCACCAGCAGCTGATCGGCGCGCATGGTCGTCGAGCCTTCGGCGCTGCCGCTCAGTAGCGGTAGGTGTCGGGCTTGTACGGGCCTTCCTTCGGCACGCCGATGTACGCGGCCTGCTCGTCGCTGAGCTCGGTCAGCATGGCGCCGACCTTCTTCAGGTGCAGGCGCGCCACCTTCTCGTCGAGGTGCTTGGGCAGCACGTAGACCTTGCCCACGTCGTAGGCGTCGCTGTGCGAGAACAGCTCGATCTGGGCGATCGTCTGGTTGGCGAAGCTCGACGACATGACGAAGCTCGGGTGGCCGGTGCCGCAGCCCAGGTTCACGAGACGGCCCTTGGCGAGCAGGATGATCTTCTTGCCGTCCGGGAAGATCACGTGGTCGACCTGCGGCTTGATCTCTTCCCAGGTGCAGCCCTTCTCGAGCGAGGCGATGTCGATCTCGTTGTCGAAGTGGCCGATGTTGCAGACGATCGCCTGGTCCTTCATCGCCGCCATGTGCTCGTGGCGGATGACGCCCTTGTTGCCCGTCGTCGTCACGAAGATGTCGGCCTTGTCGGCGGCGTACTCCATCGTCACGACCTTGTAGCCTTCCATCGCCGCCTGCAGGGCGTTGATCGGATCGATCTCGGTGACCCAGACCTGCGCCGACAGGGCGCGCAGCGCCTGCGCCGAGCCCTTGCCGACGTCGCCGTAGCCGGCCACGCAGGCGACCTTGCCGGCGATCATCACGTCGGTGGCGCGCTTGATGCCGTCGACCAGCGACTCGCGGCAGCCGTAGAGGTTGTCGAACTTCGACTTGGTGACCGAGTCGTTGACGTTGATGGCGCGAAACAGCAGCGTGCCCTTGGCGCTCATCTCCTTCAGCCGGTGCACGCCGGTCGTCGTCTCCTCGGTCACGCCGATGATCTCGGCCGACTTGCGCGAGTACCAGGTCGGGTCTTCCGCGAGCTTGGCTTTGATGCTGGCGAACAGGCACGTCTCTTCCTCGCTCGTCGGCTTGGACAGGAGCGAGGCATCCTTCTCGGCGCGCTTGCCGAGATGCATCAGGAGCGTCGCGTCGCCGCCGTCGTCGAGGATCATGTTCGGGCCTTCGCCCTTCTGTCCCTTGGCGCCGAACTCGAAGATGCGGTGGGTGTAGTCCCAGTAGTCGGCCAGCGTCTCGCCCTTGTAGGCGAACACCGGCGTGCCCTGCGCGGCGAGCGCGGCGGCGGCGTGATCCTGGGTCGAGAAGATGTTGCAGGACGCCCAGCGCACCTCGGCGCCGAGCGCCTGCAGCGTCTCGACCAGCACCGCGGTCTGGATCGTCATGTGCAGCGAGCCGGTGATGCGCGCGCCCTTGAGCGTCTGCGACTTCGCGAACTCCTCGCGGATCGCCATCAGACCCGGCATCTCGGTCTCGGCGATCTTGATCTCCTTGCGGCCCCAGGCGGCGAGGGACATGTCGGCAACGATGCAGGGCGCGTCGGCCTTCGGCTTCAGAACGGCGTTCATGGTCAGGTTCCTTTGAATGAGCGGAACCCGCGCGGCGGACGTCTGAAGGGAGTGGAGACTCACCCACGACGGCCATCGTGCGGGTGAGCGCGGTTGCAAGTGGGCGCGAACCGAAAACGACGATCCGCTTTGCAAGCCTTCCGAGCCTGGGGCCGTGCTCTCGATCGCTCGATCTCACGGGCCTTGCAACGCTCCTCGGAAGTCGGGAATTGTAGTGGCGGCCGCGGCCGCGTGCTCGTGGCGCCTGTTGCGCGCCCTATCATCCGCCGCGTGATTCCGTCGACCGTGCTGCCGTGGTCGCGCTGCGACCCGCAGCGGCTCGCCCCTCTGCGCGGTGTGCTCACCGACATCGACGACACGCTCACGACCGAAGGCGCGATCCCCATGGGCGTGGTGGCGGCGCTCGCGGCGCTGCGCGAGGCTGGCCTGCCGGTCGTCGCCGTCACCGGCCGGCCGGCGGGATGGAGCCGGCCGATCGTGCAGACGACGCCGCTGGCCGCGGTCGTCGCCGAGAACGGCGCCGTCGCGCTCTTCGCAGACGACGCGGCCGAGGCGGGCGTGCGGATCGAGTTTGCCGACGATGCGGCGACACGCGCTGCCAACGCCGTGCGGCTGCGCGAAGTCGCCGTGCGCATCGTCCGCGAGGTGCCGGGCGCGACGCTTTCCGACGACAGCGCCGGCCGCATCACCGACATCGCGATCGACCACGCCGAGTTCCGCGTGCTGGATGCCGAGTCGATCGACCGCGTCGTCGCCGTGATGCGTGAAGAGGGCATGACGGCCACGGTGAGTTCGATTCACGTCAACGGCTGGTTCGGCACGCACAGCAAGCTCACCGGCGCGACCTGGATCGTGCGGCGCCTCTTCGGCCGCGACCTCGACGCCGAGCGCGACCGCTGGCTCTACGTCGGCGACTCGACCAACGACGAGCCGATGTTCCGGGCCTTCCCGCTCTCGGTGGGCGTCGCCAACATCGCCGATTTCGCCGATCGGCTGCGCGACTGGCCGAAGTACGTGACGGCGCGTGATCGCGGCCTCGGCTTCGTCGAGATTGCCGAGTCGCTGCTCACCGCGCGCGGCCGCTGAGACGCGTCTCGCGGCCTACGCGCCGTTGGAGCGGAAGAGGGCATTCGCCTCGTCGTACGGGATCGCGTCGTCGTGGAAGCGCGAATACGTGCCGGTCTCGATCAGCTCGCGCGCGATCCGGCGCACCAGCATCAGGCTCGCGCGCATCGGCCCCGAGCCTTCGCTGACGCGGCGCACGCCGAGCGCCTCGAGCTCGGCCAGCGGCGGACAGCCGGGCATCGCCAGGACGTTGATCGGGCCGTCGATCTCGGCGACGAGCGTCTTCAGCGTCGCGCGGTCGACCGCCCCCGGCACGAAGAGGCACTGCGCGCCGGCCTCGCGATAGCGGTTGGCGCGGGCGATGCTCGCGCGCAGCCGCTCCGCCTCGCTGCCGATCTTCAGCCAGTACGGGTCGGTGCGCGCGTTGACGACGATCGGCACGCCGCCCGCCTCGACGGCCTGGCACACGGCGCGGATCTTCTCGGCCTGGCAGGTGACGTCGAGCAGGCCGCTCTCGTCGCTGTCCTCGATGTTGACGCCGGACGCGCCGAGCGCGATCACGTCACGGACCGTCGCGACGACGGCCTCGATCGAGTCGCCCAGGCCGGCGAGGATGTCGGCCGTCACGGGCACGTCGACGGCGTGCACCATCTCCGCGATGGCGCGCAGCATCACGTCGCGCGGGATGCGCTCGTCGTCGCGAAAGCCGTGGCTGAAGGCGACGCCGGCGCTGCCGGTGCCCACGGCGCGGATGCCGGCGGCCTCGAAGACGCGCGCGCTGCCGGCGTCCCAGGCATTGGCGATGACGAGGAGTTCCGGGCCGAGATGCATGTCCCGGAAGCGTTGCGCCCGGACGGCGTTTGCGGTGACGTTCATGCGGATCTCCTCGAACCCAGCCCCAGGAATTCGACCATGCGCGCGCGCTCGTCCTGCAGCGCGGCCTTGAACGCCGGATCGGCCGGTCGACCGTCGACGAAATGCGTGCTCAGCGCCAGCCTGCCGCTGCGCACCGAGGCGTTCGCCCAGCCGACGACCGAGTCGCCCCAGAGCAGCGGCAGCGCGTAGTAGCCGAGGGTGCGCCGGGCTTCGGGCGTGTAGGCCTCGAAGCGATACGTCCAGCCCCAGAGGAGCTTGAAGCGGCGCCGGTCCCAGACGATCGGGTCGAAGGGTGCGAGCAGCCGCACACAGCCGTCGAGCTTCCAGCGGCGCGAGCGCGGGCTCTCGCTGGCCGGCCAGTACCAGGCAACCCCGTCGATGGTGGCGCTCGCGAGCGTCTCGCGCAGCGCCGCGAGCGCCAGCGTCGTCTCGGGCTGCAGGTGAGGTGCGCCGTAGCGCAGCAGGCGCACGAGATAGACCAGGCTCGAAGAGGGCAGCGGGGCGTACTTGCGCACGACGAGCTCGAGCAAGGCGGTGGCCCGCTCGACGCGTGCGGCGCGGCTGGCGTCGCCGCGCGCGTGGTCGACGGCGGCGTAGATGCGCGTGCCGTTGTCGCGCCGCTGCACCCGAAGCAGGCCGCGGTAGTGCATGCCGTCGAGCAGGTGCGAGGTCGCCAGGCCCGAGCCGCCCCAGGCGTTGGTGCGCCGGCCGTGCGAGAAGTGCGCTTCGACGAGACGTGGATGCGTCGGTCCGTGCTCGCGGATGAAGGCGAGCACCTCGTCGGCCTTCTTCTTCGTCGCCGGGGTCCAAGCGTGCTTCGGGGTGCGCGGATGCATCAGCGCGAGATGGCGGCGCGGCAGGAAGCCGTAGTTGACGAACGCGTCTTCCTCGATCGTCAGGCGCGCGTAGCGCCGCTCGAGATCGCCGGCGTGATAGCGGGCGACGCGGTGGCGCAGGATTAGGTCCTGCGCGCGCGCCGGCGCGCGGATCGGATCGGCCTGGACGAAACCGAGCCTGTCGATCGCACGCGCTAGCGTCGTCGGCGGGAAGAGCGTGCGCGCGACGGCGTAGCGGCGCAGGTCTTCGAGCGTCGGCGGCTTCGGTGCGGTCGGCATCCGGCGATGATGCCGCTGTCCGAAGAGTGAAGCTTCGACCGGAAGACAACCATGCAAGACCGCGCCGGCGACTACTGTGCTCGCCGGCTGCGGCGGCCGCGGCGGCACTGCAGACGGAGGACAAGGTACGCGCCGCGATCCTGTCGAGGTCGACCCCGGCAGGCCTACCTCGACCACGGCAAGTTCTAGCCGTCGCAGCGGCGGTCGCGGCCGCTAGCCGACCGACATCTTCCGGCACGCGTCGGCGCAGTGACGACAGGCAGCGGCGCAGGCCTGACAGTGGTCGTGCTTGTGCTTGCCGCACTCGGTCGCGCAGGCATCGCAGACCTCGGCGCAGAGTGCGCAGATCGCGCCGGCGAGCTCGCTGTTGCGCGCGACCGCGGCAGCGGCGAACTCGCATGCGCCAACGCAGTCCATGTCGAGCGCGATGCAGCGCGCCATCATCTTGACGTCGTCCTCGCGCAGGCAGGACGCCGCGCAATGGCTGCAGGCGACGACGCAGGCGTGGCACGCCTCGACACAGGCCTGGGCAGAGGGAGTCGCCATGATCATCTCCGAGGGCGTGCCGATACCGGCACGCCCGGTCGACGGCAAGGCGCGTTCCCGCGCCCCCACGAAGAGCCGGCTACAGGCCGGCAGCCGCCTTCAGCGCCTGCGCCTTGTCGGTCCTCTCCCAGGTGAACTCCGGCTCGTCGCGGCCGAAGTGGCCGTAGGCAGCGGTCTTCTCGTAGATCGGACGCAGCAGGTCGAGCATCTGGACGATGCCCTTCGGCCGCAGGTCGAAGAACTCGGTGATCAGCGCGGCGATCTTCTCGTCGGAGATCTTGCCGGTGCCTTCGGTGTAGACCGTGACGTTCATCGGCTTGGCGACGCCGATCGCGTAGGCCACCTGGATCTGGCACTGGCGGGC
>JBBSBZ010000149.1:0-8507 GCA_038250795.1 Burkholderiales bacterium | reverse complement strand
CGCTCCTCGCGGTGCGGGAGCAGGTTGATCATGATCACTGCGCAAACCTCCGCAACGCCAGGCCACAGGCAGTGAGGTAGGACGAGGCCTCGCGACGAAGCTTGGCTTCACGCACTGCCGAGCCGAGCTTCATGTTCTCGAACGGGTTGACGACCATCGACGCGAATCCGGTGAGCTCGGTGACCCGATCCTTCAGGCCCGGCAGGGTGGCGGTGCCGCCGGCGAGCATCACGTAGTGCACCTTGTGGTGCGGGGTGCTGGTGAAGAAGTACTGCAAGGCCCGGCCGATCTCCTGCGAGAGGCTGTCGACGAACGGCGCGAGCAGCGAGGTCTCGTAGTCGTCGGGCAGGTCGGCGGCGAGCTTCTTCTGCTCGGCCTCCTCGTACGAGAAGCCGTACTGGCGCGAGATCAGCTGGGTGAGCTGCGAGCCGCCGAACGCCTGGTCGCGGTCGTAGAGCATCTCGTCGTCGCGCAGCACCTTGAGGCTGGTGGTGTCGGCGCCGATCTCGAACAGCGCGACGAGCGCGTCGCGGCCCTCGTTGGGCAGGCTCGCGACGACGCGGCTCATCGCCAGGCGCGACGCATGCGACTCGATGTCGAGGACGGCCGGCTTCAGTCCCGCCGCTTCGGCGAGGCCCTGGCGGTCCTGGACGCGGTCCTTGCGCGACGCGGCGATCAGCACCTCGACGTCGCCGACCGAGGTCGGGCTCGGGCCGATGACGCAGAAGTCGAGGCTGACCTCGTCGAGCGAGAACGGGATGTACTGGTTGGCCTCGGTCTCGACCTGGACCTCGAGCTCCTCTTCGCGAAGGCCCGCCGGCAGCATGATCTTCTTGGTGATCACGGCCGACTGCGGCATCGCCATCACGACCTGCCGTGTCTTGGTGCCGCTCTTGAGGACCAGACGCTTGACCGCCTCGGCCACTTCGTCGAACTTTTCGATCTGGCCGTCGGCGATCCAGCCCTTCTCGAAGCTTTCGGAGCCGAAGCGCTCGAGCACGTATTCGCCACTGTTGCTCTGTCCAAGCTCGACGAGCTTGACGCTCGAGGAACTGATGTCCAAGCCGATCATGGGTGGGTGCTTGCGGCCCAACAGCGCGTCGAGAAAGCTCACGGTGCCCCTTTTCCAGCGTCGCCAAAAGCGGCGAATCCAACGCGCTGGACTGTTAATAAGTTACTTCGATCCTAGCAGTAAAGCCTTTGATTACCAAAGCAAAAACCGGCCGCGCACGCCCGTCTGCGTTGCAAATCTCACACGCGAACCGCCGGCCGACACGTGACCTTTTGCAACGAGATTCGAAGTGTCGATTGCGTCACCTTTTGAAGGCCCTCAAAGCCTTGCCGAGGTTCGGAGGAGTCGGTTTTCTATAATGCGATCGACATGCAGGACGAGCTTTGAGGGATTCCGAAAACGGTGCCGATCGCGCCGCCTCGCCCCGCGACCGCCAGCCGACCTCCGGGCGCTGGCCGCGCTGGCTGAGCGTCCTGGTTCGGGTGGTGCTTTCCCTGATCGGCCTGGCCGCGTCGGCGGCCGTCGCGGTGGCGATCATCGCCGGCATCGCGCTCGCGGTGTCCTACCCCAACCTCCCCGACATCGGCAGCCTCACCGACTACCGTCCGAAGCTGCCGATGCGGGTCTATTCCGCCGACGGCGTGCTTCTCGGCGAGTTCGGCGAGGAGCGCCGCAACTTCATGCCGATCGGTCAGATCCCGCAGGTGATGAAGGACGCCGTGCTCGCGATCGAGGATGCCCGCTTCTATCAGCACAGCGGGGTCGACTACGTGAGCGTGCTGCGCGCGGGCCTCGCGAACTTCGGCGAAGGGCACAGCGCCCAGGGTGGCTCGACCATCACCATGCAGGTCGCCCGCAATTTCTATCTTTCCACCGAGAAAACATTTACTCGCAAGATCTACGAGATGTTGCTTTCGCTGAAGATCGAAAGCCAGCTCTCGAAGCAGCAGATTCTCGAGGTCTACATGAATCACATCGCGCTCGGCCAGCGCGCATACGGATTCGCGTCGGCGAGCGAAATCTACTTCGGCAAGCCGCTGAAGGACATCACCGTCGCCGAGGCGGCCATGCTTGCCGGCTTGCCGAAGGCGCCGTCGGCGAACAACCCGATCGTCAACCCGGAACGGGCGACGACGCGCCAGCGCTACATCATCGACCGGATGTTCGAGAACGGCTTCATCACCGCCGAGCAGCGAGATGCAGCGAAAAAGCAGGTGCTGCACTATCGCGCGCCGTCCGAGGTCGCCGTCCACGCCGAGTACGTCGCCGAGGTGGCGCGCCAGATGATCTTCAGCCAGTACGGTGCCGATGCGTACACGCGCGGCCTGAACGTCTATCTCACCCTGAACTCAGCCGAGCAGATGCTGGCCTATCACGCGCTGCGCAAGGGGATCATGGATTTCGAGCGGCGCCAGGTCTACCGCGGCCCCGAGGACTACATCGACCTGCCCGCCGATCGCAGCGAACTCGACACGCGTATCGCCGAAGCGCTCCAGGACTTCCCCGACAACGATGAGCTGCGCGCCGCCGTCGTCACCGAGGCCTCGGCGAAGAAGGTCGTCGCCGTGCTGCAGAACGGCGATGAGGTGACGGTGGTGGGCGAGGGGCTGAAGCCGGCCACGTCGGCGCTCGTGGCCAAGGGCAATCCCAAGACGCAGATCCGGCCGGGTGCCGTGGTGCGGCTCATCCAGGGGCCGAAGGGCGACTGGTCGATCACGCAGCTCCCCGAGGTCGAGGGCGCCTTCGTCTCGATGGACCCGCGCACCGGCAGCATCCGGGCGATGGTGGGCGGCTTCGACTACTCCAAGAGCAAATTCAATCACGTCACCCAGGCCTGGCGCCAGCCCGGCTCGAGTTTCAAGCCCTTCATCTACTCCGCCGCCCTCGAAAAGGGCTTCACGCCGGCGACCATCATCAACGACGCGCCGCTCTTCTTCGATGCCGGGACCACCGGCAGCCAGCCTTGGGAGCCGAAGAACTACGACGGCACCTACGACGGTCCGATGACGATGAGGAAGGGTCTGGCCAAGTCGAAGAACATGATCTCGATCCGGATCCTGAAGGCGATCGGGCCGGCGTATGCACAGCAGTGGATCAAGCGCTTCGGCTTCGACGCCGACAAGCATCCCGCCTACCTGCCGATGGCGCTGGGCGCGGGCGCCGTCACGCCGCTGCAGATGGCGACGGCCTACAGCGTCTTCGCGAGCGGCGGCTATCGAGTCAATCCGCTTCTCATCAGCCGCATCACCGATTCGAAGGGGCACATCATCAACGAGGCGCGCGTGCCGGTGCTCGACGACGCCGCGCGCGTCATCGACGCGCGCAACGCCTTCACCATGACGAGCCTGCTGCAGGAAGTGACCCGCTCGGGCACTGCCGCGAAAGCCCAGGCGATGCTGAAGCGGCCCGACATCTACGGCAAGACCGGCACGACCAACGACTCGCACGATGCCTGGTTCGCGGGCTGGCAGAAGAACATCGTCGCCGTCGTGTGGATGGGCTACGACGAGCCGAAGAAGCTCGGCGACCGCGAAACCGGCGGTGGTCTCTCGCTACCGATCTGGATCGACTACATGAGCACCATGCTCAAGGGCGTTCCGGTGCAGGAGCCGACGCCGCCCGAAGGCGTCGTCAACATCGGCGGCGAGTGGTACTACGACGAGTACGCGCGCGGCGCGGGCGTCAGCAGCGTCGGCCTGGAAGACAAGCCCCAGAGCGCGCCGACCGAGGAAGAGCGCAAGAGCATCCTCGACCTCTTCCGGCGCTGATCGGGCCGCGGCTCAGGGTTCGAATCGGATCGGCCGGCCACCCTGAAGGGTTGCGCACTGCGACAGCAGCTCGAAGAATTCGCGGCCTTCCCGGCCTTCGATCCAGCGCCCGCCGACGGCGCGGAAGTGATGACCGCCCGACTGGGCCGCGAGCCAGAGCTCGTGCAGTGGCGGCTGGGTGTTGACGACGATCTTGCTGCCGTTCGGAAAGGCGAGCTCGAGCAGGCCACCGGTGCGGTTCGCGTCGACGTCGATCACGTCCTCCTGCAGGAGCCGATCGGTGGTGGCCTCCACCGCCGCCAGCACGGCGCCGGCACGACGGTGGTATTCGGCGTCGGTCAGCTCTTCGAAGACGAGCGGCGGGGAAGTCACGGTCGATAAAATCCTGCGATGGCTGTGAGCGCTTCGAGTGTAGTGGTGGCGACCGCGCGAGGCGCGGTGGCGGCAGCGGCATGCGCGTGGCTGCTCTGCGCGTGCGGGCAGAAAGGCGGCCTGGTGCCAGCCGAGCCGATCCCGGTCGCCAAGGCCGCGTCCTCGCCGGACACCTTGCCGATTCCCGGCGTGTCGCCCGCCGACCTGCCTGCGCCGGTACCGCAACGATGAGCGCCTTGCCGGGCGCGCCGGCGATCGCGCGACGCGACGGCCGGCTCTTCGTCGAGGCGCTGTCCGCGGCCGAGCTCGCACGCCGGTTCGGCACCCCGCTGTTCGTCTATTCCAGCGCCGCGATGACCCGCGAGCTCGAGAGCTACCAGGCCGCGCTGGCCGGTCGCGACCACCTGATCTGCTATGCGGTGAAGGCCAACTCGACGCTGGCTGTCCTGGAGTTCTTTGCACGCCGCGGCTGTGGCTTCGACATCGTCTCGGGCGGCGAGCTCGAGCGCGTGCTGGCCGCGGGCGGCGACCCCGCTCGCACCGTGTTCTCCGGCGTCGGCAAGACGCGCGGCGAGATGCAGCAGGCCCTCGACGCCGGCGTGATGTGCTTCAACGTCGAGAGCGTCGGCGAGCTGGAGCTGCTCTCGGGGGTCGCCAGCGCGAGCGGACGCCGCGCGAGGGTGAGCCTTCGCATCAATCCCGATGTCGACCCGAAGACCCATCCCTACATCTCGACCGGCCTGCGCGCCAACAAGTTCGGGATCGCCCACGGCCAGGCGCGCGACGTATTTGCGCGCGCGGCGCGACTGCCCGGGCTCGATGTCGTCGGCATCGACTGCCACATCGGCTCGCAGATCGTCGACGCCGGTCCGTACGTCGATGCCCTCGATCGCCTGCTCGACCTCGTCGACCAGGTCGAGGCCGACGGCGCGACGCTCTCGCACATCGACGTCGGCGGCGGCCTCGGCATCACCTACGCCGACGAGACGCCGCCCGCGCCGGCTGTGCTCGTCAGCCGCATGCTCGAGCGCCTCGACGCGCGCGGCTGGGGACAGCGCAAGATCGTGCTCGAGCCAGGCCGCTCGCTGGTCGGCAACGCCGGCGTTCTGGTGAGCGAGGTGCTCTACCTGAAGCCGGGCGAGGAGAAGAGCTTCTGCATCGTCGACGCCGCCATGAACGACCTGATGCGTCCGGCGATGTACGACGCGTGGATGCGGATCGTCGAATGCGAGACGCGCGACGTCGCCGCCCTCACCTGCGACGTCGTCGGCCCGATCTGCGAGTCGGGCGACTGGCTCGGCCGCGATCGCGTGCTCGCGGTCGCGCCGGGCGATTTCGTCGCCGTCCTGTCTGCGGGCGCCTACGCCATGAGCATGGCGAGCAACTACAACACGCGGCCGCGTGCCGCCGAGGTGTGGGTCGAGGGCAGTGAAGCGACCGTCATCCGCGAGCGGGAGAGCGTCGCCGACCTGTGGCGCGGCGAGCATCTTCGCGGCGATCCCGGCCGCTAGATCCTGCCCTCCTCGACCGCGTGACAGGCGACGCGGACGCCGTCGATCGCAAGAAGCCTGGGCCGTTCGACCCGACAGCGCTCGTTGGCATGCGGGCAACGCGGGTTGAAGGCGCAGCCGCTCGGTGGATCGAGCGGATTGGGCACCTCGCCTTGCACCGGGGTGCGCGAACGCCCGCTCATGTGGATGTCGGGAATCGCATCGAGCAGCATGCGCGTGTAGGGGTGCCGCGGGCGGACGAAGAGCAGCGCCTTGTCGGCGATCTCGACGATCCGTCCGAGGTACATCACGCCGACCCGGTCGCTCACATGGCGCACGACCGCGAGGTTGTGGGAGATGAAGAGATAGGTGAGGCCGTCGCGGGCCTGCAGGTCCTTCATGATGTTGAGCACCTGCGCCTGCACCGACACGTCGAGCGCCGACGTCGGCTCGTCGCAGATCAGGAACTCGGGCTGGGTGGCGAGCGCGCGAGCGATCGAGATTCGCTGACGCTGGCCGCCGGAGAACTGGTGCGGAAACTTCTCGGCGTCGGCGCCGGCGAGGCCCACCGACGCGAGCAGCTCGCCGACGCGATCCATCACCCGCTGCCGGACGGCAGCGCCGCCGCCCGCGCCGTCGCCGAAGCCATGCTCGCGCAGCGGCTCGGCGACGATGTCGCTCACCTTCCAGCGCGGATTCAGGCTCGCGTACGGATCCTGGAAGATCATCTGCATGCGGCGCCGGATCGATGCCGGACGCGAGCCACCGGCGCCCGCCGTATCGATGCCGTCGAAGACGACCCGGCCACTAGTCGGCGCGTAGAGGCCCACCAGCAGACGCGCGACCGTGCTCTTGCCGCAGCCTGATTCGCCGACGAGCGCGAGCGTCGTGCCGCGCTCGATCGTGAACTCGACGCCGTCGACGGCGTGGACGAACTGGCGCGGCTTTCTCTCGGCGACCCGGTTCAGCCAGGGCGCCGAGACGTCGAAAGTCTTGGCGAGCCCGTCGACCTCGACGAGGGCCGTGCTCACGCGGCGGCCTGCAGCGGCGTCGCGTGCAGCCAGCATGCGGCGCGCGTTGCGCCTGCCGCCATCAGGTCGGGCCGGTCGACGAAGCACGGCTCGAAGGCACGCGGGCAGCGCGGGTTGAAGGCGCAGCCGCGCGGGATGGCGTTGAGCCGCGGCATGGCGCCGTCGATCTGGAGCAGCCGCTCCCGGTCCTCGTCCATCGCCGGGATGGATCCCATCAGACCGGCCGTGTAGGGATGGCCGGGCTGGTGGATGACGGCCTCGACCGGGCCGATCTCGACGATGCGGCCGGCATACATCACGGCGACCCGGTCGCAGGTCTCGGCGATCACGCCCATGTCGTGGGTGACGAGCATCACCGCCGCCCCGTGCTCCTTGCAGAGCCGCCTCAGCAGCGAAATGATCTGCGCCTGGATGGAGACGTCGAGCGCCGTGGTCGGCTCGTCGGCGACGATCAGCCGGGGCTCGCCGGCGAGCGCGAGCGCGATCACGACGCGCTGGCGCATGCCGCCGGAGAACTGGTGCGGATACTGGTCGAGCCGCTCCTCTGCGGCGGGAATGCCGGTCTCCTGCAGCAGCTTCACGGCGCGTCGACGCGCCTCTGCGCCGTTCATCGGCAGATGGGTCTGGATCGTCTCGATCAGCTGCTGGCCGACCGTGTAGAGCGGGTCGAGCGAAGTGAGCGGGTCCTGGAAGATGGCGCCGATCGAGCGGCCGCGCACCTGTCGCATCTGCTCGTACGGGAGGTCGTCGATGCGGCGGCCGTCGAAGCGGACCTCGCCACCTGCGATCCGCCCGGGCGGATCGAGCAGGCCGATGATCGCCGCTCCGGTGAGCGACTTTCCGGCGCCCGACTCGCCGACGACACCGAGGATCTCCCCTGGCGCGATGTCGAACGACACGTCGTCGAGCGCGAGCAGCCGGCCGCGCCGGCCGGGAAACTCGACGCGCAGGTTGCGAACCTCCAGCAGCGGCGTCGGCATTCGCGCTAGCTCTTCGCCGGCGGCGGCGTGCAGCCGCCCACCGGCTCCTGGTAGTCGACCTTGACGTCGAAATCGGAGGACAGGCGATTGGCCTTCACCGCCACGAGGTAGTAGCGGGTGCAGGGCTTCACGTCGAGGGCGATCTCGCGCTGCCGGCCTTCGCGGCTGACGCCGTCGGGCGGGCCCTGGACCAGGATCTTGCGCAGCCCCGGGTCGACCGGTGTCGGATGCAGGATCGTGCTTCGGCCGTCGATCCTGAGGATCGAGACCGGGTACGTGTCGATCTGGGCGGCGTGATAGCGCTGCCCGGAGATCTGCGAGTAGTGGTAGTCAGGCGTGGCGCAGGCGGCCAGGCCGGCGGCGGCCAGAACGATCGCGGCGGCCTTGGGGGCAAAGGGGAATCGCATGCTCGGCTCCTTCATGAGGCGTCGGCGTTCGATTGTCAACGCAGGCGCGGGTTCAACGCATCGCGCAGCCAGTCGCCGAAAAGGTTGATGCTGAGCGCGATCAGCACCAGTGTCGCACCGGGAAAGATCACCAGCCACCAGGCGCCGCTGAAGAGCTGCTTGTTGCCTTCGTTGATGAAGGTGCCGAGCGAGGGCGAAGTCGGCGAAACGCCCACGCCCAGGAAGGACAGCGTCGCTTCGGCCAGGATCGCGACCGCCACCTGGATCGTCGAGAGAACGAGCACCGGGCCCATGACGTTGGGCAGCACGTGGCGCAGCATGATCCGAAGCGGGGCGACGCCGATCACGCGCGCCGCCTGGACGTATTCCTTGTGCCGTTCCACCATGGTCGAGCCGCGCACGGCCCGCGCGTACTGCACCCAGCCCGGCAGTGCGATCGCGACGATG
>JBBSBZ010000148.1:0-8508 GCA_038250795.1 Burkholderiales bacterium | reverse complement strand
GCATCGACGGCGTCGCAGAAGGTCGTCGACGGCCCGAGCAACAAGGACTGGCGCGGCGGGCGCGGCATCCTCGAGAACATCATCCCGTCGTCGACGGGTGCGGCCAAGGCCGTCGGCGTCGTCATCCCCGAGCTCAACAAGAAGCTCACCGGCATGTCGTTTCGCGTGCCGACGTCCGACGTGTCGGTGATCGACCTCACCGTCGAGCTCGTGAAGGAAGCGTCGTACAAGGAAATCTGCGCCGAGATGAAGGCGCAGTCCGAGGGCGCGATGAAGGGCGTGCTCGGTTACACCGAGGACAAGGTCGTCTCGACCGACTTCCGAGGCGAATCGATGACCTCGGTGTTCGACGCCGACGCAGGCATCGCCCTCGACAGCACCTTCGTCAAGGTCGTCGCCTGGTACGACAACGAGTGGGGCTACTCGAACAAGTGCCTGGAGATGGCGCGCGTCGTCGCGAAGTAGCCTCGTCCCACTCGCTCGGCGGGTGGTTCGCAACGAAGCAAGGGGCCCGGCGGGCCCCTTGTCGTTGGCGAGCGGCGCGAATCGCGCAGCGCCTCAATGCCGGTGGCGATACCCGCCGCGGTAGCCCCCTCGATAGCCGCGATGCCAGGTGCTGCCGATCCAGTAGCCGAGGCCCAGCCCGACCACGGGCGCGATGTAGTTGGGCGCGTAGTACCCGGGGCTGTCGTAGTACACCGGTGCCGGGGCGTAGTAGGCCGGCGCCGGGGCGTAGTAGGCCGGCGCCGGGGCGTAGTAGGCCGGCGCCGACTCGACGTAGACGGGGGGCGACTCGACGTAGACGGGAGGCGACTGCACGTACGCCGGCGCGTCGGCGTAGGCCGGCGGCACGGCGGCGTAGCCCTGGGGCGGGCCGACGCGGTCGAGCGGCGCATTGGCGGGGCGGATGTCGATCGCCAGGCGAGAGCCCGGGTCGTTCGGCAGCCGCGTCGTGTAGCGCTGGCCGTTGTACTCGTAGACCACGTCGTAGCCGACGACCCGGTTCTGATAGCTGCTTACCGTGCGGCAGCGCTGCGACGGCACCGCCTGCGGCGGGTTGGCGCCGGCCTCGACGTTGTTGCCGATCGCCGAGCCTGCGACGGCGCCGACGCCGGTCGCCGCGACGCGGCCGATGCCGTGGCCGAACTGGTTGCCGAGGACGCCGCCGGCGATGGCGCCGATCAGCGCGCCGGCGCCCGAAGGCTGCTGCTGGACGAGCTGCTGCACTTCGGCGCACTCCTGGCGCGGCACCGCGACCGTGCTCGACACCGGCGTGGACGACACGACGCGGGCATATTCGGCTGCGCTGGCGTTCGCGGCCACACCGAACAAGGCGGCGAGCGATGCGACGGCGACCGCGCTGGTGGGGATGATCGGCTTCATGGCGGGGTGTCTCCTCGGGTGGTCTTCTGAAGGGTCGACTCCGGACCCGCTCAAGAGTTCGCTCCTGATACGCGACAATTCAACCTGAAGGAGCGGCGTTGACATTTCTTTGCATTGCGCCCGGAGGCAGCAATGCTCGCTAGCGTAGCCTTGACGTCGGCCACCCGTGTTTCGGATCGGTTTTTGTCAGATCAGTGTCAGTCAGATCAACGTGAGGTCGGGCGGTCGGTTGACCGCGCCGCCCCGAGTCAAGGAGTCGAAGTGCTGAAGTTCCGGTTTTCCCTGGGGCCCGTCCTGGCCCTCTGCGCGGTATTGGTCACGGCCTGCGGCGGCAACAACAATTCGTCGGGCAACGCCAGCGTTCGCCTGCTCAACGCGACGAGCACGCACAGCTCGCTCAACCTGCTCGCGAATTCCGCCGTCGTCGGCACGCCGACCGCCGCCGATTCCGTCGGCGACTATGTCGGCGTCGCCGCCGGCAGCCCCACCCTGCAGGTCAACGACGGCGTCACCTCCGCGGCCCTGGCGACGCTGTCGCCGAGCCTGGGCAGCGGCGCCCACTACGCGCTCGTCGCCTACGAGAACGGCGGCGTCGTGCGCACGACGGTCATCGCCGAGGACGTCGCCGCGCCCGCGGCCGGAACGGCTTCGCTGCGCATCTTCAACGCCGCGACCGACGCCGGCGCGATCGACGTCTACGTCACCGATCCGGCGGCCAATATCTCCACCTCGACCTCGCCGACCTTCTCCTTCGGCACTTCGACCGTCCTGCAGGCGAGCTCCTTCCTGTCGATCACGCCGGGCACCTATCGGGTTCGCGTCACGGGCGCGGGCAACACCTCCGATCTGCGCCTGGACATCCCGTCGGTCGTGCTGACGAGCGCGCAGGTCGCCTCGGTGCTGCTCACGCCGACGACCGGAGGCACGCTCATCAACGGCGGCTTCCTGGTCCAGCAGGCCACCTACGCGGCCGCTCGCAACACGAGCGCGCGCGTCCGTCTTGCCGCCGCCGTCTCGGGCGGCGCCACCGTCACGGCGAGCTCGGGCACGACGCCGATCGGCACGGCCGTGGTCGCGCCCGCGGTCGGTGCCTACACGCTCGTGCCGGCGGGCGGCCCGCTCAACATCAGCGTCAACGGCGCCTCGGTCGCCGCGCCGGCATCGGTGCCCACCGCGGGCAGCGACACGACGCTGCTGATCTACGGCGCCGCCGGCGCACCCACCGCCAGCCTCATCGTCGACGACAACCACCTGCCGTCGGTCATCACCAACATCAAGCTGCGTCTCATCAACGGCATCACGGGCGCGGCGGCGCCGCCGCTCACCCTGAACGCGGCCTTCGCGGTCATCGCCAGCAACATCCAGCCGGGCACGGCGTCGACCTATGGCGTCGTCACGGCGAGCACGGCGCTGCGTCTGGATGTCTTCTCGCCGTCGAGCCTGACGCCGATCTACACCGAGTCGAACCTGGCCGTGCCGGGCAACGCGGTCTACACGCTCTTCATGCTCGGTGACGCGGGCGCGCCGATCCACCTCCTGCAGCGCGACCGATAGACGTCGGGCCGCGCGCTTCGGCGCGCGGCCGCGACGGTCGGCACCCCCGGTGTCGTGCGATTGTTGGCAGGTGACGCCACGCCTCCGTAAACCTTGGTAAGGATCGCCGCGGCGCGCCAGGGCGCCACCTAAACTTCCTCGACATTCGAGGAGCGAAGCGCGATGCGAACCCCGTTGATCCGTGCCGTCGCGCTCGCCGCGACGCTGCTCGCGCCGCTGGCGTTGAAGACGCCGCTCGCGCAGGTGCCGGGCGCCGTCGTGGCACAGGCCGGCGCGACCGGGCGCGTCATCGTCAAGCTCAAGGCCGACTCGGTGCTGCTGCGCGCGCAGGCGCAGTCGGCCACCGCACAGAAGACGTCGCGCACGCAGGCGCTGGGCCAGCGCCTGGGCATTCAGCTCGTCGCGGGGAGTTTCGTGAGCGAGCGCGCCCACGTGGTTTTCGCCAAGGGGGTGACGGCCGCCGAGCTCGCCGCGAAGCTGTCGGCACAGCCGGATGTCGAATACGCCGTCGTCGACGGACGCAAGCACATCGTCGCCGCGCCCAACGACCCGTTCTATGCCTCGCGACCCGTCGGCGCGTCGAGCGGCGGCCCGGCTGCGGGCCAGTGGTACCTGAAGCCGCCGGGCGCCAGCGGCACGACGGCCAACACCGCGCTCTCTTCGATCAACGCCGAGCAGGCCTGGGACGTCACGACCGGCAGCGCGAGCATCGTCGTCGCCGACCTCGACACCGGCGTGCGCTTCGATCATCCCGACCTGCAGGGCGGCAACGTCGTCGCCGGCTACGACATGGTGACCGCTGATGACGCGGTCAATGGAGTCGGCGGGACCAACTTCACGTCCGCGGGAGATGGTGACGGTCGCGACGCCGACGCGAGCGATCCAGGCGACTTCGTGACAACCGCTGAGGCAGCTTCGATTGGGAACGGCTGCCAGCCGGTTGCGACATCCTCGTGGCACGGCACGCAGACGCTCGGCCTGATCGGTGCGGCTACGGCCAATGGCATCGGCATGGCCAGTGTCGGCCGGAACGTCAAGGTCATGCCGGTTCGGGTGCTGGCAAAGTGCGGCGGCAACGACAGCGATGTGATGACCGGCATGCTCTGGGCGGTCGGCATCGCAGTGCCCGGCTTGCCAAACAACCCGAATCCTGCACGTGTCCTAAACATGAGCCTAGGCGAGAGCGCGACAGCTTGCAATGCGGCTTTTCAGGACCACGTGAACCAAGTGATCGCCGCTGGCGCGACGGTGGTCGTCGCCGCTGGAAATGACAACGCGACAGTCGGAAGCCCTGCGAATTGCCTCGGTGTAGTCGCTGTCGGGGCAGTTCGATCCGATGGCGACAAGAACGGATTCTCCAACTTTGGAACTGAGGTCACGCTAAGCGCACCCGGCGGAAACTGCGGTACGACTATCTCTGGCGCAGCTTGCCTCTACCCGATTTTGACTACGAGCAATCCAGGAGCGACGACTCCGGTTGCGGGCGCTGCCGGTGGGACATATTCCGGAAGTTTCGGTGACGCCTCCTTCGGGACGAGTTTTTCTACACCGCTTGTCTCAGGCACCGTGGCCCTGATGCTCTCGCTGCAACCATCACTTACGCCGGCCCAAGTGAAAGCCAAGCTCCAATCAACGGCAAGGCCATTCCCCACCGCAGGCAGTTCAGTGACGCCGAATCCGCCGGTTTGTCCAGCGGCCTCAACCGATGGCATCTGCTACTGCACGACCGCCACCTGCGGCGCCGGCATGCTCGACACGCACGCGGCGGTGCTCGCGGTGAGCGGCGTGCAGGCGGCAATCTCGCTGACGACGACGACGCCGACTGCCGGCCAGGACGTTGCCCTCACCTCGAGCTCGATCGTCGGCCCGGGGCAGAGCGTCGCGAGCTACGCGTGGACGCTGGTCAGCGCCGGCACGACCGGCGCGACCATCACGAGCGCGACCAACGCCGAGTCGGTGACCGTGCGCCCGACCGCCGCGGGCTCGTTCACGCTGCAGCTGACGACGACCGACAACGCCGGCAAGCCGTCGACCGCGACGATCACCGTTGCCGTCGCGGCGGTCGCCGTCGTCACGCCGCTCGCGTCGGCGCCGGCGGCGACCTCGTCGGGCGGCGGTGGCGCGCTCGGCGTCGCCTGGCTGGCGCTTCTCGCCAGCGCGGTGCTGGCGCTGGCCGCGGCGGCGCGGGCCGAGCGGCTGCGGCGGGCGCGCGTCAGCGCGGCCGGTCGGACTTCGCGCAGGCGCTGAAGCCGCGACCGGAGGCGTCGAGCCTCAGCGACGGGAGCTTCGCCGCCAGCGCCGCGTCGGCGTTGGCGACCCGGTAGAGATGCGTCGTCTCGCTGCGCGTGCCGATGCCCCGCTCGCCGCGGACGTCGGTCCAGGCACCGGCGGGCAGGCTGGCCGCGAGCACGCCCTCGACGGCCGCGGCCTCGGCGGCCGCGAACACCGGCGTCTCGAAGCACGTCGCCGCCTCCGCAGTCGCCGCGACGTTTGTGGCAGGCGCGGCCGGTGCGCTCGGCAGGAGCCGGATCGATTGCGGCCGCACCTGCGGTCGCTCCGGCTCGCGATCGCCGAGCAGCCCGTCGAGCGCGCCCTGCGTGTAGGCGAAGAAGGCCAGGTTGGCGAGGATCAGCACCACCAGCAGCGCCCTCAGCATGGCGATCCGGCCCGTTGGGCGACGCGCACGCGCCACTCGCCGCTCTCGACCGCGCGCAGGCCGTCGGCGGTGCGCAGGAGCAGGGCGCCGCTGCGGCCGATGCCGGCGGCCTCGCCGTTGACTTCGGCGTCCGCGCCGCCACCGGCGACGGTCAGCCCCTTCAGCAGGTCGCGCGCCGCGAAGCGATCGGCGAAGGGAGCGAGGCCCTCCTCGTCGAAGCGTCGCAGCGCGGCGACGAGCGCCGGCATGACGCGGGCGAGCGTCGCCGTGGTCGTCGTGGCGCCGTCGAGCTCGTCGAGGCTGGCGATGCCCGTGGCTGCGCCTTCGACCTGCTGGGCGCGAACATTGAGGCCGACGCCGACGACCGCGACCCGGCCCGCGCCGAAAGGCGCCGTCTCGACCAGGACGCCGCCGAGCTTGCGGCCATGGGCTCGGGCGGCCTCGCTCCAGTCGGCGACCAGCCAGAGATCGTTCGGCCACTTGAGGCCGATGCGCGGCGCGGCGGCCGCGTCGAGCGCATCGGCCAGGGCGACGCCGACGGCGAGCGACAGGCCAGAGAGGTCGGCGCGGGCCAGCGGCCAGGCGACCGAGAAGGTGAGGGATGCCCCCGGCGTCGACTGCCAGTGGCGGCCGTGGCGACCGCGCCCGCCCGTCTGGCGTCCGGCGAGGAGGACGCTGGGGGTGAAGGCCGTCGCGCCGGCGTCGTGGGCGGCGCGAACGCGGGCGAGCAGGTCGCTGTTCGTCGACCCGGTCTCGGCGACGTGCTCGACGACCGGCTCGACCACCGCGTTCACCTTCTCTTCGGCGCCAGCATCGTGCCCCGGCATTCGGGCGTGCCGCAGCGGCACTCGAATTCCTTCTTGACCTTGGCGGTGTGCCGGCCGTCGAGGATGAGGCCGTAGTCGTAGTTGAGCTCCTCGCCCGGCTCGATGTCGCGCAGCGCCTTGACGAAGACGCGGCCGTCCTGCTCGTCGGCCTCGCAGTTCGGGCCGCAGGCGTGGTTGATCCACCGGGCGTCGTTGCCGCCGTCGTTGCCGTCGATCACGTTCTTGTCGTCGACGTGGAAGAAGAACGTGTGGTTCGGCTCGTCGGGGTTGTGCGGATGGCGCTTCTGGGCCGCCTTCCACGTCAGCACCTTGCCGGTGTACTCGATGATCGTGGCGCCGGCCTTGATCGGCCGGAGCGCGAAGACGCCCTTGCCGTGGATGCCGGACTGGCGGACCTGGATGCGACGGCCGCGCGGCGTCGCGACGGGGTTGGAGGGGGAGGGCGGGGTCTTGGGAGGGCTTTTTTGCACGCTGGATTTCTTTGAGTACATTGAATTCATGGGTGCGCGCGCGTGCACGTGCGCGCGAGAAGCCCGGATTGTATGGATGCCTTCCCGAACAAGATCGGGCGCGCGAGAACAACGACGACGAGACTGAATGACCAAAGCACTGATCATTGCCGAGAAGCCTTCCGTGGCGCAGGACATCGTCCGCGCGCTCACACCCGAGGCGGGGAAGTTCGACAAGCACGACGAGTACTTCGAGAGCGAGGGCTACATCGTCACCTCGGCGGTGGGCCACCTGCTCGAGATCAAGGCGCCCGAGGAATTCGACGTCAAGCGCGGCAAGTGGAGCTTCGCCAATCTGCCGGTGATCCCGCCGCACTTCGACCTCGCGCCGCTCGACAAGACCAAGGGTCGGCTCTCGGCGATCGTGCGGCTCGTCAAGCGCAAGGACGTGAGCGAGCTCATCAACGCCTGCGACGCGGGCCGCGAGGGAGAGCTCATCTTTCGACTGATCCAGCAGCATTCGAAGTCGAAGCAGCCCGTCAAGCGCCTCTGGCTGCAGAGCATGACGCCGGCGGCGATCCGCGACGGCTTCGAGCACCTGCGCAGCGACAAGCAGATGCTGCCGCTGGCCGACGCCGCCCGCTGCCGTTCGGAGGCCGACTGGCTCGTCGGCATCAACGGCACGCGGGCGATGACGGCGTTCAACTCGCGCGACGGCGGCTTTTTCCTCACCACCGTCGGCCGGGTGCAGACGCCGACGCTCTCGATCATGGTCGTGCGCGAGGAGCAGATCCGAAAGCACGTCTCGCGCGACTACTGGGAGGTGCGCGGCACCTTCGCGGTCAGCGCTGGCGAGTACGAGGGCAAGTGGTTCGATCCGGGCTGGAAGAAGAACCCGGACGACAACGAGCTGCGCTCCGATCGCCTCTGGAACGAGGCCGACGCCCTGGCCATCGCCGCCGCCGTGCAGGGCCAGCCCGCGACGGTGACCGAAGAGGCCAAGCCGAGCAACCAGGCGCCGCCGCAGCTCTACGACCTCACCAGCCTGCAGCGCGAGGCGAACTCGCGCTTCGGCTTCTCGGCGCGCACGACGCTCTCGATCGCCCAGGCGCTCTACGAGAAGCACAAGGTGCTGACCTACCCGCGGACCGACAGCCGCCACCTGCCCGAGGACTACGTCGCCGTCGCCAAGGACACGATGGCGATGATCTCGAAGGAGGACATGCCCGGCCCGCTGCGTCCGCTCGCCGTGCATGCGCGGACGGCGATCAAGGAGGGCTACGTCAAGCCGATCAAGAAGATCTTCGACAACGCCAAGGTCTCGGACCACTTCGCCATCATCCCGACGCTCATGCCGCCCAAGAGCCTCTCGGAGATCGAGGCCAAGCTCTACGACATGATCGCCAAGCGCTTCCTGGCCGTCTTCTTCCCGTCGGCCGAGTTCATGGTGACGACGCGGATCTCGACCGTCGCTGCCGCCGGCAGGGACCACAAGTTCCAGACCAACGGCAAGGTCATGGTCAAGCCGGGCTGGCTCGCGGTCTACGGCCGCGAGGCGCAGGAGGACGACGCCAACCTCGTCGCCGTCGCCCAGGGCGAGCTGGCGCGCGTAGAGAGCGTCGACGTCAAGGCGCTGAAG
>JBBSBZ010000147.1:0-8615 GCA_038250795.1 Burkholderiales bacterium | reverse complement strand
TCGCGGTCGGGCCGGGCGACGACGAGCGCAGCCGCACCGTCGTGCTCACGGCCGAGGGCGCCGCCAAGCGCGTCGAGGCACAGCGTTCGTGGAAGCGCGCGCAACTGGCCTTCAACGAGCGTCTCGGCGTCGAACGTGCTGCGCGGCTGCACGCGCTGGTCGACGAGTGCATGGCTGCCCTCGACGCGACCGAAGAGCACGCGTGAGCGCTCAGGCGTCGCCGGTGATCGGCGGCACGGTGTAGTTGAGGGCGAGCCGGCCGCCGTCGACGTAGACCACCTGGCCGGTCATGTAGCTCGCCGCATCGCTGGCGAGGAAGGCGCACACCGCGGCGACCTCCGCCGGATCACCGAGGCGTCGCATCGGCGTGCGGCTCATGATCCGCGCCTTCGCTTCCTCGCTGCCGAGCACGGCCCGCCGGGCGAGCTCGGTGGCGATCGTCCCGGGCGCGACCGCGTTGACGCGGATGCCCATGTCGGCGAGGGCGAGCGACATGACGCGGGTGAGCTGGTCGACACCGCCCTTGCTCGCGTTGTAGCTGGCGATCGACGGGATCGCGGTGACGCCGTTGACCGAGCTCATGTTGACGATCGCCCCGCCGCCGCCCGTGGCCATCACGCGCGCGACCGCCTGGCCCACCAGGAAGGCGCCCTTGAGGTTGACGCCGATCACCGCGTCCCAGTCCTCCTCGCGAACGTCGAGGAAGTCGGCGGCGCGAAAGATGCCGGCGTTGTTGATCAGCACGTCGATTCGTCCGAACGCGGCGAGCGTCGCCGCAAGAGCGGCTTCGACGTCGGTGCGACGGGCGACGTCGCAGTGCACGGCGCGAACGCGCGCGCCACCGGGGTCGAGCTCGGCCGCCAGCGCCTGTGCCGCCGCATCGTCGCGGTCCCAGAGCGCCAGGCTCGCGCCGCTCGCCGCGAACAGGCGCGCGCAGGCCGCGCCGATGCCGTTGCCGGCGCCGGTGACGACGACCGTGCGGCCGGTGAAATCGAAGCGGACGTCCTTCACGCGGCGGTCCGGTCGAGCCAGATGGCGATGCCCTGGGCGTTGAGCTCGAGATCGAGTGCCAGGAGCTCGCGGATTCGCTCGTCCGACATCGTGCTGCCGTGCGCACGCAGGCTGCGGATGTGGATTGCCTCCAGGCTGCGCATCAGGGCAGGGTGGCGATCGGGCCCGGGCGGCGTCGCCTTGGCGGCGGCGACCATCGCATCGAGCTGCGCCAGCAGGATCTCCGCGAGGTGCGCCACGTCGCCGACGCGGCCGTAGTGCGTGAGGAAGAGCTGCTCCGGCCGGAACGCGAGCATGCGCTCGATCGAGCGACGAAGAGCCTCCGGCTGGAACTGCACGGGCGTCGTCGTCGGCATGATCCACGCCTCGGCGGCGCCGTCGAACTCGCGGTACGACAGGCCGAAGGTGTCGCCGGTGAAGAAGCCGCGGCTCGCCTCGTCCCAGATGCAGTGGTGGTGCATGGCATGGCCGGGCGTGTCGAGAAAGCGAAGCGGCCGGCCGGCGAGCTCGATCGTCATGTCGTCGGCGGTCCGGACGACGCGCGCGGCCGACACCGGCACCAGCGTGCCGTACGAGCGCTCGATCTCCTCCACACCGTAGACCGCGGTCGCGCCCCGGATGAGGTGGACCGGATCGATCAGGTGACGCGCGCCGCGCGGGTGGACGACGAGTTGCGCCTTGGGCAGGCGTGCCATCAGCAGGCCTGCGCCGCCGGCGTGGTCGAGATGGACGTGGGTGGGGATCACGTAGTCGACCGCCTCCACGCCGAGGCCCAGCGACTCCAGGGCGGCGAGCAGCCTGGGCACCGAATGATTCGTTCCGGTGTCGACGAATGCCGCGCGGTCGCGCTCGACGATCAGGTAGGCGGCGTCGAAGTGCGGCCGATGAAAGCCGGTGTCGACGACGTGGATGCCGTGACCGAGCGGCGCGACGAAGTCGGGCGCGGGCAGGGCGAAGTCGGGGCGGTTCATGGTCGGCGGGGTCGGGCACGAGATGCCGCGCCGGCTGTCGTCGATTCTAGAGAGCCGCCTGCCAGCGAGGACAAGGGGCGCGGTCCAGAATCGCGAGCCATGGCGGCCCAGGAAAGACCTTCGAGAGCGAGCGACGTGGTCCCCGCGGCTCGCAGGTGCGGTGCGCTGGTACTGGCCGGCGCGCTGGCCGGCTGCGGCGTCTTCCAGTCGCCCGCCTCGCTGCCGGCCGGCGCCTCGATCGACGTGGCGCGAGCCTCGTTCGGCGGCCCCGGTGCCGAGCACGCGCTGCCTGGCGGGGCCACGCGACTCGAGTACCGGCGCGGCCGCGACACCTACATGCTCGACTTCGATTCCGCCGGCCGCTTCGTCGGCAGCCGCCAGGTCCTCGACCTGCCGACCTTCGCCACCATCCTGCCCGGCATGTCGCAAGAGGACGTGCTGACCCGCATCGGTCATCCGGCCTTCGTCTTCCCGATCGGTTGGCAGCAGCAGCAGGTCTGGAACTACCGCTTCGGCGGCCCAGAGGGAGACTGCTTCGTCTTCCAGGTCTCGATCGCCAACGCCACGCAGCGGGTCGTCGAGACCGGCCGGGGCGTCGATCCGGCCTGCTCCGCCGACACCGGCCGCTCGTAGCGGCCGGCTCGCTTCAGGCGGCGGGGCTCAAGCCGCGAGCAGTTGCCGCAGCACGAACGGCAGGATGCCGCCGTGGCGGTAGTAGTCGACCTCGATCGGCGTGTCGATCCTCAGGATCAGCTTGGCGACCTTGTTGGTGCCGTCGGCGCCGTGGATGTGCAGCAGCGCCTCCTGCTGCGGCCGCAGGTCGCCCGGGATCTCGACGTCGAACGTCTCGTTGCCCTGGATGCCTAGCGACTCCCAGGAGTCGCCGGGGCCGAACTGGAGCGGCAGCACGCCCATGCCGACGAGGTTCGAGCGATGGATGCGCTCGAAGCTCTTCGCGATGACCGCCTTGATGCCGAGCAGCTGCGTGCCCTTGGCCGCCCAGTCGCGGCTCGAGCCGGTGCCGTACTCCTCGCCTCCGAAGACGATCGTCGGCGTGCCGGCGGCCATGTACTTCATCGCCGCGTCGTAGATGAACATCTTCTCGCCCGACGGCTGGAAGAGGGTGACGCCGCCTTCCTCGCGCGAGCCGTTGGCGTCGGCCGGAATCATCAGGTTCTTGATGCGCACGTTGGCGAAGGTGCCGCGCATCATCACGTCGTGGTTGCCGCGGCGCGAGCCGTAGGAGTTGAAGTCGGCCTTGACGACGCCGTGCTCCTTCAGCCAGATCCCGGCCGGCGACGATTCCTTGATCGCGCCCGCCGGCGAGATGTGGTCGGTGGTGATCGAGTCGCCGAACAGGCCGATCGCGCGCGCGCCCTTGACGCCGGGGCGGGTGATCTGCGGCTGCATCTTGAAGCCCTCGAAGAAGGGCGGCTCGGCGATGTAGGTCGACTTGGGCCAGTCGTAGACGTTGCCGCTGACGCCCTTGATCTTCTCCCACAGCGGACCGGGCTCGGTCGCGACCTTGTCGTAGTTCGCCTTGTAGGACTTGCCGTTCATCGCGAACCTCATCTGCGCGGCGATCTCGTCGCTCGTCGGCCAGATGTCGCCGAGGAACACGTCCTTGCCGCCCTTGCCCTTGCCGACCGGCTCCGTCATCAGGTCGCGCAGCACCGTGCCGGCGATCGCGTAGGCGACGACGAGCGGCGGGCTGGCCAGGAAGTTGGCCTTCAGGTTCGGGTGGATGCGCGCCTCGAAGTTGCGGTTGCCCGAGAGCACGGCCGCGCAGACCAGGTCGTTCTTCGTGATCGCGTCGTTGATCTCGGGCGTGAGGTCTCCGGCGTTGCCGATGCAGGTGGTGCAGCCGTAGGCGGCGACGTTGAAGCCGAGCTTGTCGAGGTAGGGCAGCAGGCCCGCCTTGGTGAGGTACTCGGTGACGATGCGTGAGCCGGGCGCGAGCGAGGTCTTGATGTGGGGCTGCACCTTGAGGCCGGCCTCGACCGCCTTCTTCGCCAGGATGCCGGCGGCGATCATCACGCTCGGGTTCGAGGTGTTCGTGCACGACGTGATGGCGGCGATCAGGACGTCGCCGTTGCCGATCGTCGTCTCGTCAGGCCGGGGCAGGGTCGGCTCGGCTTCGTAGAGCGCCGCCGCGAGGGTCGGCTTGTTGGCGGACATCTCCTCGACGAAGCGCGGCGCGCCCGGGGGCACCGACGGCGTGTGCGGCACCTTGGCGTGATCCTCGCCTCGCGCCGCGAGGCCTCGCACGTGGTGGCGCGTCAGCAGATTTGCGGCCGGCTGGTTGAAGCCGGCCTCGGTGGGCGGCTTCGAGAAGAGCGAGGTGAACTGAGCCTTGACCTTGCCGATCTCGATCCGGTCCTGCGGCCGCTTCGGGCCGGCCAGGCTCGGCGCGACCTTGCCGAGGTCGAGGCGGACGATCTGGGTGTAGTCGATCTGGCCGGCGCGCGGCACGCCGTAGAGCCCTTGCGCCTTGAAGTACGCCTGGAAGAACTCGATCTCGCTCCTGGTCCTGCCCGTGCCCTCGAAGTACTCGATCGTCTTGTCGTCGACCGGGAAGAAGCCCATCGTCGCGCCGTACTCGGGCGCCATGTTGGCCATCGTCGCGCGGTCGGGCACCGACAGGCTCTCGGTGCCTTGGCCGAAGAACTCGACGAACTTGCCGACCACCTTCTCCTTGCGCAGGATCTCGGTGACCGCGAGCACGAGGTCGGTGGCGGTGACGCCTTCGCGCAGGCGCCCGGTGAACTCGAAGCCGACGACGTCGGGCGTGAGGAAGTAGACCGGCTGGCCGAGCATCGCCGCCTCGGCCTCGATCCCGCCGACGCCCCAGCCGACGACGCCGATACCGTTGATCATCGTCGTGTGGCTGTCGGTGCCGACGAGCGAGTCGGGGTAGTAGACGGTCGTGCCTTTCGGCTCCTCGGCCGAGCCGGCGCGCTGATGCACGCCGCGCGCAAGGTACTCGAGGTTGACCTGGTGGACGATGCCGAATCCGGGCGGCACGACGCCGAAGGTGTCGAACGCCTGCATGCCCCACTTCATGAACTGGTAGCGCTCGAGGTTCCTCTTGAACTCGAGCTTCATGTTGAGGTCGAGCGCCTTCTTCGAGGCGAAGTAGTCGATCATCACCGAGTGGTCGACGACGAGATCGACCGGCACCAGCGGCTCGATCGACTTCGCGTCCTTGCCCATCCTGTCGGCCACCGACCGCATCGCCGCGATATCGGCCAGGAGCGGCACGCCGGTGAAGTCCTGCAGGACGACGCGGGCGACGACGAAGGGAATCTCGTCGAGCCGCGGCGCCTTCGCCTTCCAGCTCGCGACCTCGACGACGTGCTCGGCCGTCACCTTGTTGCCATCGCAGTTGCGCAGCACCGACTCGAGGACGATGCGCATCGACAGCGGCAGGCGAGAGACGTTCGGATGGGTCTTGGCGAGCTCGGGCAGCGAGTAGAAGCTTCCCGTCTTGCCGGAGGCGGTCTTGAAGGTCTTGAGGGTGTTTGCGAAGGCGTGTGACATGGAGGACCTTGGTTAAAGGGGTGGATCGGCTCAGGCCGCCGTCGGGACGATGACCTTGAGTCCCTTGAAGTAGTCGCGGAAAAAGCCCGCGTCGCGCGTGATCAGGCCGCTGCACTGGAGCAGCGCGTGGGCGCCGATGAGGAAATCGGGAACGGTGCGGGGGGACGACAGGACGCGCCCGTCGGAACGCAGTCGTTGCTTGTAGCGCCGCTGCATCTCGCCGGCGCGCACCGCCGCACGCGACTCGGTCGGCTGATAGCGGATGCCGGCCTCCTCGAGCACGTCGAACAGCTCCGCGCCGAAGCCCAGGCCGGCAACGACCTCGCTGACGACGACGTCGCACACGACCACCGGCCCCTTGGTCAACGCCTGACGCAGGCTGTTCTCGGCGGCCTCGGCGCCGGCGTCGCCGCCGAGCAGGTCAATGAGCACGGACGAGTCGATGGCGATCATGGGATGTCGACGCGATCGGCCGGCGCGTCACGGCTCCACCGGATCGCCGGGCGCGCGGCCACGCAGCTCGCGCATCACGTCGTCGGTGCTCACGCCGGGCGGCAGCTTGAAGCGGCCGCGCAGCCGGGAGATGGCATCGTCGACGTTCTTGCGCAGGATGATCGAGCTGCCGTCCAGCTCGACCTTGAGCTGCGTCCCCTTGGTCAGCCCTAGCGCATCACGGATGGCCTTGGGCAGGGTGATCTGGCCGCGCTCGGCAACGGTGGCTTCCATGGGTGTGGTCCTCGCTGGGTATGTAGTAATCATACATACTTTTTCTCGCATATTCAACCGATGCCGGTCCGGGTTGCCACGTCGTCAGCCTTGTGACGCCTCGAAGTCGCGCAGGAACCCGACCAGCGCGCGCACGCCCTCGATCGGCATCGCGTTGTAGATCGACGCCCGCATGCCGCCGACGACGCGGTGGCCCTTCAGGTTGAGGAGCCCCGCGGCCCGAGCCCCGTCGAGGAAGGGCGCGTCGAGGCGGGGATCGGGCAGGTGGAAGGTGACGTTCATGCGCGATCGATCGGCCTTTGCGATCTTCGTGCGATAGAAGCCGCTCGCGTCGAGGGCGGCGTAGAGAAGGTCGGCCTTGGCCTGGTTCAGACCGGCCATCGCAGCCGGCCCTCCTTGCGCCTTCAGCCACTGGAAGACGAGGCCGGCGGTGTAGATCGCGTAGGTCGGTGGCGTGTTGATCATCGAGTCGTTGCCGGCCTGGATCGTGTAGTCGAAGGCGCTCGGAGTCGTCGGCAGCGCCGCGCCCAGCAGGTCGTCGCGGACGATCACGAGCGTGAGGCCGGCCGGCCCGATGTTCTTCTGCGCACCGGCATAGATGAGGCCGTAGCGCGACACGTCGATCGGCCGCGACAGGATGTTCGACGACATGTCGGCGACCAGCGGGACGTTGCCGGTGTCGGGCGTCCACTGGTACTCGAGGCCGATGATGGTCTCGTTCGAGCAGATGTGGACGTAGGCTGCCTCGGGGTCGAGCTTCCACTCGTCCCGGGGCGGAATCGAGGTGAAGCCGCCCGCCTCGCCGCTCGCGGCGACGTTGACGTCGCAGAAATGCTCCGCCTCGGCCATCGAGCGCCTGGCCCAGTCGCCGGTGTTGACATAGTCGGCGCGCGTCTTCCCGCGCAGCAGGTTCATCGGCACGATCGCGTTCTGGCCGATCGCGCCGCCCTGCAGGAAGAGGAGCTTGTAGTTCTCGGGCACCTCGAGCAGCTCGCGCAGCAGCGCATGCGTCTCGTGGTAGATCGACATGAACTCCTTGCCGCGATGGCTCATCTCCATCACCGACATGCCGCTGCCGTGCCAGTCGAGCATCTCCTCGGCGCAGCGACGAAGGACGGGCTCGGGGAGCACCGCCGGGCCGGGACTGAAATTGAAGGGTCGCGTCATGGCGCGATTATCGAGCCGGACGTGGCTCTGCACGCTCCGGAAACGACGACGCGCCCCGCGGGGCGCGTCGACCGTCGGGCACGCGTGCCCGACGCAGCGGCTACTTGAGCAGGGTCGTCGTGACCGGCATGGAACCGGTGTCAGTGGCCGCCTTGGCGGCCTTGGCTTCGGCCACCAGTTCGCGCTGCTTCGCGCTCATGCAATCGTCGACGATGCGATGTGCCGTCTTGACGTTGAGGAGCATCGACTTGCTCGCGATCTGCACCATCAGGGTCTCGCCGCGCACGTCCTCGAGGCGGATGGCTCCGGTCGACGACAGGACGGGCTTCATCAACCAGTCGTTCTTGCCGTGCTTGAGATCGACGTAGGCGGGGTATTTCGGGCTTTGCGTGATGTTCACGGTCTGCGAGAACTCGCACTCGTACATGCCGTAGTAGACGAGCTCGGCCGCCTTGACCTGCTCCGGCTGGGCGTCGGGCACGACGAACACGGGAGCGGGTGGCGCCTTCGTCCTCGAGGACTTGGCCGAATGCTTGGCGGCCTTGGGGTGGGCGTCGGCAGCGAGCGCCGGCGAGGCGGCCATGCTGAACGCGATCAGCGCGCCGGCCATTGGGGCGAAACGCAAGGAAGTGGACATCGACATGGCGTGGACCTTTCTGGCTCTGGCGATGGGAACGGATTGTGGTGCAGCGGCATGCCGCCGGTGGCCGCCTTACCCGCCGTTACCGCGGCGGCGGGAATGCGTCACGACCCATGGGCTGCGGCGGCGAAACCACGCCGGAATCGGAGTCGATTCGCCAGCCCTGCCGACGGTCAAAGCAGATGCTTCACGCCCTCCTGCTCTTCCTGGAGCTCCTTCAGCGTCAGGGCGATGCGCTCCCGGCTGAAGGCGTCGATGTCGAGGCCGTCGACGACCTTGTACTCGCCGTTGGCGACCGTGACGGGGAAGCCGAACATCGTGTCCTTAGGGATGCCGTACTGGCCGTCCGACGGGATGCCCATGGTCGCCCACTTGCCGTTCGTGCCGAGCGCCCAGTCGCGCATGTGGTCGATCGCCGCGTTCGCCGCCGACGCCGCCGACGAGAGGCCGCGCGCCTCGATGATCGCCGCGCCGCGCTTGCCCACCGTGGGCAGGAAGACGTCCTTGTTCCAGGCGTCGTCGCCGATCAGCGCCTTGACGGGCTTGCCGTCGATCGTCGC
>JBBSBZ010000146.1:0-8631 GCA_038250795.1 Burkholderiales bacterium | reverse complement strand
TCGGCAGAGGGCCGCGCGGCGACCTCGTCGTCGGCACGCTCGTCCTGGCCTTCATCGTCTTCGCCTCCTGGCTCTCGTGCCACCTGTTCGCCGGCCGGGCCGCGTTCCTGCTCGTCGGCGCGATGATGGCGACGACGATGAGCGCCAACGTGGCGATGGTCATCATCCCCGGCCAGCGCAAGGTCGTGGCCGCGCTGCGCGAGGGCGCGCCGGTCGATCCGGTGCATGGCCAGCGCGGCAAGCAGAGAAGCGTCCACAACACCTACTTCACGCTGCCCGTCGTGTTCACGATGATCAGCAACCACTACGGCTTCATCTACGGCGCGAAGCACAACTGGCTCGTCCTCGTCGCCCTGATGCTCGCGGGCGCGCTGGTCCGGGTCTCGTTCGTGCTGCGTCACAAGGCGCTGGTCGAGGCGCGGCCGGTGCCGTGGCGCTATGCGATCGCCGGCACTCTGGTGATCTGCGCAACCATCGCCCTGCTGCTGCCGGCAGCGCAGCCGGCGGTCGCGAAGCTGCCGGCGCCGAGCTTTGCCGAGGTGCAGGCGATCGTCCGGCAGCGCTGTCAGCTCTGCCACAACGCCGAGGTCTCGAACAAGAACGTGCGCCTCGACTCGGCCGAAGAGATCTCGGCGCACGCCCAGCAGATCTACCAGCAGGCGGTCGTGCTGAAGCTGATGCCGATGAGCAACGCAACGCAGATCAACGACGCCGAGCGGGCGGCGCTGGGCCGCTGGTACGAGGAAGGTGCGAAGCACTGAGCCCACGTCGGCAAAGCGGGGACCCGTCGACGGCTGCATACTTCGTGATCCAACCCGAGGAGCATCCCATGTCACTGCGCATCAACGACACCGCGCCCGATTTCGAGGCCGACACCACGCAAGGCAAGATCCGGTTCCACGACTGGATCGGCGACAAGTGGGCGATCCTGTTCTCGCACCCGAAGGACTTCACGCCGGTCTGCACGACCGAGCTCGGCTACATGGCCAAGATCGAGCCCGAGTTCACCAGGCGCGGCGCCAAGCTGATCGGCCTATCCGCCGACCCGGTCGACCTCCACAGCGCGTGGTCGAAGGACATCGAGGAGACGCAGGGCGCGACGGTGAAGTACCCGATGATCGCCGACCACGACCTGAAGGTGGCCAAGCTCTACAGCATGCTGCCGGCCGACGAGGTCGCCGCCGACGGCCGCACCGCCGTCAACAACGCCACCGTGCGATCGGTCTTTGTCGTCGGCCCCGACAAGAAGATCAAGCTGATGCTCACCTATCCGATGTCGACCGGCCGCAACTTCGACGAGATCCTGCGCGTCCTCGACGCCTTGCAGATGAGCGCGAAGCATTCGGTGGCCACGCCGGCGAACTGGAAGCCCGGCGACGACGTCATCATCCCGACGTCGGTCTCCGATGACGACGCGAAGAAGAAGTACCCGGCCGGCTTCAAGACCCTGAAGCCGTACCTGCGGACGGTGAAGCAGCCGAGCTGATCGGCGGCCGCGCGAGACGCGGCGGTCAGCGGGGCGGGAAGGCCTTGCGGGCGAGCACCGGCCGCGGGCCGTAGTCGCGCTCGGATTGCGCCGCCTTGCCGGCACGTTCGAGGGCCGTCGCAACGGCAACCTCGAGCTGGCGATCGCGCCCGGCTGCGGCGTCCTGCGGTGCGTTGTCGATCTCGATGTCGGGGTCGGTGCCGTAGTTCTCCACCGCCCAGCCGACGTCGCTGAACCAGAACGCGTATTCGGGCTGCGTCGTCTGCGTGCCGTCGACGAGCGTGTGACGCGGCCAGATGCCGACCACGCCGCCCCAGGTGCGCGTGCCGACCAGCGGCCCGAGCTTCATCAGCTTGAAGGAGTGGGAAAAGATGTCGCCGTCGGAGCCGGCATGCTCGTTGGTGAGCGCGACGACCGGTCCGGCGAGGGCCTCTTCCGGATACGACGTCGGCTTCGACCATCGCGAGAGCGTGTAGGCGATGCGCCGGCGCGCGACCTTCTCGAGCAGCAGCTGCGAGACGTGGCCGCCGCGGTTGTAGCGGACGTCGACGACGAGCGCATCGCGGTCGCACTCGCCGGCGAAGTAGCGGTGGAATTCGGCGTAGCCCGCGGCCTGCATGTCGGGCAGGTGGAGATAGCCGACCCGGCCCTTCGACTGCGCGTGCACCCAGGCGCGGTTCTTCTCGACCCATTCGCGGTAGCGCGCCGGCACCTCGTCGGCGAGCGCCGCGACGACGACCTCGCGCGTCGGCGCATCCGGCGAGGCGTCGCGCTTGAGCGTCAGCTCGACCTTCGCTCCTGCCTGATGGACGAGCAGCGACTGCGGCGGCGCGCCCGCCGAGAGGCGCTGGCCGCCGACCGCGACGATGCGCTCGCCGACCCTGGCCTCGACGCCGATGGCGTTGAGCGGCGAGTCGGCGCTGGCGTCCCAGGCGTCGCCTCGGACGATGCGCGTGATCTCCCAGCTCCGGTCGACCGGATCGAAGCGCGTCTCGGCGCCGAGATAGCCGAGCGCGACCGCGGGCGGCTTTCGATGGTCGCCGCCCATTTCGTAGGCGTGCGAGGTGCCGAGCTCGCCCTGCATCTCCCAGATCAGGTCGGAGAGCTCGCCGCGCGTCGCGACGCGCTCGACCAGCGGTGCGTACATCGCGTAGACCGCCGGCCAGTCGACGCCCGACATCGCCTCCGACCAGAACTGGTCGCGCTGCAGGCGCCAGACCTCGCGGAGCATCTGGCGCCATTCGCGACGCGGCTCGATCGAGACGCGCAGCCGCTCGAGATCGATCCAGCCGCTCTTGCGCGACGGCGGCCCGTCGCTCGCCGGCGCCGGCGACGGGTCGTCCTTGCGACCGCCCGTCGAGCGCACCGCGAGCGCGCGCAGGCGCTTGCCGTCGCGCACGACGACCGTCGCGCCGTCGGCGGCGAGGTCGAAGGCATCGACCTTGTCGACCAGCGTCTCGACGCGCTGGGTCGCGAAGTCGAAGACCTCGAGCCGGCCCGACTCTTCCTTGTGGCCGCCCCGGCCGTGCGCGCCGACGATGTTGAGCACCGTCCAGAGCACCTTGCCGCCGGCGGCGGGGGCGATCCGGCCGAAGCGGTTCTCGGCGACCGGGAAGGCGGCGACGCGCGAGGCGATCCCATCGAGGTCGACGTGCAGCGGCGTCGCTGCGGCCGGCGCTGCGCTCTCGGCCTCGGGGCCGTCGGACCTGAATCCTCGCGGCTCGGGATCGAAGGGAGGCCGCCCGCCGGCCTGCAGTGCGATCAGGTAGGGACGCGCGCCACGCGGGAAGCTGAGCTCGAACTGGACGCTGTCGTAGACCGGATCGAAGGTGCGCAGCGACAGGAAGCAGAGGTACTTGCCGTCGGGGTCGAAGGCCGGCGAGCCGTCGCGGAACTCGGGGCTCGTGACCAGTGTCGACGTGCCCGAGGCGACTTCCAGCAGCTTGATCGCCGTGTGCCGTGTGCTCGTCGCGAACGCGTAGGCGAGCCAGGCGCCGTCGCTCGACCACGCCAGGTCGGTGATGCGGCCGAAGTCGCTCCGGTCGACGAGATCGAGCGTGTCCCCGCCGCCGCCGAGATCGCCGACCCAGACTTCGTTGCGGTGGTTGGCGAGGGCCACGCGGGTGCCGATGGGCGCTGCGCGCAATTCGGTGACGTGGCCGGTGTCGACGTCGACCCGGCGCGCCGTGCCGCCGGCGAAGACGACGACCCGCTCCTCGCCGCTCGCGTCACCGACCGCGACCACGCTCGTGCCGTCGCCGAGCCACTGGCCGTGACGGAGCCGGCCGCCGTCGTCTTCGCCGAGCCGGCGCACGGCGCCTTCCCAGTGCGCCATCGTGAAGAGCTGGCCGCGCGCGACCAGCGCGAGCGAGTGCCCGGCCGGATGGACGCGAAACGACTCGAGGTGATCGCCCGCCGCGACGAAGCGGCGCGCCGCCTGCGCGCGGTGCGCGGGCGTGCCGATGTCGATCTCGCGCGTCGTGTCGGTGGCGGGATCGAAGAGCCAGAGGCGCGCCGCGCATTGGTAGACGATGCGCCGGCCGTCGCTTTGCGCATGGCGCGCGTAGAACGAACCGTGGTCGGTGTGGCGGCGCCGGTCGCTGCCGTCGGCGCGGCACGAATAGAGGTTGCCGACGCCTTCGCCGTCCGAGAGGAAGTAGAGGCGCTCGCCGACCCACATCGGGCTCGTCAGGTTGCCTTCGAGCTCCGTCATGCGCCGAAACGCGCCCGAGCCGTCGGCGTCGATCCAGAAGTGCCCGACCGTGCCGCCGCGATAGCGCTTCCAGCGGGCGGGATCGGCCGTGTTGCGGCCGATCACCATCGCGCCGGCGGGGCCGAAGGCGAGGTGGTTGACCTGGCCCCACGGCAGCGGATCGGCGACGCCGCCTGCCGGATCGATCGTGAAAGCGTGGTGATTGCGAAAGAAGGGCTGGCCCTGGGTCGTGACGAAGACGATCCGGCCGTCGCCGGTCCAGCCGCGCACCAGCGCGTCGGTGCCGAGCCACGTGAGCCGGCGCGCCGGCCCGCCTTCGGCCGGCATGACGCAGACCTCGGGATGCTGCTCGTCGCGGCCGACGAACGCGAGCCAGCGGCCGTCGGGCGAATAGCACGGCGTCGACGGCTCGGAGAGGCCCGCGGTGAGCCGGCGCGCGTCGCCGCCGGTCACAGGTGCCGTCCACAGGTCGTCATCGCAGACGAAGGCGACGCGGTCGCCATGCAGCGTCGGATGGCGCAGATAGCCGCGCGAGTCGAGCGACGAATCTGCGTCGGGACTCATCGTGCGGCGGATCTCGCCATGTCAGTCGCGCTTCTTCGCGAGCCGCGCCTGCAGCTCGGCGCGCGCCTCGGGCCATTCACCGACGGACAGGCTGTACATCACGGTGTCGCGAACGGTGCCGTCGCGGCGCAGCGCGTGGTGTCGCAGCACGCCGTCGCACCGCGCGCCGAGCCGTTCGATCGCGCGCCGGCTGGCGAAGTTGAAGTTGTCGGTGCGCCAGCCGACGAGCTTTGCGCCGAGCGTGTCGAAGGCGTGCGTCATGAGCAGCAGCTTGGCAGCGGCGTTGACCGCCGTGCGCTGACGGCTCTTGGCGTACCAGGTGTAGCCGATCTCGAGGCGATCGACCGCCGGCACGATGTCGTGATAGCTCGACGAGCCGATCACCTCGCCGGTCTTGGCGTCGATCACGGCGAAGGCGAGACGGTGTCCTTCCGAGAAGCCCTGCAGCGCCCGCTCGACGTAGCCGCGCGTGTCGTCGGGCTCGGGAACGCTCGTGACGCGGATCGTCCAGAGCTCGCCGTCGGCAGCCGCGCGCTTCAGGCCGTCGACGTGGTTCAGGCCGAGCGGCTCGAGCCGGACATGCTCATTCGCCAGGGTGACGGGACGGACGGGCTTCACGGCTCGTCCGGCGCTAGCGGTTGTGGCGCTGCATGAAGACGAGCTTCTCGAAGAGCGAGACGTCCTGCTCGTTCTTGAGAAGCGCGCCGACCAGCGGCGGGACCGCCACCTTGTCGTCCTTGCTCTGCAGCGCCTCGAGCGGGATGTCCTCGGCGACGAGGAGCTTCAGCCAGTCGAGCAACTCGGACGTGCTCGGCTTCTTCTTGAGGCCGGGCAGGTTGCGCACGTCGTAGAAGTTCTTGAGGGCCGCCGCCAGGAGCTCCCTCTTGAGGTTCGGGAAGTGGACGCCGACGATCTGCCTCATCGTGTCGGCGTCGGGGAACTTGATGTAGTGGAAGAAGCAGCGGCGCAGGAACGCGTCCGGGAGCTCCTTCTCGTTGTTCGAGGTGATGAAGACGAGTGGCCGGTGCCTGGCCTTGACGAGCTCACGCGTCTCGTAGACGTAGAACTCCATCCGGTCGATCTCGCGCAGCAGGTCGTTAGGGAACTCGATGTCGGCCTTGTCGATCTCGTCGATCAGGAGCACCACCGGCTGCTCGGCGGTGAAGGCCTGCCAGAGCACGCCCTTGACGATGTAGTTGTGGATGTCCTTGACGCGCGCGCCGCTGTCGCTGCCCTCGACGCCGGCGAGCTGGCTGTCGCGCAGGCGGCTCACGGCGTCGTACTCGTACAGGCCCTGCTGGGCCTTGGTCGTCGACTTGATGTGCCACTGCATCAGCGGCATGCCGAGGGCGGTGGCGACCTCCTCTGCGAGCATCGTCTTGCCGGTGCCCGGCTCGCCCTTGACCAGGAGCGGGCGCTTGAGAGTGGCCGCGGCGTTGACGGCGAGCATCAGGTCGGGCGTGGCGACGTAGTTGTCTGAGCCTTTGAACTTCATGGATTCGCCCGGGGATTCGCTTGCTGCAATGCGTCGATTCAGTATAAGGGCGCCCCTATAATTATCGGTTTGCGCGCGTCGCCGATCTCCCTTTGCCAACCCTCCGCTTTGCCATGACCCAGTCGACCTCGTCGTTCGCGATCGCCTTCCTCTCTCTTGCCTTCGGGCTCGGCAGCGCCGCGTCGGCGCAGGAAGCGAAACCGGGCGATGCGGCCGCGGGCGCGACCAAGGTGGCGATGTGCATCGGCTGCCACAACATCCCCGGCTACCAGTCGAGTTTTCCCGAGATCTACAAGGTGCCGAAGATCGCGGGCCAGAATGCGAAGTACATCGTCGCCGCGCTCCACGGCTACAAGAAGGGCGAGCGCAAGTTCCCGACGATGCGCGCGATCGCCTCGAGCCTGTCGGATCAGGACATGGCCGACGTCGCCGCCTACTACGAGCAGCTCGGCAAGGGCCCGGTGGCACCGGACCAGGTGCCGGCTGCGCCCGAGAACGTCGCCAAGCTGCTCGCCCAGGCCAACTGCTCGGCGTGCCACGGCGCCAACTTCTCGAAGCCGATCGACGGGGCTTATCCGAAGCTCGCCGGCCAGTACGCCGACTACCTGTACGAGGCGCTGAAGGCCTACCAGACGGATCACAACTCCGTGGTCGGGCGCAGCAACCCGATCATGATGGGCATGGCACGCCCGTTCACGCATCCCGAGATCAAGGCGATCGCCTCCTACCTGAGCTCTCTGCCCGGCGAGCTGCAGACGGTCGCGCAGTCGCGCTTCCGCTAGCGCCTCCGACCGCGCGGCGTCGCGCTCCTGTCGCGCGACGCGCTAGGAGCCGAGCGCGCCGAGCGCATCGCTGAAGCGCTCGGCGATCCCCACTGTGCCGGCGTGCCGCCCGTCGCGCAGCACCCATCTTCCCGCGACCATCACGTCGCGCCACGGTGCCGTCGGGCTGCTGAAGACCAGTGCATCGAGCGAGCCCCGGGGATCGATGCCGAGGAGCGCGTCGTCGCGCGGGTCGACGAGCAGGGCATCGGCGCGCGCGCCGGCGACGAGGCCCCAGGCCCGTCGATGCGTCGCCGTGCGCGAGCCCTCGACCATGCGGCCGAACAGGCGCTCGGCCGTCGACGGCTGGCCGAGCTCGGGAGCGGCGGCGACGTTGCGCTCGCGCCGTGCCAGCCGCTGCCCGTATTCGAGCAGGCGCAGCTCTTCGCGCCAGTCGCGCGTCGCGTGGCTGTCTGAGCCGAGCGAGAGCGCCACGTCCGCCGCCAGCCAGCGCGGCAGGTCGAACAGGCCGTCGCCGAGATTGGCCTCGGTGCCTGGGCAGACGACGACGCCCGCGCCGCTCGCGGCGACCGCCTCGATCTCGCGCGGCAGAGCGTGGGTCGCGTGGACGAGCTGCCAGCGCCGGTCGAGCCCGCGCGAAACGAGCCACTCGATCGGCCGCAGGCCGGTTGCGGCCAGGCACGCGTCGACCTCGGCCGTCTGCTCGGCGACGTGGATGTGGATCGGGCCGTCGAGCCCGCGCGCGAGCTCGACGAGCGCCAGGATGCCGTCGGCGCTCGCGGCGCGCAGCGAATGGATGGCGACGCCGCCGTCGACGAGCGGCCGGGCCGCCGCGGCGATGCGCCGCGCGGCCGCCGCTGTCTCCTCGGCCGAGGCGCGAAAGCGCCGTTGGCTGTCTCTGAGCGGCTCGCCGAAGCCGAAGCGCTCGTAGAGGACCGGCAGGATCGTCAGGCCGATGCCGGCATCGGCGGCGGCGTCGGCGAGCGCCCACGACATCGCGAGCGGGTCGGCGTGGTCGCTGCCGTCGCGCTCGCGGCGCAGGTAGTGGAACTCGCAGACCTGCGTGTAGCCGCCGCGCAGCAGCTCGACGTAAAGCTGCGCCGCGATCGCCCGCAGCTGCTCCGGCGTGATGCGCGACGCGACCGCGTACATGCGCTCGCGCCACGACCAGAAGTCGTCGGTCGCGGCGTCGCGCCGCTCGGCCAGCCCTGCGAAGGCGCGCTGGAAGGCATGGCTGTGCGCGTCGACGAGCGAGGGCAGCAGCGGCGACGAGAGGACCTGCGCACCCGCCGGTGGTGCCGCGACGCCAGCCGTCACCTCGCCCCAGCAGCCGTCGTCGCCGATGCGCAGCAGCACGTCGTCGTGCCAGCCGTCGGCCAGCCACGCGAGCGGCGCCCAGAGCGACGCGCCGGCTGCCTCACTGGTCATCTGGACGCCAGTCGAGCGTGGTCTGCAGCAGGGTGCGCAGCACGGGCACGAGCCGGGCAAGCTTCGCGGCATCGGGCGCGGCGGCAGGGAACGACGCGCGTTTCTCGTCCATGTAGACGTGCAGGCCCATCTCGAGCTGGATCGCGTTCACGCCCTCCTGCGG
>JBBSBZ010000145.1:0-8755 GCA_038250795.1 Burkholderiales bacterium | reverse complement strand
GCAGCGGGCGATGGCCCCGGCCGGGGTGAGCGTCGGATCGCCGTCGGTGAACGAATCCGGCGTGACGTTGACGATGCCCATCACACGAGGGCGCGAAAGGTCGATCGCGAACCGCGTCGTTCGCCAGAGGCTCACCGACGCGACCCGCAGCACCAAGAAAAACGGGGCCGAAGCCCCGTCGTCGAACCGCTCGCGGCCATCCTCAGGCGGCGGCCGGCGCGTTGCCCGGCGTCACCGGCGGCACGCCCGTCGAGGGCTTGGCCGCGGGCGCGACCCAGTCCTTGGGCGCGCGCGGCGGCTTGCCGGACATGATGTCGTCGATCTGCTCGGCGTCGATCGTCTCCCACTCGAGGAGCGCCGTCGCCATGGCGTGCATCTTGTCCTGGTTGTCCTCGATGAGCTTTCGGGCGATGCCGTACTGCTCGTCGATGATCCGACGGATGACGGCATCGACCTTTCGCATGGTCTCTTCCGACATCGTCGTCGTCTTGGTCACCGAGCGGCCGAGGAACACCTCGCCCTCGTTCTCGGCATAGACCATCGGACCGAGCTCGTCGGTCATGCCGTAGCGCGTGACCATGTCGCGCGCGATCTGCGTTGCCCGCTCGAAGTCGTTGCTCGCGCCAGTGGTCATCTGGTGCATGAACACCTCCTCGGCGATACGGCCGCCGAAGAGCACGGCGATCGTCGAGAGCATGCGCTCCTTGTCGAGGCTGTAACGGTCCCCTTCGGGCAGCTGCATCGTCACGCCCAGCGCACGACCGCGCGGGATCACGGTGACCTTGTGGACCGGATCGGTCTTGGGCATCAGGCGGGCGACGAGGGCGTGGCCGGACTCGTGGTACGCCGTGTTCCGCCGCTCGTCCTCCGGCATGATCATGGACTTCCGCTCGGGGCCCATCATGATCTTGTCCTTGGCCTTCTCGAAGTCGACCATCTCGACGACCCGGCCGTTCCGCCGCGCCGCGAACAGCGCCGCCTCGTTGACCAGGTTCGCCAGGTCGGCGCCCGAGAAGCCCGGCGTGCCGCGCGCCAGGATGTCGGCGCGGATGTCCTGGCCTACCGGGACCTTCCTCATGTGGATGTTGAGCACCTGCTCGCGGCCGCGAACGTCCGGCAGCGTGACGTAGACCTGGCGGTCGAAGCGGCCCGGACGCAGCAGCGCCGGGTCGAGGATGTCGGGGCGGTTGGTCGCCGCCATCACGATGACGCCGACGTTGGTCTCGAAGCCGTCCATCTCGACCAGCATCTGGTTGAGCGTCTGCTCGCGCTCGTCGTTGCCGCCGCCCAGGCCGGCGCCGCGATGGCGGCCGACGGCGTCGATCTCGTCGATGAAGATGATGCAGGGCGCGCTCTTCTTCGCCTGATCGAACATGTCGCGCACGCGCGCCGCGCCGACACCGACGAACATCTCGACGAAGTCGGAGCCGGAGATCGAGAAGAACGGCACCTTCGCCTCGCCGGCGATCGCCTTGGCGAGCAGCGTCTTGCCGGTGCCCGGAGGGCCGACAAGCAACACGCCGCGCGGAATCCGGCCGCCGAGCTTCTGGAACTTCTGCGGGTCCTTCAGGAAGTCGACCAGCTCCTTGACCTCTTCCTTGGCCTCGTCGCAGCCGGCGACGTCGGCGAAGGTCGTGGTGTTGTTGGCGTCGTCGAGCATGCGCGCCTTCGACTTGCCGAAGCTGAACGCGCCGCCCTTGCCGCCGCCCTGCATCTGGCGCATGAAGTAGATCCAGACGCCGATCAGCAGCAGGATCGGCCCCCAAGACGCGAGGATCGAGAGCAGGAACGAGGGCTCCTCGCGCGGCTTGACGTCGAACTTGACGCCGTTGTTGATCAGGTCGCCGACGAGGCCGCGGTCGAGATAGGTCGCGGTGGTGCGCAGTTCCTTGTCGTCGGTCGTCTTGGCGCGGATCTCGGTCGAGCCGCCGACGCCTTCCTGCAGCGTGACGCTGCGGATGTGCTTGGCGCGGACCTCCTCTAGGAAGTCGGAGTAGGCAATCATGCCGGTCTGGGTGCCGGTGCGCTCGAACTGCTTGAAGACAGTGAACATGACCAGCGCGATCACGAGCCAGACCGCCACCTTAGAGAACCATTGATTGTTCACCGCGACTCCAATTCAGGGAAGGAACGGGCTTGACAGGCAATCCCCGCTCCACGCCATCTGTGGTCAATTTTAGTCCACGCAACCCCGGCGACGCGGGAGAGTGGAACGAGGCATTTGACCGCTACGCCCCGATATCGTTGCCGGATGCAACCGGCTTGAGCCCGATGCCGACCAGGAAGGTTTCCGAGGACTTGGCCCGCGACGCCTTCGGCTTGATCGCCTTCACGGTCCGGAAACGGGCCTTGAAGCGCTCGACGAGCTGACTGTAGCCGCTGCCGTGAAAGACCTTGCAGACCAGCGCGCCTTCCGGCCGGAGGTGCCGGCCGGCGAAATCGATCGCCAGTTCGACCAGGTCGGCCATCCGGGCCGAATCCGAGGCCGCGACGCCCGAGAGATTGGGCGCCATGTCCGAGAGCACGACGTCGACGGGGCGACCCGCGACACGCGCCACCAGCTCGGCCAGGACCGTCTCTTCGCGGAAGTCGCCCGCGATGAAATCGACGCCGTCGATCGGCTCGAATTCCAGCAGGTCGAGCGCGATGATCGTGCCTTGCAGCGGCCCGGGCGCGGCCGTCGGGTCGACGCCGGCACCGCGCCCGAACTTGCGCCGGACGTACTGGCTCCAGGCACCCGGAACCGCGCCGAGGTCGACGACGAACTGCCCCGGGACGAGCAGGTGGAGTTGCTCGTCGATCTCCTTCAGCTTGTAGGCGGCCCGCGCGCGATAGCCCTCGCGCTGGGCCTGCTTGACGTAGGGATCGGTGAGGTGGTCGTGCAGCCACGCCTTGTTCAGCTTCTTGCCTTTGCCGCGGGTGCTCATCGCGCGCCGATAATAGAGACGTGACCGCCCTCTTCCTCACGCCGGCCGAGCGCAAGCAAAAGCGCGCCGACGCCCATCATCTCCATCCGGTCGTCGCGATCGGCAACGACGGCGCCACCGAGGCCGTGCGGCGCGAGATCGAGGCCGCGCTCGATGCCCATGGCCTGGTCAAGATCCGCGTCTTCTCCGACGACCGCACCGCACGCGAGGCCTTGCTCGGCGAGCTGAGCGGTGCGTTCGGTGCAGCGCCGGTGCAGCACATCGGCAAGCTGCTCGTGCTCTGGCGTCCTCCGGTGGAGAAGGCCAAGGTCGAGAAGGAAGACCGGATGCCGGGCCCGAAGGTCGTCAAGGTGCTGAAGTTCGCCAAGAGCGGCAACCACCGGCCGCAGGTGAAGAAGGTGACGGTCGTCGGCAACATGCGGCTGGCGGCCGGCGGCACGCTCAAGCGCGCGCGCAAGAAGGTGACCAGCCTCAAGAAGTCGGCGCAGCGCTCGTAGCGCTCTGCGGCCTGGCGGTCAGCCGCCATGCGAGGGCCGCGACGGCCACGAACTTCACGACGAAGAAGATCGACCCGACGCCGTGCAGCATGGCGAAAGAAGGGCCGTCTTCTCCGCGACGTGCCGCGTCGATCATCGGCTCGAGGGCGAAATGACCGGCGACGATGCAAAAGAGCGCCCCCAGCACGAGCATCAGCTCGACGCTGAAGCGCGACGACCCTGCCGGGCGCATGGCATCGGCGCCGCGCATGGCGAGCATCAGCAGGACCACGCCGGCCGCGAGGCCGACGTAGGCGTCGATCTCGAAGAGGCGCGCGGCGACGCGCCCGGCATCGGCGCGCGGCAGGACGGCGAAAAGCGTCGGTGCAGCGATGAAACCGGTCGCCGCGATCGCGCCGGCCCAGAGCCCCGCGAGCCAGCCCGCGAACCTCCCGAGCCGCAGGGCGCTCATCGAAGAATCATTCGTAGCGGACCGCCATGATTTCGTAGCTCTTCAGGCCGGCCGGGGCCTGGACCTCGGCGACGTCGCCCTCGACCTTGCCGATCAGCGCGCGTGCGATCGGCGAGCTGATCGAGATCAGGCCGTGCTTCAGGTCGGCCTCGTCGTCACCGACGATCTGGTACGTGACCGCCGTCCCCGACTCCTCTTCCTCCAGGTCGACGGTCGAGCCGAAGACGACGCGGCCTTCGGCGTCGAGGGTCGATGGGTCGATGACCTGCGCCGCCGCAAGCTTGCTCTCGATCTCGAGGATCCTGCCCTCGATGAACCCCTGCCTGTCCTTGGCGGCCTCGTACTCGGCGTTCTCGGAGAGATCGCCCTGGGCGCGCGCCTCGGCGATCGCCCGGATGACGGCGTGACGCTCGACGCTCTTCAGGCGGGCGAGCTCGTCCTTGAGCTTCTCGAAGCCGCGTCGGGTGAGCGGAATGGTGGCCATGCAAACCTCGGCAAAAAGAAAAACCGCCGCCAGGCAAGCTCCGGCGGCGGCGACTGGAGACCAGTTTAGTGCAGCTTCGAATGCAGTTCCTGCAGCGAGGTGACGCCCAGGTCGTCTCGATGCTTCATGCCTTCGACGGCAGCTTCGCATCCGGCCATGCTGGTGTAGTAGGTGACGCGATGCGCGAGCGCCGCCTGCCGGATGTGGCGGGAGTCGGCAATTGCCGTCCTCGTCTCGTCGACGGTGGTGAAGACGAGCTGGATCTCGTTGCCCTTCAGCAGGTCGACGATGTTCGGCCGCCCGTCCTTCACCTTGTTGACCGCGCGCACGGGGACACCGCCCTCGGCGATGGCGGCGGCCGTGCCACGCGTGGCGACGAGCGAAAAACCAAGCGCGTGCAACTCGCGCGCGACCACCACCGCACGCTCCTTGTCGGTGTTCCTGACCGTGATGCAGACCGTGCCCTTGGTCGGCAGGCGCGAGCCGGCGCCGAGCTGGCTCTTCAGCATGGCCTCGCCGAATGTGCTGCCGACGCCCATGACCTCGCCGGTCGAGCGCATCTCGGGCCCCAGGATCGGATCGACGCCAGGGAACTTGTTGAACGGAAAGACTGCTTCCTTGACCGAGAAGTAAGGCGGCACGACCTCGCCGCGCACGCCCTTCTGCTCGGCGAGCTTTTGCCCGACCATGCAGCGGGCGGCGATCTTGGCGAGCGGCTCGCCGGTCGCTTTCGACACGAAAGGCACCGTGCGCGAGGCGCGCGGATTGACCTCGAGCACATAGATGACGGCAGCGTCGCCCTCGCCCTGGATCGCGAACTGGACGTTCATCAGGCCGACGACCTTGAGCGCGCGCGCCATCAGCGCGGTCTGCCGGCGCATCTCGTCCTGGAGCTTGTTCGGCAGCGAGTACGGTGGCAGCGAGCAGGCCGAGTCGCCCGAATGGATGCCCGCCTGCTCGACGTGCTCCATGATCCCGCCGATCATCACTTCGCTGCCGTCGGAGATGCAGTCGACGTCGACCTCGATCGCGTCGTCGAGAAAGCGGTCGAGCAGCACCGGCGACTTCTCGCTCACCTTGACGGCCTCGCGCATGTAGCGCTCGAGGTCCTTGTCGCCGTGGACGATCTCCATTGCCCGGCCGCCGAGCACGTAGCTCGGCCGCACCACGAGCGGATAGCCGATCTCCTGGGCCAGCTCGATCGCCTGGTCCTCGGTGCGCGCGGTGCGATTCGGCGGCTGGCGCAGGCCGAGCTCGACGAGGAGTTTCTGGAAGCGCTCCCGGTCCTCGGCGATGTCGATGGAATCGGGCGTCGTGCCGACGATCGGCACGCCGGCGCGCTCGAGCTCGAGGGCGAGCTTCAACGGCGTCTGCCCGCCGTACTGGACGATCACGCCGACCGGCTTTTCCTTGGCGACGATCTCGAGCACGTCCTCGAGGGTCACCGGCTCGAAGTAGAGGCGGTCGGAGGTGTCGTAGTCGGTCGAGACGGTCTCGGGGTTGCAGTTGACCATGATGGTCTCGTAGCCGTCCTCGCGCAGGGCGAGGGCGGCGTGGACGCAGCAGTAGTCGAACTCGATGCCCTGGCCGATGCGGTTCGGACCGCCGCCGAGAACCATGATCTTCCTGCGATCGGTCGGCGCGGCCTCGCACTCCTCGTCGTAGGTCGAATACATGTAGGCGGTCTGCGTCGCGAACTCGGCGGCGCAGGTATCGACGCGCTTGTAGACCGGCCGCACGTCCTGCGCGTGGCGCTGGGCGCGCAAGGTCGACTCGCTCACCTTCAGCAGGCCCGCGAGCCGACGATCCGAGAAGCCCTTGGCCTTGAGGTAGCGCATCTCGGCGGCAGACAGGCTCTCGAGCGGACGCCCCGCGAGCTTCTTCTCGGTCGAGACGATCTCCTCGATCTGTGCCAGGAACCACGGATCGATCGCCGTCTCGTCGAAGATCTCGTCGAGGCTCATGCCGATCCGGAATGCGTCGGCGACGAAGAGGATGCGCTCGGGGCCGGCCTCGCCAATCTCCTGGACGATCTCCTCGCGGTCGCTCGATCGCGTCGAGAAGCCGTCGATGCCGGTCTCGAGGCCGCGCAGCGCCTTCTGCAGGCTTTCCTGGAACGTGCGGCCGATCGCCATCACCTCGCCGACCGACTTCATCTGTGTCGTCAGCCGCGAGTCGGCCGCCGGGAACTTCTCGAACGCGAAGCGCGGGATCTTGGTGACGACGTAGTCGATCGACGGCTCGAAGCTCGCCGGCGTCGCCCCTCCGGTGATGTCGTTCTTCAGCTCGTCGAGCGTGTAGCCGACCGCGAGCTTGGCCGCGACCTTGGCGATCGGAAAGCCGGTCGCCTTCGAGGCCAGTGCCGACGAGCGCGAGACGCGCGGATTCATCTCGATGACGACCATCCGGCCGTCCTTCGGGTTGACCGCGAACTGCACGTTCGAGCCGCCGGTCTCGACGCCGATCTCGCGCAGGATCGCGATCGACGCGTTTCGCATCAGCTGGTATTCCTTGTCCGACAGCGTCTGCGCCGGCGCCACCGTGATCGAGTCGCCGGTGTGGATCCCCATCGGGTCGAGGTTCTCGATCGAGCAGACGATGATGCAGTTGTCCGCCTTGTCGCGGACGACCTCCATCTCGAACTCCTTCCAGCCGATCAGGCTCTCCTCGATCAGGAGCTCCTTGGTCGGCGAGAGATCGAGGCCGCGCTTGCAGATCTCCTCGAACTCGCCCGGGTTGTAGGCGATGCCGCCGCCGGTGCCGCCGAGCGTGAAGCTCGGCCGGATCACGATCGGAAAGCCGGCCGAGCCGGTGTCGTCGGCATCGGCGCTGCCTTGCGCGATCCGGCGCTGCACGACAAGTGCCTCGTCGAAGGTGTGGGCGATGCCCGACTTCGCCGAGTGCAGGCCGATGCCGGTCATCGCATCCTTGAACTTGAGCCTGTCCTCGGCCTTCTCGATCGCCTTCTCGTTGGCGCCGATCATCTCGACGCCGTACTTCTGCAGCACGCCGTGCTTGTGCAGGTCGAGGGCGCAGTTGAGCGCGGTCTGGCCCCCCATCGTCGGCAGCACGGCATCGGGCCGCTCCTTGGCAATGATCTTCTCGACCATCTGCCAGGTGATCGGCTCGATGTAGGTGACGTCGGCCGTGTCCGGGTCGGTCATGATCGTCGCCGGGTTGCTGTTGACCAGAACGACGCGATAGCCTTCCTCGCGCAGCGCCTTGCAGGCCTGGGCGCCGGAGTAGTCGAATTCGCACGCCTGGCCGATCACGATCGGGCCGGCGCCGATGATGAGGATCGTCTTGAGGTCGGTGCGCTTAGCCATGCGCGCTCCCGGCCCTCGCCTGGCCCCTGTCCTTGTCCATCAGGGCGACGAAGCGATCGAAGAGGTAGCCGATGTCGTGCGGCCCGGGCGATGCCTCCGGGTGGCCCTGGAAGCAGAACGCGGGCTTGTCGACGTGCGCCAGGCCCTGCAGCGTGCCGTCGAAGAGCGACACGTGAGTCGGCCGAAGCGTGGCCGGCAGCGACTTCGGGTCGACCGCGAAGCCGTGGTTCTGGCTGGTGATGCTGACGCGGCCGGTGTCGAGGTCCTTCACCGGGTGATTGGCGCCGTGGTGGCCGAACTTCATCTTGTAGGTCTTCGCGCCGGCGGCGAGCGCCATGATCTGGTGGCCGAGGCAGATGCCGAAGAGCGGCACGCCGCGCTCGATGAACTCGCGCGTCGACGCGATCGCGTAGTCGCAGGGCTCGGGGTCGCCGGGGCCGTTGGCGAGGAAGATGCCGTCGGGGCGCCCGGCCAGCGCGTCGCTCGCCGGGGTCTCGGCCGGCACCACCGTCACCCGGCATCCTCGCGTCGCCAGCATGCGCAGGATGTTGTACTTGACGCCGAAGTCGTAGGCGACCACGTTCAGCCGCTGCTCGCGCGGCGCACCGTAGCCGCTGCCGAGTTCCCAGACCCCTTCGGTCCATTCGTAGGGCTGCTCGATGCTCACGACCTTGGCGAGGTCCAGCCCCGACATGCTCGGCGCAGCCCGTGCCTTGGCGATTGCACCGTCGACGATCGCCGGCGTCAGCGTCTGCCCGGCCGGCAAGGCGACGATGCAGCCGTTCTGGGCGCCGCCCTGGCGCAGATGGCGGGTGAGGCGCCGGGTGTCGATGCCGGCGATCCCGACCGTGTTCGCGAGACGCAGATAGTCGCCGAGCGATGCGTCCGAGCGAAAGTTCGAGTCGCGTGCGGGAACGTCCTTGACCACCAGGCCGGCGGCGAAGACTCGTCGCGACTCGACGTCCTCCCCGCTCGTGCCGTAGCTGCCGATGTGCGGATACGTGAGCGTGACGATCTGCCTGCAGTAGCTCGGGTCGGTGAGGATCTCCTGATAGCCGGTGAGCGAGGTG
>JBBSBZ010000144.1:0-8811 GCA_038250795.1 Burkholderiales bacterium | reverse complement strand
GTAGGCGAGCACCTTGCCGCGCTCGTCGATGTACATGGCGCGGCCGTTGAGGGCGCCGATGTCGACAACCGCATTGGCGCCGGGATGCAGGAAGGCGCCGCCGCGGGCGTGCGTCGTCATCGAATAGAAGTGCCCGGTGGCGAACTTGACGTTCTCGCCCTCGCCGGTTGTCGCGACGTAGTCGACGTCGGCCAGGTCGATGCCGGCGTCGGCGAGCACGCCATCGCGTCCTTCCTCGGCGAGCGTCATGGGGTCGCGGCGGCGGATCCGCTCCGAGCGCTTGGCGAGCCACTCGGGCTTGCCGTTCCCGACGCGAAACAGCGTGCTCTTGACGACGCCCGATCCGACGTCGATGCCGATGGCGATGGTCATGTCGTCTCCTTGCTTAAAGTCTTGAATCAGTCGCGCGCCTCGGCGGACTTGCCTTCCTCGACCACCGCGCGCCAGGCGAAGGTCGCCCCGCCGAGCGCGCCGGTGTAGATCGAGTCCGGATCGATGTTGAGCTTGAGCTCGCCGTAGTTCTCGCGCACGAGTTCGTTGAGCGCCTTGACGGCGGCCTCGTTCTTGGCGACGCCGCCGGTGAAGGTGAACTCATCGCGAATGCCGCCCGAGCGCGCCAGGATCGACATCGCGCGCAGGATGATGGCGCGGTGCAGGCCGGCCATGATGTCCTCGCGCTTGTCGCCGAGCGCCAGCCGGTCGCGCAACTCGGCACCCGCGAAGACGGTGCAGGTCGAATTGATGCGGATCGTCTTGGTCGACTTCATCGCCATGGGCCCCAGCTCGTGCAGGCCCATGTTCATCTCGTCGGCGATGTAGCCGAGGTAGCGACCGCAGCCCGCCGCGCAGCGGTCGTTCATCTGGAAGCTCTCGACGATGCCCTTCGGGTCGACCTGAATCGCCTTCGTGTCCTGGCCGCCGATGTCGAGCACCGTCGCGGTCTGCGGATACATCATGTGCGCGCCCAGTCCGTGGCAGAGGATCTCGGAGCGCACGTGCTCCTTCGAAAACGGCAGCCGCGCCCGGCCGTAACCGGTGCCGACGATGTAGGTCTCCTCCATCTCGGTGTCGAGGATCCCCTTGATCGGCGCTTCCACCTGCTCGCGCCGTTTCGCTGCCTCGGGAAGTGCGACGAAACTGCGCTCGAGGGCGGCGAGCAGGTGGCGGCGGATCGAGTCGGTGTAGATGCGATTCTCGACTTCGATGATCGAGCGGTCGAAGACGTTGAGCAGCTGGTCGTAGCGCGTGCCGGCCTCCTTGGCGACCACCTCGCCAGTCGAAAGGTATTGAGCGCCGGCGATGTCCCGGAAGAAGTCGCTCTTCCGGTTGGCGCCTGGCGCGAAAAGGGTCGGCGCCTCGGCCGTGATGCGGCGGAACACTTCCTCCAGTGTCTGGCCGACGGCGGCCGTGCTGCCGCCGAAGTTTGCCGTGGCCAGGCTGCGCTGGCAGGTCTCGGACAGGTCGGCGAGCTGCTCTAGGTACTGCTCGGAGCGGAAGTCGCGCTCGAGCTGGGCGAGGAACGTGTCGAGCGATCCGTTGAGCGCGCCGGTGTCGGAGAGCGCGGCACGAAAGAGCTGGAAGCGGCTGTTGACCATTGCCTCCTGCTTGGCGATGGCCGCCGCGATGTCGTAGTTCGAGCGCGAGTTCGTGATGCCGCGACCGAGGATGTTCTGGTTCTCGTCGAGGACGACCGCCTTGGTCGTCGTCGAGCCCAGATCGATGCCGATGAAACAGCGCATGAGACCTCCGTCCGCTATCAGTGCGCGCCGGCTGCCGCGGCCGTGCGCTTCTGCTTGACCATCTGGAAATAGCTCTCGAGCCGGTTCTTGACGTTGGCGGCCGAGAAGTAGCGCGGATCGACGAGGTCGGTCTCGACGAAGGCGGCCGGCTTGCCGGTGCGCTTCTCGACCTCGCGCAGGATCAGCAGCTGTCCGGCCGAGAAGCTGTTGCAGCTCTTGATCGAGTTGATGAGCAGTCCGTCGGCCTCGTACTCGTCCATGTACTTGCAGATCATGTCGATCCGCGACGGCAGGTTGAGGTTGGTGTAGCAGCCGAGGCAGTAGTCGGCGAGCGATTCGAGCGGGTGCTCCGGGTCGTGGCGAAAGCCGAAGTCGTAGAGGCCGCCGACCTTGGCGTAGGTCGAGCTGACGACCACCGCGCCTTCCTCGTAGAACATCTTCCAGAACTCGCGAAAGCTCGTCCAGTTGGGCGGGCCTTCGACGACCAGGCGGTACTTCTCCTCGCCCATGTCGCCGTCGGGGGTGATCGGGCCCTTGCCGAGGCGAATGCGCTCCTCGATCTCGCCACGCAGCACGCGGTAGTACTCGGTCGCTTCGGTCGTGCCACGAAAGGCCGTGAAGATCGGCCCGATGTAGTAGACAGCGCCAAAGTAGCCGTCGATTGGCGACGGCCGGTGCTTGGCCGACTGCAGCACCTGCACCAGGTCTTCCTCGGCCTTGGCCGACTCGCGCATGTACCCGCGCAGGCGATCGATGTCGAATTTGATCCCGGAGACGCGCTCCAGCGTCGGGATGACGATCTCCTTCAGCTGGCGCACGACGTAATCGCGCATGGCCGGCTGGATGCGGCCCTCGCCCTGGTACGGCACGTGCAGCATCACCGTCTCGCAGCCGTACTTGTGGCGGATCAGCTCGAACCACTTCATGAAGGTGAAGCAGCCGGTGTACGACAGCAGCAGGATGTCGGGCTTGGGCAACACGTCGCCGGTCGGCCCGATCTCGCCGCCCATCATCATCCCGAGGTCGGCCTTGACGTAGGTGCAGACGTCCTCGCTGTGGCCGTCGCGCTCGGCGTCCATGATCAGCTTGCCGGACTTCTTGCGCATGCCGTTCTGCAGCGCGTTGGTCTCGGGCAGGCTTCGCGCGAAGTCGAAGCACATCAGCAACTCGTTCAGGTTGCCCGGGACGAACGTCGCCGAGACCTTGCGGTTGTTGGCGTGCGCTGTCGCCAGGTCCATGTAGTTCTTGCTGATCAGCTCCTTCTGCAGAAGCATGGCGTCCTCTTTCTGGACGACCGGCTTGGCCTTGGCGGGTGGCGTGGCGACAGTGGCGTTCATGCAGCGCTCCAGAGCTTGATCGAATCGGCGAAGGTGCCCGCCTGCTCGCGGATCGGTGCCATCTGGCCCGTGTTCTCCGCGTACTTGAAGGCGGTGTAGGGAATCTTCTGCTTGCTCAGCACGTCCTGCAGCATGGGTCGCTCGAGGAGCGCCGGATCGCAGAACGAGGGCGCCGCGAAGATCACGCCTTCGGCGCCGCGCGTCTTGACCTGCTTCATGAGGAACACGCCCTTCTCCTCGCGAGTGGTTTCGTACTTGGCGGCGGTCGAGGCCGAGCGGTGCAGGAAAGCCTTCGACAGCTCGTCGAGCGGATCGGCGTCGGCCGGCACGTCGTCGAGCAGCCAGCGGGTGACGAGCATGAAGTCGTCGTCGACGATGTAGCAGCCCGACATCTCGATCGACTTGATCAGGCCGAGCGGCGGCTGCTCGCAGAACGAGCCGTTGATGACGACGCGGGCGTTGTCGCGCTTGGGCCGCGGCTCCTTGTCGGTCGCTGCGATGTATTCGCGCACGAGCACCGTGTGCTCCTCGGGCGGCAGCACCATCCCGGCGCGCAGCAGGAGGTAAACCTCCGAGGTCGGCGCCTGCCAGGGCTTGTCGCTGCGATACGCGTAGAGCTCGCGCACGGCGGCCCGGTTGTCGTTGTAGACGGCGATCGACGCATTGAGCTCGGCGTCGGTGACGGGCGAGCCGCGCAGACGGCCGAGGTCGTCGCGCAGCGCCTGCATCTCGTGGATGTAGAAATTGCCGCCGACCGAGTCGACATAGTTCTGGGGCACGTCGAAGTACTTGACGTACTTGTCCTTGAAGAGGATCTGCCACATGCCCGAGAGATTGCGGATGACGTCGCAGATCGAAGGAAACAGCATGCCGTCGAGGCAGTCGAGCCGGCCGGTGAGGCCGAGCTCGATGGTCGAGCGCGGGATGCGGCAGATGTAGCTCTGGTAGTACGCGTCGCCCTGGATCACCTCCAGCGAGTCGCCGCCGCCGAGGATGCCGACCGGCAGCATGCCTGCGGCGTGGATGAGCTCGCGCGGCACGTAGATCGGCATGTAGCCGATCGCCTTTCGACCGGGCGCGGCCTCCTTCCAGCGCTTGACGGCGCCGAAGTCGAGGTCGTCGAAGAGCGTCTGGCAGCGCTCGACGATGGCGTTCACGGCAGAGAGGGTGTTCATCAGCAGTGCTCCCAGGCGGGTTGGCGTCGGACGAGGAAGGCGGTGAGCCCTTCGTGGGCGTCGCGCGTCTTCATCAACCGGTCGAGGTAGAGCCGCTCCACTTCGGCGAGATCGGCGCGCACCTCGCGCCTCATGCGGATACGGGCCGCGGCGAGCGCGCAGCGCAGCGCAGCGGCGCTCTTGCCGGCGAGGTGTTCGGTGAACCAGGCGAGCGCGGCCGCCGCCGGATCGTCGGCGACCTCGCGAACGAGGCCGATCGCGAGTGCGTCGCCGGCACCGATGGAGCGGCCCGAGAGCAGCAGATCCTCGGCGGACGGCTGATTGACGCGGTAGGGCAGCAGCACCGACGCGGCCGGCGCGAAGACGCCGAGCCGGGTCTCCGGCTGGCCGAATTGCGCGTCGGCAGCGGCGAAGATCGGTCCGCCGGCGAGCGCCACCTCGAGGCCGCCGCCGAGGCACTGGCCGCGCACGGCGACGAGGATCGGCGCCGGAAACTCCACCATCGCCAGAAGCAGCGCGTGCAGCGAGCCGAGCATCTGCGCGCACTGTGCCGGCAGATGCTCCTCGACGCTGGCGCCGAAGCTGAAGTGCGGACCGGCCGCGTCGAGCAGCACGCCGCGCAGCGCCGGCCGCGACGCCGCGGCGTCGAGCGCGCCGTGCAGCGCGGCGATCATGGCGGCATCGACGATGTTGGCCTTCGGCCGGTCGAGGCGAAGCCGCAGCAGCGCGCCGTCGTGCTCGTCCCAGACAGCGAGCGGACTGCCTTCGCCACCCCGCGCTGCCACGGGTCCGGGCTCGTCGGGCCGCCGAGCGACGCGCTCAGCCATGCGATCTCGCTCCCGGCTGGATCACGTCGTGCAGCGGCCCCACCCAGCTCTCGTCGGCCGCGAGCTTTTGCCGGAGCAGCACGAAATCGACCTCGCGGTCGTCCTTCGGTCCGTCGTTGAACGCCGTGAACCCGGCCCGCGCCTCCGTCATCATGTTGAGGGCCAGCCAGGCACGCGAGTTCTCCTTGTTGCGGTTCCAGGCGTCGAGCTTGGGCTTGCGCAGCTCCTCGATCGTCTTGGTCGTGCAGTCGGGAAAGGTGAGCAGCATCTTGGCGCACAACTCCTCGACCTTGGCGTCGAGAAGCGTGAGGTCGACCGTGCCGCTGGCCAGCAGTGCCTTGGCTTCCTTCGCCGCCGCGCCGGTCTTGAACTCGCCGTACGCGGCGCGTCCGTATTCGTCGTAGAGCCGGCCCGTCTCGACCAGCGGGTTGGCGACGAACTTGCCGTCCACCCTCAGCGCCGGAACGATGTCGATCAGCACGCCCATCTGGTAGGCCTTGTGCGCCGAGAACGGCTCGCACAGGACGCAAGCCGCCATCGCACGCTCGACGCCCACCATCACCGGCAGAAAATCGGTGGCACCGCCGATCGGTGCCGAGCCGTGCTTGGGCCCCGCCTGGCCGAAGCGCGCCAGGTCCTGCGCGACCGAGAAGTCGCACGCCATGCCGATCTCCTGGCCACCGCCGATGCGCATGCCGTTGACGCGGCAGATCACCGGCTTGTCGCAACCGAGGATGGCGCTCACCATGTCGTTGAAGAGCCGCATGTACTGGCGGTACTCCTGCGGGTGGCCGGCGTAGTACTCGGCGTACTCCTTGGTGTTGCCGCCGGTGCAGAAGGCCTTGTCGCCGGCGCCGGTGAAGACGACGCAGTTGACGTCGCGCGCGTTCGATGCGGCGCGAAAGGCAAGGATCGCGCCCTTGACCATGTCGGTCGTGTACGAGTTGTACTGGCCGGGGTTGTCGAGCGTGATCCAGGCGTTGTAGAGGCCCTCGGCGACGCTGCCGTCGGGCCGGGTCGCCGGCTTCTTCTCGTAGCGCACGCCGGGCTTGGCGATGTCGTCGACGAGGTCGTGGTTCTTGATGTCGCGCCGCAGCACGGCGAGGTCGGGAGCGTTCATGGCGTGTCGCTTTCCTTGGGATTCGGCTTCAGGGGGTCAGCACCGCACGCTTCTTGATGCGATGGTGGTGGACGGCGTCGAAGACGCTGTTGATCTCTGCCAGCGGATGCGTTTCGACGAAGGGCTTGATCTGCACCCTGCCGTCGAGGACGAGGTCGAGCGCGGCCGGGTAGGCCTCGGGCGGGCAGCCCCAGTTGCCGAGCGCCCTCGCATCGAAGGCCATCAGGTTGGACAGGCGGATCTCGACCTTGTCCATCGTGAAGCCGACGACGCACAGGGTCGCGCCGTGGACCAGCAGGCCGTACGCGGTGAGCTGACCCGGGGCGCTGCCCGAGCACTCGAAGATGAACCATTCGGTGTCGCGCAGGCCTTCGTCCGTGGCGAAGGCGGCGATGCGCTTCTTCAGCGCCTTGCCGTCGAACTCGCGCGAATCGAGCGTGAGCGACGCGCCGTGCGCGCCGATCGCGTCGAGCTTGGCGGCGTCGACGTCGACCGCGACGACCTTGGCGCCGAAGGCACGCGCGACCTGCACGCAATAGCCACCGACACCGCCGGCGCCGACGACGATGACGAGACTGCCGGGCCCGACGCCCGCGCGAGAAACCGCCTGGAAAGGCGTGGTGAGCGCGTCGGCGACGATCGACACCTCGCCGAGTGCCAGCCCCGCCTTTTCGAGGCGCCGCTCGTCGACGATGCACAAGCCGCGCGCCGGCACGACGATGTGCGACCCGAAGCCGCCCTGGATGTCGTTGCCCGGCATCTTCTGGGCGCGGCAGATCGTCGACAGGCCGCGGCGGCAGAGATCGCACTCGCCGCACGGCAGCACCGCGGGAACGATGACGGCGCGACCCAGCCAGGCCTCGGCGCCGGCGCCGGCCTCGACGACACGGCCGCTGACCTCGTGGCCGAGCGCGAGCGGCAGCGGATGATTGGTACGCACGCCGTCGACCGAGTAGCCGAGATCGGTGTGGCAGACCCCGCAGCCGGCCACCGCGACGACGACTTCGCCCGGGCCGGCCACGGCGGAAAAACCGGCGCGCTCGAACGGCGTCTTGGGAGCTGTCATGAGCCAGCGGTACGCGTCGATGGTCATCGTTCGTTCCCCGGATTGTTGTATTGTGGTACTGTAATACCGTTTTAAGCATGATCGCCACACCCGAACGTGCTGTCGTTGAACTGGATCAAGGATGCAAGCGGGGCCCGAAGTTCCACTTGCACCATCGCAGACAAGGAGCGTTCCCGTGGATGCCGCGACCAGAGCCGAATTCCGAGCGCCGGGACGCATCGCCGATCCGTCGAGAAGTCTGTCGATCGCCCTCGCCGGCTCGGGCGGCAGCGGGGTCATGACGGCCGGCACGATGCTGCTCGAGGCAGCCGCCAAGGCCGGCCTGTACGGGTTGATGGTGCGCACCAGCGGGCCGCAGATCCGCGGCGGCGAGGCGGCGGCGCTGATCAGGCTCGGCACTCAGCCGATCGAAACGCTCGACGACGGCTTCGACCTGCTGCTCGCCTTCGACTGGGAAAACGTCGGCCGCTTCGCCGACGAGATGCCGCTGCGCGCCACGGGGCTGGTCATCGGCGACAGCGACGCCGGCGAGCCACCGACAGTGTTTCTCGCCAGCGGTGCACGCTACGTCGGCGTGCCGCTGAAGAAGACGGCCAAGGCGATCGCCGGAAGCTGGGTCAACATGGTCGCGCTCGGCCTCGCGGGCATGCTCGTCGGGCTCACCGCAGAGGCGCTCGCCGCGGCGTTGCGCGACTCGTGGAAGCGCGCCGAAGAGGGGCTGCGCGCCAACCTCGCGGCGCTCGACGCCGGCATCGCCGCGGCCGTCGGCGTCGCCGCCATCCATCCGATCGACTGCCTGCCCGAATCGGCCGTCAAGGCAACGGCCGTCGGCCGCCGCTGGCTGATCAGCGGCAACGAGGCGGCCGGCTACGGCGCCATCCGCGGCGGCGTCCGCTTCGTCGCCGCCTATCCGATCACGCCGGCCACCGAGATGCTCGAATGGATGGCGCCGGCGCTGACGAAGGTCGGCGGCACGCTGCTGCAGGCCGAGGACGAGCTGGCGTCGATCAACATGGCGATTGGCGGCTCGTATGGCGGTGTTCCCTCGCTCACCGCAACGGCGGGTCCCGGTCTGGCGCTGATGACGGAGGCGATCGGTCTGGCCGTCGCCGCCGAAGTGCCGGTGGTCGTCGTCGACGTCATGCGCGGTGGCCCCTCGACCGGCATTCCGGCCAAGAGCGAGCAGAGCGACCTGTCGTTCGCCGTCAGCGGCCTTCCCGGCGACGCGCCGCGCCTGGTCCTGGCGCCCAATTCGATTGCCGACTGCCTGACGACAACGCAATGGGCGGTGCACCTCGCCGAGGCCTTGCAGGCGCCGGCGATCGTCCTCTCCGACCAGTTCATGGGCCAGTCGCGTGCCGTCATCGACCGTCCGGACGATGCCGGCTTCGTCACCACGCGCCTGACCGCTTCAGCCGGCACGACCGACTACAAGCGCTATCGCGACACGCCCTCCGGCGTCTCGCCGATGGCGATCCCCGGGACGCCGGGCCTGGCGTATACCGCCGACGGCCTGGAGCACACCGAGGTCGGCGTTCCGAGCAGCC
>JBBSBZ010000143.1:0-8854 GCA_038250795.1 Burkholderiales bacterium | reverse complement strand
TCGGCGGCCGCGGCTTCGAAATCGAGCGGCTGCCAGGACGCGAGTGCCGCCGTCACCGACTCGCGTGTCGTCGTGCTGCCCGCTGGCAGCCCGAGCAGGCGCAGCGTGCCGTCGCGGTGGTGGGCGAAATTCGTGTGCAGGCGAACGAAACCGGCATCGCTCGCCGTACCGCAGGCGTACAGGCCGGCGATCGGATCCCACATCTCCGGGGCGCGTCCGTCGATCTTGAAGTGAAGGCAGCACTCGAGCGCGGCCTCGCGCATGTCGACCGTGACGGTCTGCTCGACGCCGTTGCGGGCCCGGCCCACCTCTGCCGCCGCCAGCGCCGCCGCCGCCAGCGAGATCTGCGCGGCGGCACCGACGCGAAACGAGGAGGGCAGCGCCGGTTCCTGACCGCTCAGGTGAATCCGGCCGAGGGCTGCGGGATCGAGTCGGGCCTCGTGCCACAGGGCCTCGAGTGCCGGTGGCCGCGTGGCGTTCACGCGTCGAGCCCTCGGGCCGACGTGCGCCGACGCAAGGCGCACGCAAGGCTGCCTTGCATCGGCGTCTTCAATGTCCCGTGTAGAACTTGCCCGGCAGCCACAGCACGATTTGCGGAAAGACGATGCACAGCGCGTTGCAGACCGCCTGCAGGCCGATGAACGGCAGCGCCGACTTGAAGATCGTCGCCATCGAGATCTCCGGCGGCGCAACGCTCTTCAGGTAGAAGAGAGAGTATCCGAACGGCGGACTGAGGAAGGCCATCTGCATGTTGACGATGAAGATCACGCCGTACCAGAGCGAGATGTCGTCGGGCTTGACGCCCTCGAAACCGAACACTCCGCCAAAGGAGACGGCGGTGAGGATCGGCACGAAGATGGGCACTGTGAGCAGCAGGATCCCGACCCAGTCGAGGAACATGCCGAGGACGAACAGGATCACCATCATCAGGCCCAAGATCCCGTACGCCGGCAGGCCGGTACCGAGGATCGACTCCGCGACGAAGGTCTGGCCGCCCTTGACGATGAAGAAGCCCACGAACATCGTCGCGCCGAAGAAGATCCACATCACCATCGCGGTGGCCTTCAGGGTGGCCATGCCGGCGTCCTGGAGGTTGATCCAGTTGAGCCGTCCATGCAGGGCACACACCGCGAGCGCGCCGAAGGTGCCGATGCCGGCCGCTTCCACGGGAGTGGCGATGCCGAAGAAGATCACGCCGAGGACGAGCAGGATCAGCAGGATCGGCGCGATCGTGTTGCGCAGCAGGCGCAGCTTCTCGCGAAAGTCGACCCTTTCCTCGATCGGCAACGCCGGCCCGAGGCTGGGGTTGATGTAGCAGCGGATCGTGATGTAGGCGACATACATCCCAGACAGCAGCAGCCCCGGGAACACCGAGCCGATCAGCAGCTCGCCGAGAGACTGCTGGGCGACGACGGCATAGACGATCGCCATCACCGAAGGCGGGATGAGGATGCCGAGCGTGCCGCCGGCCAGGAGCGAGCCGCAGGCGATCTTCTGGTCGTAGCCGCGACGAAGCATCGCGGGCAGGGCGATCATGCCCATCGTCACTTCCGTCGCGCCGACGACGCCGACCATCGCGGCGAGCAGCGTGCACGCGATCACCGTCGCCGACGCGAGGCCGCCCTTGAGCGACCCCAGCCACTTGTAGATGACGTCGAACAGCTCCTCGATGATTCCCGCCTTCTCGAGGATCGCGGCCATGAAGATGAAGAGCGGCACGGCCGACAGCTGGTAGTCGGTCATGAACGGGAAGATGCGCGAGGGCATCATGTTCAGGACCGCGGGCGTGCCGAAGATGAAGAGGAAGATCACCGCCAGGCTGCCGGTGCAGAACGCCATCGGCAGGCCGAGGCTCAGCAACACCGCGAGCGAGCCGAACAGCAGCACCGAGAGCCATGCGATCGGAATTTCGAGGCCCATCTCAGGCTTTCTCGCGAGTGAGGATGAGGATGTCCTTGATCAGCTTGGACAGCCCCTGGAGGATGATCAGGGCGGCACCGATCGGCAGCGTCAGCTTCACCGGCCAGTACTGGATGCCCCACTCTGTGAACGACGACTCGTGGTTGTTGACCGCGTCGGCGGCGAAGCGCCAGCCGGTCCACAGCATCGTGATCGTGAAGATGAAGAAGAAGACCGAGCTCACGATGTCGGCCATCGCCTTGCCGCGACGCGAGAACTTGGAATAGAAGACGTCGACCCGGACGTGCTGGTCCTCTCGATAGGCGTAGGCGCCCGAGATCATGTACTGCATGCCGAACATCAGGAACATGCTCTCGTGGACCCAGTTGGTCGGCGAGTTGAAGACATAGCGCGCCAGCACCTCGTAGTAGTAGACAAAGACTGCGACGATCGCCCAGTAGGCGACGTACTCGCCGGCCTTGGCGTTGAGCGTGTCGATCCAGTCGGTCAGCCGCGTGTGCATCCCCAGGGTCGGATCCTCGGCGGTGCCTTGCGGCGGGATCTCCGGTTCTGGGGCGACCGGGTCGACCGCATATCCGGCCGCTGCGCCGCGCGCCCGCCGCTTGCGGACCATGCCCGGCATCAGGATCGCGTCGATGGCGAGCAGCACGAGCACGACGATGCCGATCGCCCGTGCCCTGGCGCGCCAGTTGTCCTGGACCGCCTTCGCCGCGTCGCGCGCTGTCTCCTTGGTTCGAACGTCGGCCGCGCCGGCGGCGAGCGCCTGGCGTTCCCCGGGCGTCACGGCCGCGGCGTCGGCGGGGCGCGTGTTCCTGACGATCGTGCTGGCGTGCTCGTACTCGGCCGTGGTGCGCGAGACGTCCTCGCGGGTATCGCGGATCTGGCCGTTGCAGTAAAGGACACCGAGAAAGAGCGGCACGTAGACGAAGCCCCACCAGCTCTTCAGGTACATCCGGTGCAGCCCCATGAAGCCGCTCGTGAGCCAGAAAAGGTAGGCGTTGAACAGGAGCGGCTCGCGCGGCACGCCGAGACGGCGCTGGCGAGCCACCAACGCCATGGCCAGAAGCGGGAAGAGCGCCAGGGTGCCCCAGTACAGCCAGTGAGGCAGGATGAAGTTGATCGACGGCATGTGCAGGCGGCCCGTTCAATGAGCGAACGCCGCCCGAGGGGCGGCGTTCGCGACGGCTGGGGAAAGTAGCGGTCGGTCGCGCACGCAACCGGCGTGACGTTCAGCCGATCTTCAGGCCCTTGTACATGTCCGGCGTGACGTAGCCGACCGTGGGCGACTCCATCACCTGCAGCTGCAGCTTGAAGATCCTGGCGGCGTCGGCGTCCTTGTTGGCCCATTTGAACCAGATCGGCACCGCGACCTGCTGGAACTTGGGAAGTTCCTCGGCCGGCAGCCGGTTGATGGTGACGCCGGCCTTCTCGAACTTGCCCCAGGCCTCCATGTCGGCCTTCTGGATCGCGCCGTGGTGGATGTTGGAGTAGACCTGGATCTCGTCGTCGAGCCAGACCTTCATCTTGGGCGAGAGCTTGTTCCAGACGTCCATGCGAACGACGAAGTCCATCAGGTCGACCGGCTGGTAGATCGACTCGAGTCCCGGTGGCCCGGTCCAGATGTACTTGGTGACCTGCTGGAAGCCGAGGTCCCAGTTGACGGCGGGCCCCGTGTAGTCGGCCGCGTCGACGGTGCCCTTCTCGAGCGCCGAGAACACCTCGCCGCCGGGCAGGAGGGTGGTCTTGGCGCCGATCGCGGCGAATCCCTCGGCGATCATGCCGCCGGGCACGCGCAGCTTGAGATCCTTGAAGTCGGCGATCGTGCGGATCGGCTTCTTCGAGTGGATGATGTTCGGCCCGTGGTGGATGCGGTTGACGTAGTACAGGCCTTGCTTGGCGAACACGTCGCGCGCCGCCTGCAGGCCGCCGTTGCTGTAGAAGAAGATGTCCCACTCGTGCGGGTAGCGCAGGCCCATCAGGTAGGAGCTCAGGAACGCCGTCGCCGGCATCTTGCCCGCCCAGTAGAGGGTGAACGAGTTCATCGCCTCGAGCACGCCGTTCTTCACCCCGTCGAGGAGCTCGAAGTCGCCGACGACCTCCTTGGCGGCGAACGGCTTGATCTCGAGCTCGCCGCCGGTCTTCTCTTTGACCGTTCCGGCCCAGGCCTTGAACGTCGCCAGACCGACGCCGGCCGGCCACGAGGTCTGCACCTTCCAGGTGGTCGTCGTCGCGGCCTGGGCGTTGCCGATGAACGGCGCGGCCAGGGCCGTGGCGGTCGCGGCGACGCCGGTCCGCACGAAGGTGCGGCGTCCGGTGGCCGGGGTCGATGGATCGTTGCGCATGCGTGTCCCTTCGTTCGTCGGTGAAGCCGGTTCGCCACATCTTTGCGGGCAGCGCCGGGGCGGGGGGAACGTTAGTCTCAGCCGATGCCAGGGAACAGGGCGTTAACCCGAGCGCGGCGCGGTGGAAGGACGCGAGGGGAATAATCGCCGCCGATGCCAGAGCCGCTTTCCACGGTGGATGCCCGCGGCGCCGGACAAAAGCTCGGGTCGCTGCTCCCGATCGAGTTCCCGGAGTCGCTGCCGGTCTCGGCGCGGCGCGACGAGATCGCGGCCGCCATGCGCGCTCACCAGGTCGTGATCGTCTGCGGCGAGACCGGCTCGGGCAAGACGACTCAACTGCCGAAGATCGCGCTCTCGATCGGCCGCGGCCGCATCAACGGCGGCGGCTGGATCGGCCACACCCAGCCGCGCCGGATCGCCGCCTCGAGCGTCGCCAAGCGGATCGCAGAGGAGCTGAAGACGCCGCTCGGCGAGGTCGTCGGCTTCAAGGTGCGCTTCCAGGACCGCCTGTCGAAGGACGCCAGCGTCAAGCTGATGACCGACGGCATCCTGCTCGCCGAAACGCAGAGCGATCCGCTCCTGCGAGCCTACGACACGATCATCGTCGACGAGGCGCACGAGCGCAGCCTCAACATCGACTTCCTGATCGGCCACCTGCGCCAGATCCTGCCGCGGCGGCCCGACCTGCGCGTCGTCGTCACGTCGGCGACGATCGACGCCGACCGCTTCGCCAGGCACTTCGCGAGCGCGGCCGGCCCGGCACCGGTGATCCAGGTGTCGGGCCGCCTCTACCCGGTCGAGATCCGCTGGCGGCCGTTCGTCGAGAGTCGCGACCACGACGTCGTCGACGCGATCGTCGAGGCGGTCGACGAGCTCTGGCGCGGAGAAGGCGCCGCCGGCTCGGGCGACGTTCTCGTCTTCCTGCCCGGCGAGCGCGAGATCCGCGACGCGGCCGAGCGGCTGAGGAAGCATCATCCGCCAGGCGTCGCGATCCTGCCGCTCTTCGCGCGTCTGTCGCAGCAGCAGCAGGACGAGGTGTTCGCGCCGCACAGCGCGCGCCGCATCGTGATCGCGACCAACGTCGCCGAGACCTCGCTCACGGTGCCCGGCATCCGCTACGTGATCGACGCCGGCACGGCGCGCATCAAGCGCTACAGCTACCGCAACAAGGTCGAGCAGCTGCCGATCGAGGCGGTGAGCCAGGCGGCGGCGAACCAGCGTGCCGGCCGCTGCGGCCGGGTCGCCGACGGCATCTGCATCCGCCTCTACGACGAGGCCGACTTCGCTTCGCGGCCGAAGTTCACCGATCCCGAGATCGTGCGCTCGTCGCTCGCCGGCGTGATCCTGCGCATGCAGTCGCTCGGCCTCGGCGACGTCGAGGACTTTCCGTTCCTCGAGGCGCCGCCAAAGCGCGCGATCGCCGATGGCTGGCAGCTGCTCCACGAGCTCGGGGCGAGCGACGAGCAGAACGCGATCACTGCCATCGGCCGCGAGCTCGCGCGGCTGCCGCTCGACCCCCGGATCGGCCGCATGATCCTGGCCGCGCGCGATCGCCAGGCGCTCTCGGAGGTGCTCGTCATCGCCAGCGCCCTGTCGGTCCAGGACGTGCGCGACCGGCCGATCGAGCACCAGCAGGCCGCCGACCAGGCGCACGTGAAGTTCGACGACGAGAAATCGGAGTTCCTCGGCACGCTCAAGCTGTGGACCTGGCTCGAGCAGTCGCGCGGCGGCCACGGCGAGCATCGCCTGTCGGCGAGGAAGCACGAGCAGCTCCTGCGCGAGAACTTCATCTCGCCGCGACGCGTGCGCGAGTGGCGCGACATCCATTCGCAGCTGCTCGCCGTCGTCAACGAGCACGGCTGGCGACTGAACACGAGCGCGCCGACGTATGAACAGCTCCATCTCTCCGTGCTGGCGGGGCTGCTCGGCAACGTCGGCGTCAAGAGCGAGGAAGACGAGTCGTATCTCGGCGCCCGCGGCATCCGCTTCTGGCGCCACCCGGGATCGCGCCTGTCGAAGAAGCCCGGCAAGTGGGTCGTCGCCGCCGAGCTGGTCGAGACGACGCGGCTCTACGCGCGCGGCATCGCCAACATCGATCCGCGCTGGTTGCCGCCGATCGCCGGCCACCTGATCAAGACGCAGCTGCTCGAGCCGCACTGGGAGAAGAAGGCCGCCCAGGTGACCGCGCTCGAGCGGGCGACGCTCTACGGGCTCGTCATCTACGCCAACCGGCGCGTCGACTTCGCCACCGTCGATCCGGTCGCGGCGCGCGAGATCTTCATCCGCGAGGCGCTCGTCAACGGCGACTGGGACACCCGGCTGCCGTTTGCGGCCGCGAACCGCAAGCTGATCGCGCAGGTCGAGGAGCTCGAGCACAAGGCGCGACGCCAGGACGTGCTCGTCGACGACGAGCTCATCTTCGCCTTCTACGATCTTCAGCTTCCGGCCGATGTGCACGGCGGTGCGAGCTTCGAGCGCTGGTATCGCGAAGAGGCGAAGCGCCAGCCCAAGCTCCTGATGCTGACGCGCGACGAGCTGATGCGCCACGAGGCCGCCGGCATCACGACGGCGGCGTTCCCGAAGATCGTGCGGCTCGGTGGCGTCGACTGCGCCGCAACCTACCTGCACGAGCCCGGCCATGCGCACGACGGCATCACCGTGACGCTGCCGATCTTCGCCCTCAATCCGGCGAGCGAGGACCGCTGCGAGTGGCTCGTGCCGGGGATGCTGAAGGACAAGGTCGTGGCGCTGGCGAAGACCTTGCCGCAACGCCCTCGATCCCGGCTCGTGCCCTTGCCGGAGTACGCCGCCGGGTTCATGGCCGACGTCGCGTTCGGCGACGGCAGCCTGGTCGACGCGCTCGCGGCGCACGCCGCCAGGCGCACCGGGCTGCCTCTGCGCCGCGCCGACTTCAAGCACGAGCAGCTCGCGCCGCACCTGCTGATGAACCTGCGCGTCGTCGACGAGCATGGCCGCCAGCTCGGTGAGTCTCGCCGGCTGGCCGAGCTGAAGGCGAGCCTGGGTGCGCAGGCGCGATCGGCGTTCCAGGCGCTCGCGGCGATCCGGCTCGCGCCCGCTTCGCCGTCGCCGATGCAGCCCTCCGTCGCGCCCGCAGCGACGTCGCCCGCGCCCGCGACCGCCAAGGCCGTGGTCGCCACACCGGCCTTCGCGGCCTACACCACCTGGTCCTTCGGCGACCTGCCGGAGCTGCTGGAAGTGCGCCGAGGCGGCCAGTCGCTGATCGGCTATCCGGCCCTGATCGACAAGGACACGCATGTCGAGATCGAGGTCTTCGACGAGCCCGAGGCGGCAGCGGCGAAGCACCGCGGCGGCCTGCGCCGACTGGTCGCCCTGCAGATCCGCGACACCCTCAAATCCGTCGAGAAGAACCTGGCCGCCGACGTGCAGCGGATGGCGCTCGCCTACATGCCGCTCGGCACGGTCGAGGAGCTTCGCGCCCAGATCGTCGACGTCGCGCTCGACCGCGCCTTCCTGGCCGAGCCTTTGCCGGCAGACGCGGCGACGTTTGCGCGTCGGGTCGACGAAGGCCGGGGCCGCCTGATGCTGATCGCGCAGGAGATCGGCCGCCTTGCCGCGGCGGTGCTCGGCGAGCTCGCGGCGACGCAGCGAAAGCTGAAGGAGGCGAGGGCGCCCAAGGAGACCGCCGACGACATCGCCGCGCAGCTAGAGCGGCTGGTGCCCAAGCGTTTCGTGCTCGACACGCCGTGGGATCGCTTGGCGCACCTGCCCCGCTATCTGAAGGCGATCGCAATGCGCCTGGACAAGCTGCGCTCCGACCCGGCCCGCGACGCGACTCGCAGCGCGGAGTTGCGTCCGCTCGAGCAGCGCTACCTGCGCAAGCTCGCCGAGCGGCGCGGCTCACGCGACGCCCGGCTCGACGAGTTCCGCTGGTGGCTCGAGGAGCTCCGCGTCGGCCTGTTCGCGCAGGAGCTGAAGACCCCGCAGCCCGTCAGCGCGAAGCGATTGGAGAAAATCTGGGCCCAGGCGTTCGCATGAGCGGACGCCCCTCGAAGCCACGTCGCCTGCGCGACCCGATGCCATGCCGACGATGAACCTGCGAAAACGCTTTGCGCGCAAGCCCGCCCTCGACTGGGCGGTCGTGCCGGCCTCGACGCGCGAGATCGACGACGTCGTGCGGCAATGCCGCCGGCTCGTCAGCCGCGGCGCGATGGTGGCCGCCGGCGTCGCCGTCGTGCCGCTGCCAGGCGTCGACTGGGTCACCGACGTCGCGGTGCTGATGCGCCTGATCCCGCAGATCAACGAGGCCTTCGGGCTCACGCCGTCGCAGATCGAGCGTCTCGCGCCCGATCGGCGCCTCGTCGTCTACAAGGCGATCTCGGCCGGCGGCGGGCTGCTGATCGGCCGGCTGGTCACGCGCGAGCTGGTGATGAAGGCGGTGCGCATCGTCGGTGTGCGCCTGACGGCGCAGCAGGCCGCGAAGTTCGTGCCGATCGCGGGCCAGGCGGTCTCGGCCGTGCTCACGTACTCGTCGCTGCGCTACGTGTGCGAGCAGCACATCCAGCAATGCGTCTCGGTCTCGCGCCAGCTGCTGCTGCCCGCGGCGGCGGCGG
>JBBSBZ010000142.1:0-8884 GCA_038250795.1 Burkholderiales bacterium | reverse complement strand
CGACGACATCGCGTGGCTGCTCAACCTGCGCGGCAGCGACGTCGGCTTCAACCCGGTATTCCTCGCCCACGTGCTGGTCGCCCCCGAGGCGACGACGCTCTTCGTCGGCGCCGGCAAGGTCGACGCCGCGCTCGCGAAGACCCTCGCCGCCGACGGCATCCGGCTCGCGCCGTACGAGGGCGTCGCCGCCGCCGTCGCGGCCCTGCCGGCTGCCGCGACGCTGCTCGTCGATCCCAGGCGCACGACGCTCGGCCTGGTCGAGCGGGCGGCGGCACGGCGCGTCGAGCAGATCAACCCGAGCACGCTCGCCAAGAGCCGCAAGACCGACGCCGAGGCCGCGCAGGTGCGCCGCGCGATGATCGAGGACGGCATCGCGATGTGCCAGTTCTATGCCGACTTCGAGGCCCGGCTCGCCGACCCGAAGCGCAGCGAGCCGATCACCGAGATCACCATCGACGCCGGGCTGACCGAGGCGCGCTCGCGCCGGCCGGGCTATGTCGGGCCGTCGTTCGCGACCATCGCCGCCTTCAACGCCAACGGCGCGATGCCGCACTACCGCGCGCTGCCCGAGTCGCACGCCGTCATCGAGGGCGACGGCCTGCTCCTCATCGACTCGGGCGCCCAGTACCGAGGCGGCACGACCGACATCACGCGCATGTGGCCGATCGGGCGCCTGAGCGAAGCGCAGCGGCGCGACGTGACGCTCGTGCTGCGCGGCACGATCGCCCTCAGTCGAACGCGCTTTCCACGCGGCACCCTCTCGCCGATGCTCGACGCGATCGCGCGCGCGCCGCTCTGGGAGCACGGCCTCGACTACGGCCACGGCACGGGCCACGGCGTCGGCTACTTCCTCAACGTCCACGAAGGCCCGCAGTCGATCTCGCGCGTGATTCCCGACGCGACGATGGCGATGCAGCCCGGAATGATCACGAGCGTCGAGCCGGGCCTCTACCGGCCCGGCCGCTGGGGCGTCAGGGTGGAGAACCTGGTGCTCAGCGTGCCGGCGACCGACGTCGGCGACGAGTTCGGCGAGTTCCTCGAGTTCGAGACGCTGACGCTCTGTCCGATCGACACGCGCTGCATCGACGCGAGCCTGCTGCGTGCCGACGAGATCGCGTGGTTGAACCGCTACCACGCGACGGTCGCCGAGCGGCTCGCATCGGGTCTCGAAGGCGCCGCGCTGGCCTGGCTGAAGGCGCGCACGGCGCCGATCTGAGCGACCGGCGCGCGGCGTTCGTCGCGGCGGGCGACGGCCCATCGCAGCCAGCGCACGTTTCGTCGCAAGGCGGTTCCGGCACGCTGCGTCGATGCCTAGAGTGCGGTCCATCGCATCCCGACACGCACTTCAAGGAGCCCGCCATGATCAGCCGCCTCACCGCCTGCGCCGCCGTCTTCGCCTTCATCGTCACGACCGGCCTGGCGGTCGCCGCCGACGCCCATTCGCAACGCGCGACGGTCGCCGCCGACACCATGCCCGTGATCACGCTGCCCCGCGTCGAGATCACCGCCCATCGCGACGCCTCGCGTTGATCTGAGACCTGGATCGCACGCCAGCCGGCCCCCCGGGGCCGGTGAAACGTGCGATTTGCAACACCTGCGCGGCCGCCAGGTCGCGCCCGCGCCGTCCGCGACCTGCGGCGGCGCCCGCTGATCCGAATCTCACGCCGATGGGGCTCAAGGTCCCCGGCGCGGTACCGAAATGAACGAGTCGGTGCTCCCATGGGGGGATCACTCGCCACCATGCGGGACGAGCGGACCAGCTCTTCATGAATCTCCTGGATAGCCACCGGCTGCTGTCCGGCCTTGCCGGGTTCGGGATCAGCGCGGGATTGCTGTGGCTGGCCGCCGAGTTCCAGGCCCGCGCCCGGCGCCGCTCGCGCTCCACCGCGCTTCCGCTCAAGGCCAGCGCCGTCCTCCTGTTCGGCTTCGGCCTCTGGTGGCCCGGACGCTTTCTCGCACCGCTCGACCCGGCCGGCGGCGGCGCGTTCATGTCGCTCGTCACCGGCGCGCTCGCCTGGCTCCTCGCCGGCGCCGCCCTGGCGACCGCCGCCACGGCCAAGCGCAAGACGCTCCCCCTCTTCGCCGGCCTGGCCCTCGTCACCTTGCTGGTCGCCTACGCGCACTCGGTGTTCGCCACCCCGGGCCTCTTTCGTGCGGCGCAAGCCTTCGGCAGCTGGGGCTCGATAGCGGCGGTGCTCTTCCTCGCGACGGCCCTCGTCGGCCTCGGCCTGGAGGTCAGCGCAGGCCGCAAGCTGCTCATGACGCGCGTCCTGCTCGCCCTCCTCTGCGCCACCTTGCTGACGATGGCCGCGATCATGTCCGGCGGCGTCGACGCGCCGGTCGTCAACTGGGGCGAAGCGCTCCTGGTCACCGCGCTCGCCGCGATGTCGCTCGCGACGCTGAACGGCTCGCACCACGACAGCGCGCACGCCGACGACCGCCCCTCTCGCATGCCGGCCACCGTCGCACCTACCGTCGACAGCCTCACCCAGCTGCCGACGCGGGTCTACTTCGAGGACCGCCTCGCCGCGGCGGCGACCAAGGCGGATTCCAGCGCCACCCGCCTGGCCCTTCTCTTCATCGACCTCGACGGGTTCAAGCCGGTCAACGACACCTACGGCCATTCGATCGGCGACCTCGTGCTCGAGCAGGTCGGCCAGCGCCTCAAGTCGATGTCGCGCGGCAAGGACGTCGTCGCGCGCGTCGGCGGCGACGAGTTCCTGCTCCTGCTGACGAACGTGACGACCCAGGAAGCGATCGCGCATGTCGCCGACCGGCTGATCCAGGGCCTGTCGCAGCCGTATGCGGCCGACGGGCGCGAGGTGATGATCTCGTGCTCGGTCGGCATCGCCATGTATCCGGACGGCTGCAGCCACGCCAAGCTGATCGCCCGCGCCGATGCCGCGATGTACTCGTCGAAGCGCTCCGGCGGCTCGACCCATTGCTTCTACTCGAGCGCGATGGACGCCGACGCTGAGGCGCAGTTCGAGCTCCTTCGCGACTTGAGGAAGGCCGTCACCGCCAAGGAGTTCGAGCTCTTCTTCCAGCCCAAGATCGATGCCAAGAGCGGCAAGGTCACGGCCGTCGAGGCGCTGCTGCGCTGGATGCATCCGACCCGCGGCATGCTGCTCCCAGGCGTCTTCATCCCGATCGCCGAGCGCTTCGGCCTGATCGGCGCGATCGGCAACTGGGTGATCGAGGACGCGTGCCGGCAGAGCCGCCATTGGCGCGAGAAGGGTCTGCGCATGCGCGTGGCGATCAACCTCTCGGTGCACCAGATGCGCCAGGACGACATCGTCGAGCGCATCACCGGCGCCCTCGAGGCGCACCGCATTCATCCGTCGCTGCTGACCTGCGAGATCACCGAGTCGGCGGCGATGGAAGACACCAAGACGACGCAGGCGACCTTCCGGCGGCTCGGCGAGCTCGGCACGCATCTGTCGATCGACGACTTCGGCACCGGCTATTCGAGCCTGGCCTACCTGCGCCAGCTTCCAGCCGAAGAGCTGAAGATCGACCGCAGCTTCATCATGGACCTCGAGCACAGCGCCGACGCGCGCGCCGTGGTCGACGCCGTGATCAAGCTCGCCCATGCGCTCGGCCTGAAGGTCGTCGCCGAAGGGGTCGAGAACCAGCGCCAGCAGCAGGTGCTCGCGCAGATGGGCTGCGACGAGCTGCAGGGCTTCCTCTTCGCCAAGCCGATGTCGGCGCGCGCGCTGATGCTCTGGGCGATCAACGACCGCTCCGAGGGCGCGACCACGTTCAAGCCCTCGCTCTTCGAGGAGACCCGGCACGGTGTGCCGATCGAGGAGGCGCGCCGCGCCTGATCTGCGGTGCGCCGCCGCACGGCGACGCGAAGACGCCTCGCTCCATCGACGCATCGCGCATCTCGTCGCGGCAATCCTGCGCTTCGTCGCAACGCGGTGGAAAGCGAACGGCGTCTTCCCTACATTCGTTTCAACGCGTCACGGATGCGTGTATCGGCAAGGAGCCCCTCATGCGCGACAACCTCTTCTCCGCCATCCTGACCTTCAGCCTGCTGGCTGGCGGCACGATCGCCGTCGGCGCCGAGATGATGGGCGGCCAGCGCAGCGGCCCCGCCGCACCCGTGGCCTGCGTCACGCTCGATCCGGTGACCGTCATCGGCCATCGCCGGACCGCCGTCGCAGAAGTGGTGACGCTGCCGAAGGTGACGGTCACCGGCCGTCGCAGCAACTGGGTCGCGGTAGAGAGCCACGAGCCGGCGCCGAAGTTCGAATGAGATGCCGGCCCCGGCGTGGCCGGGCAGACAGTGAAACGGCAGCGGCCGCCTTCGGGCGGCCGTCGTCGTTTCAGGCGCCGGCGCGCACGAGACGGGCGGCGAGCGCCTGCTCGAGCGTGTCGGCGCTGTCGGCCAGGTGGTCCCTGGCCTCCTCGCTCAGTCCTGGCCGGTGCTGCGCGGCGCGGATCCGCGCCAGCAGCTCCTTCGCCTGGGCGCGCACGACGCTGCGGGTGTCTGCGCGCGACGCGGCCCCCGGCCGCACCAGCAGCGCGGCGATGCGATTGACGTGGTCGCGCTGGACCTCGCGCCGAAGCGGCGCGATGTCGCCCCGGCCATCGAGCTCGCTCCAGACCGCCTGCGTGAGCCGGCTGTAGAGCTCGGGCATGCGCAGCGCGCGGGCGGTCCCCGAAGGCGCCTTCTCGCTGCTCTCGAGCAGGCGCGTGGCGACGTTGTCGCTCATCATCACTGAGAGCAGGGCGCGCTGCAGCCCCAGCAGCTGCTCCGATGCCGAGTAGTCGGTCTGGACCGATCCCGCGCCGCCGCGCAGCGCCTCGAGACGCTCGCTGAAGTCGGTGCCGAGCTTTCGCTGCAGCGCCGGTGAGATCCGGAAGCTGTCGGCCGACAGGAGGCTGCCGGTGATCACGTCGAGCGCCGCGCGCTGGTTGGCGACCGGCACCGGTGTGAGCGGGTCACGGCCGGTTCCGGGCGCATCGCGCACCGTGCGCACGCCGCCGATCTGGCGCGCGAGAACGCTGGCCGCGCGCGCGACGTCGCGCAGCGCGTAACTCACCGAGCGCTTCAGGAGGTTGTAGTCCTGGCCGGGCTTCAACGTCCTCGTCTCCTGTCGCTTCATCAGTTCCTGTGCGATCGCGATTCGCTTCTTCGCGAACGTGATGACGTCGTCGCCGAGGTCGAACTGGAGCGTCTCGGGGTCGATCCCCAGGATCGAGTCCTCGTCGGTGCCGTAGGCGAGGAGCGGCTCGGCGCTGCGCCCCGCGACCTTCTCGAGCGCGTCGTGCTCCGCCGCGGACGACAGGCCCGACGGCAGAGGCTTGTACGCGTATTCGATGGCCCAGTAGTCGTAGGGCCCGAGGGTGTCGTTGAACGGCGTGCCGTAGCGACCGCGCGGCACGCCGGCACTGGCGAGATTGATCGGCGCGTACTCCATCACCGAGCCGACAATGCCGTGCTCGCGCGTGAACGCGGGATCGGCAAGCTGCTGCTCGGAGTAGACGCGCGAGGCCCGGAAGTTGTGGCGCAGGCCGAGCGTGTGGCCGACCTCGTGCATCGTCACATCCTTCAGGTAAGCGTCGACGAAGGCCTCGGCCTCGGGGCTACCCGGATCGAGATCGCCACGCGCCTCGAGGACGTCAGCGCCATAGGCCATCTGCTCGGCGGCGAACTCCCCGTAGGTGCACAGTCGCCCCGACAGCATCCGGGCTATCTCCTCCGGCGTCGGATCGGCGTCGCGGAACGGGTTGTCGATGCCGCTCGCCGACAGGATCTGCGAGCGCGCGGCGCGAATATTGCGCGACGACAGGCTCTCGATGCCGATGTCGGCGTCGAGGATCTCGCCGCTTCTCGGATCGACGTGGCTCGGGCCGATCGCACCGAACGTCGGCGAGGCGTTGGTCATCCACCGGATCGAGGCGCGGCCGAAGTCGAGGGTGTCGAAGGCGGCGTTGTCGGGTTCCACCTCGACGCGGATCGCGTTCTTGAAGCCGATCTTCTCGAACGCCTTGTTCCACTCGAGGACGCCGGCCGTGATGGGGGCTCGGTACTTCACCGGCACGGTGCGATCGATCCAGTAGACGATCGGCTTCACCGGCTCGGACAGCGTCGCTCCCGGATCCTTCTTCTCGAGCCGCCAGCGGTTGACGAATCGCTGCCGCGGCGTTCGCTGCAGATCGTCGCTGAAATCGAAGCGGCCACTCTCGAAATAGCCGACGCGAGGATCAGCCGAGCGACCATGCATGGGCTGGGCCGGCAGTCGGGCGAGCGAATAGTGGATCGTGAGGAACATGCTGCGCGGATCGGGCAGCGATCTCGGCGCCGACGGCTGCGGCACGCCGGGCGGCGTGCCGGTCTGCGGCACGCCGATCGACGCGGTCGCGTAATGGCCGAGGACCTCGATCACGACCGCCTCGGACGTCTGCCTGACCTTCGTGATCGCCGAGTTGCGGGGATCGAAGGCGTAGCCCTGGCGGTAGGAGCGCTGCAGATCCATGCCGAGTCCGAGCAGGTCGGCCAGGAAGAGCGTGTTCGCCTCGATCAGCACCGATTTGCGCTCCGGCTCGGGCTGGCTCAGGACCGGCGCACTCCCGAGCAGGCTCGGCGAATAGCCGGCCTCGATGGCGAACGCCTCCGGCGTGCCGGGGGTCGCGGTGTAGCCGACGTTCTTCCAGATCATCTGGATCTGGTTGTGGATGCGGCGGAACTCGACGATTCCGCTGTCCTGCATCAGGCCGCCGAAAAAGTTGCGCTCGCCGATACCGGTCTTCAGCTTCGACGACACGAAGAACGGCTGGTCGAGATCGCCCGGCTTCAGCTCGAGCCAGACCTTGTCGTCCTTCTGCCAGACGGTGAGCACGCCGTCGCTGCGCTTGGCGCCCTTGATGACCTCCGCGAACGGCCGGAGCGGCCCCTGCGCGATCGCCATCGGCGGCGCGCCGGGGGGGCGCGGGCCGGAGGCTGCGCTACCCGGCCCGACTGCGCCGGCCGGCGCCGAGGCGGACGCGGCAACGACATTGGCACCCGCCGGTCGCACGACCTGCAGCGTCGTGCAGCCGGCCAGCGCGCCGGCCGCGACGACCGAGAGACCGGCGATGAACGTGGGACACGGGACGATCGAAGCCATGCAGGAGACCGGAGGCGGGCGCGAAGACCGCTTCGATGCTACGGCCGGCAATTGGTTCGCGACATGGTCGAAAGTCGCGCCGGAAAGCCTCTCGTGACCCTCAGTGCATCGGCCGGAAGCGCAGGCGCTTGGGCTTGGCGCCTTCCTCGCCGAGGCGCTTCCTCTTGTCGGCCTCGTACTCCTGGTAGTTGCCGTCGAAGAACGTCCACTTGGAATCACCCTCGGCCGCCAGGATGTGCGTCGCGATGCGGTCGAGGAACCAGCGGTCGTGGCTGATCACCATGATCGAGCCGGCGAACTCGAGCAGCGCGTCCTCGAGGGCGCGCAGGGTCTCGACGTCGAGGTCGTTCGACGGCTCGTCGAGCATCAGCACGTTGGCGCCGGCGATCAGCGTCTTGGCCAGGTGGAGCCGGCCGCGCTCGCCGCCGGAGAGGTTGCCGACGAGCTTTTGCTGGTCGTTGCCCTTGAAGTTGAACTTGCCGAGGTAGGCCCGGCTCGGCATCGTGAACTTGCCGACGACCAGGTTGTCGAGGCCGCCCGAGACGTCCTGCCAGACCGTCTTGTCGTTCTCGAGCTCCTCGCGGCTCTGCTCGACGAAGGCCATCTTCACGGTCGAGCCGATCTTGACGGTGCCGCTGTCGGGCTTTTCCTTGCCGGCGATCATGCGGAACAGGGTCGACTTGCCGGCACCGTTCGGGCCGATGATGCCGACGATCGCCCCGGCCGGGATCTTGAAGCTGAGGTCGTCGATGAGCAGGCGATCACCGAAGCTCTTGCTGACGTTGGTGAACTCGATCACCTCGTGGCCGAGGCGGTCGGCGACCGGGATGAAGATCTCGTTGGTCTCGTTGCGCTTCTGGTAGTCGATGTCGGAGAGCTCCTCGAAGCGGGCCAGGCGCGCCTTGCTCTTGGCCTGGCGGCCCTTGGGGTTCTGACGCACCCACTCGAGCTCCTTCTTCATCGCCTTGGTGCGGGCGTCCTCGGTCTTCTGCTCCTGCTCCAGACGCGCTTCCTTCTGCTCGAGCCAGGTCGAGTAGTTGCCCTTGTACGGAATGCCCGAGCCGCGATCGAGCTCGAGGATCCACTCGGCGGCGTTGTCGAGGAAGTAGCGATCGTGGGTGATCGCGACGACGGTGCCCGGGAAGCGGGCGAGGAACTGCTCGAGCCAGTCGACCGACTCGGCATCGAGGTGGTTGGTGGGCTCGTCGAGGAGCAGCATGTCGGGCTTGGACAGCAGCATGCGGCACAGCGCGACGCGGCGCTTCTCGCCGCCCGAGAGCTTGCCGACGACGGCGTCCCACGGCGCGAGGCGGAGGGCATCGGCGGCGATCTCGAGCTGCATGTCGGTGTTCTCGCTGCCGGCCGCGGCGATCTGCGCCTCGAGCTCGGCCTGCTCGGCGGCGAGCTTGTCGAAGTCGGCGTCGGGCTCGCCGTATTCCGCGTAGACCTCGTCGAGCCGCTTCTTCGCCGCGAGCGCGCCGCCAATGCCTTCCTCGACGGCCTGGCGCACGGTCTGCTCCGGATCCATCACCGGCTCCTGCGGCAGGTAGCCGATCTTCAGTCCCGGCATCGGCGTCGCTTCGCCTTCGATGTCCTGGTCGATGCCGGCCATGATCTTGAGCAGGGTCGACTTGCCCGAGCCGTTCAGGCCGAGCACGCCGATCTTGGCGCCCGGAAAGAACGAGAGCGAGATGTTCTTGAGGATCTGACGCTTGGGCGGAACGATCTTGCCCACGCGGTTCATCGTGAAGACGTACTGAGCCATG
>JBBSBZ010000141.1:0-8885 GCA_038250795.1 Burkholderiales bacterium | reverse complement strand
GAAGGGCGTGGTGTTCCGCCTGCACAACCGTGACGAGGTCACGATCGTCCTGAGGAAGGAAGGCGAAGGCCCGGTCACGGCCGGCGACATCCAGACGCCGCACGACGTCGAGATCATCAACCCCGAGCACGTCATCGCCAATCTGTCGTCGGGCGGCAAGCTCGACATGCAGATCAAGGTCGAAAAGGGCCGTAGCTACGTGCCGGGCAACCTGCGCCGCTACGGCGACGAGCCGACCAAGTCGATCGGCCGGATCGTGCTCGACGCCTCGTTCTCGCCGGTCTCGCGCGTGAGCTACACGGTCGAGAGCGCCCGCGTCGAGCAGCGCACCGACCTCGACAAGCTGGTGATGGAGATCGCCACCAACGGCGCGATCACGCCGGAAGAGGCGATCCGCTCGTCGGCCAAGATCCTGGTCGAGCAGCTCGCCGTGTTCGCGCAGCTCGAAGGCCAGATCGGCGAGATGTTCGAGCCGCAGCCGGCCCGCACCTCGACGTTCGATCCGATCCTGCTGCGCCCGGTCGACGAGCTCGAGCTCACGGTGCGCTCGGCGAACTGCCTGAAGGCCGAGAACATTTACTACATCGGCGACCTGATCCAGCGCACCGAGACGGAGCTGCTGAAGACCCCGAACCTCGGCCGCAAGTCGCTCAACGAGATCAAGGAAGTCCTCGCCTCGCGTGGCCTCACGCTCGGTGCGCGCCTCGAGAACTGGCCGCCGCAAGGCCTGGACAAGCGGTAATCCCACGAGGATCGCTTCGGCGATCCGGTGCACCCGCCAGTACCTGACACGGCTGGCGGCTCATAGGCAAGACTGAAAGGAAAGCACCATGCGTCACGGACACGGACTCAGGAAACTCAACCGCACGAGCGAGCACCGCCTGGCGATGCTTCGCAACATGTGCGTCTCGCTGCTCCAGCACGAGGCGATCAAGACGACGCTGCCCAAGGCCAAGGAGCTGCGCCGCGTCGTCGAGCCGCTCATCACGCTGGCCAAGGAGCCGACGCTCGCGAACCGTCGCCTCGCGTTCGACCGCACCCGCGACCGCGCCATCGTCGCCAAGCTCTTCAACGAGCTGGGTCCGCGCTACAAGGCGCGTCCGGGCGGCTACACGCGCATCCTGAAGATGGGCTTTCGGGTCGGCGACAACGCGCCGATGGCCTTCGTCGAATTGGTCGACCGGCCGATGCCGGTCGAGACCGAGAGCGCCGACGCCGACGCCTGAGCCGTCCCGCAGCCGGGGAACGATCGGCATGGCCGAGCCGCTCCTTCGCATCTCGCACCTGACGAAGAAGTTCGGCGACGCCACCGTCGTCGACGATCTCTCGCTCGAGATCATGCCGGGCGAATGCCTCGGCGTGATCGGCCCGAACGGCGCCGGCAAGACGACGACGATCCGTGTCTGCCTCGGCCTGTCGGGCCACGACGGCGGCACGATCGAGGCGTTCGGCCTGCCGCTGCCCGAGCGCGTGCTCGACGCCAAGAAGCGGATCGGCGTCGTCACCCAATTCGACAGCCTCGACCCCGACTTCACCTGCGCCGAGAACCTGCGCGTCTACGGCGCCTACTTCGGCCTGCCGCGCGCGACGATCGACGAGCGCGTTCCGAAACTGCTCGACTTCGCTGCCCTGCAGTCGAAGGCCCAAGCCAGGCCCGGCGAGCTCTCGGGCGGCATGAAGCGGCGCCTCTCGCTCGCCCGTTCGCTCGTCAACGATCCCGAGCTGCTGCTTCTCGACGAGCCGACGACCGGGCTCGACCCGCAGGCGCGCCACCTCATGTGGGAGCGGCTGCAAAACCTCCTCCAGCAAGGCAAGGCGATCCTGCTCACCACCCATTTCATGGACGAGGCGGAGCGCCTGTGCGACCGGCTCATCGTCCTCGACCACGGCAGGAAGATCGCCGAAGGCACGCCACGACAACTCATCGGTGAGCATCTCGAGAGCGACGTGATCGAGGTCTACGGCGATGGCGCCGCAGCGGCCGGCAAGCAGCACGCCTCGCTCGCCGAACGCGTCGAGACGAGCGGCGAGACCGTGTTCTTCTACCTGCGCGACGCCAGGCCGCTGCTCGACGCGCTGGCCGCCGATCACGGCGTGCGCTACCTGCATCGCCCGGCCAACCTCGAGGACCTGTTCCTGAAGCTGACCGGCCGCCAGATTCGCGACGACGCCTGATCGGGACAAGATGCTGATCTCGATCTACGCCACGCCACGCCTGACCCGCCGCTTCTGGCCGGTGGTGATGCGAAACCTCCTCGTCTGGAGAAAGCTCGCCGGCGCCAGCGTCATCGGCAACATCGCCGAGCCGCTGATCACGCTGGTCGCCTTCGGCTACGGCGTCGGCTCGCTGGTCGGCCAGATCGACGGGATGCCGTACATCGAGTACCTGGCCTCGGGCAGCATCGCGGCGAGCGCGGCGATGGCCGCGACCTTCGAGGCGCTCTACTCCGCCTATTCGCGGATGGAGGTCCAGAAGACCTGGGACTCGATCCTCAACGCGCCGATCGCGCTCGACGACATCGTCTTCGCCGAGATGCTCTGGGCGGCGATCAAGGCGCTCTTCTCGTGCGCGGCGATCCTGGTCGTGATCTTCGTGCTCGGCATCAGCCGTGCGCCGACGATGCTGCTCGCCCTGCCGGTGCTCGGCCTGGCCGGCGTCACGTTCGCCTCGCTCGCGCTCATCTTCAACGCGCTCGCAAGGGGTTACGACTTTTTCACCTACTACTTCACCTTGATCATCACGCCGATGACGTTCCTGTCGGGCGTGTACTTCCCGATCGCCCAGATGCCGCCGTGGCTGCAGGGCGTCGCCCAGGTGCTGCCGCTGAAAGCCGCCGTCGATCTCGTCCGACCGCTCGTTCTGGGCAACATTCCCGCCGATCCGCTCGGGCCGCTCCTGATCCTCGCAGGGTATGCGTGCAGCGGCTACTATTTGGCGCTGGTGCTCACCCGGCGGCGGTTTTCCCGCTGACGCGCTCGCCGGTAAGCGATCCCGCCAGGCACCGACCAAGGACCATGCAGGCACATCGACAAGCTCCCGCGCGAAGCGTCCGGCCGCCACTGGCCGACCGGGCGGTTCGCCTGCTGCTCGCAGCCCTCGCGCTGATCGTCTTCGCCGCGCTGCACCAGGCACGCGCCGCCGACGACTTCCTCGAGCCCGAGAAGGCGTTCCAGTTCTCGGCGCACGCCGCCGATGCCAGGTCGGTCGAGGTCGACTTCGCCATCGCGCCGGGCTACTACCTCTACCGCGAGCAGTTCAAGTTCGCCGCCACCGGCGCCCGGCTCGGCACGCCGCAGGTTCCGCCCGGCAAGGTCAAGTTCGACGAGACCTTCCAGAAGAACGTCGAGACCTACCGCGATCACATCAAGATCGTCGTCCCGGTGGAAGAGGCCGGCGCCGAATTCCGGTTGCTCGTCACGAGCCAGGGGTGCGCCGACGCGGGCCTGTGCTACCCGCCGCAGCAGGTCGTTGCGGCCGTCGCGCTCACCGGCTTCGGCGGCGCCGGATCGGTGCGGATCGAAGCCCCGGGCAGCCGCAAGGACGCCGTCGCGACGACGTCGAGCACGACGTCGATCGCATCCGCCAGCCAGAGCGCACCCGAGGCCGGCGGCGTCGAGGCAGTGCTGCGCGGCGGCGCCTTCTGGCCGATCGTCGGTGCCTTCTTCATCGCCGGTCTTCTGCTGTCGCTCACGCCGTGCGTACTGCCGATGCTGCCGATCATGTCGTCGATCATCGTCGGCGACGGCGGCCGGTCTGGCCGCAAGCCCGCGACGACGCGGCCTTCCTCCAGCGGCGTCTCTCGCCGTCGCGGCTTCGCACTCGCCGCGTCGTATTCGTTCGGCATGGCGGTCGTCTACACCGCGTTCGGCGTCGCCGCAGGCCTCGCCGGCGAGGGCCTCTCGGCGGCGCTGCAGAACCCGTGGGTGCTCGGCGCCTTCGCGCTCGGGCTGGTCGCGCTATCGCTCTCGATGTTCGGCGTCTACAACCTGCAGCTGCCGTCGTCGATCGCCGGTCGTTTCAGCTCCGCGGCGCAAAAGCTGCCGGCCGGTCGCGTCGCCGGTGTCTGCGCGATGGGCGGTGTCTCGGCCCTGATCGTCAGCCCCTGCATTGCCGCGCCACTCGCCGGCGCCCTGCTGTACCTGAGCCAGACGCGCGACGTCTGGCTCGGCGGCACCGCACTCTTCTCGCTCGCTGCAGGGATGAGCGTGCCGCTGCTCCTCGTCGGCGCGTCGGCCGGTGCACTGTTGCCGCGTGCCGGCGCCTGGATGGACGAGGTCAAGGCCGCTTTCGGCATCCTGCTGCTCGGCGTCGCCCTCTGGACGGTGCAGCCGATCCTTCCGGGCCCGGCCGTGCTCGCGCTCTGGGGCGTGATCGCGCTCGGCACGGCCACGATGCTTGTCGTGCGGGCGCGTTCGGCAACGTTGCAGCCCGCCCCTGTGGCGTCGGCGCCTGCCGCGACGCGCCCCTTCCCCTGGCGCCTGGCGCTGGCCGCGCTGCTGGGGCTCGTCGGCGTGCTGCAGGTCGTCGGTGCCGCGTCGGGCGCGAGCGATCCGCTCCGTCCCCTCGAGCGCTTCGCGTCCGGTGGCGCCGCCAACGCTGCCGGGCCGGTCTTCAAGCCCGTGCGCAGTGTCGAGGAGCTCGACGCCGTGCTGCGCACCGCCGGACGGCCGGTGATGCTCGATTTCTACGCCGACTGGTGCGTCTCCTGCAAGGAGATGGAGCGCTTCACCTTCACCGACGCCGCGGTGCAGAGGAAGCTCGCTGGCGCGCTGCTGCTGAAGGCCGACGTCACCGCCAACAACGACCAGGACCGCGAGCTGCTGAAGCGCTTTCACCTGTTCGGGCCGCCGGGCACGATCTTCTTCGACGCGCGCGGCCAGGAGGTGCGCTCCGCCCGCCTGATCGGCTATCAGAACAGCCGCGACTTCCTCGACACGCTGACCCACGCGGGGCTCTGACGCCACTGCGCAGGCTCGTCGTGATAAACTCCGTCTTCCAGTCGCGAGGTGGAGCAGTCTGGTAGCTCGTTGGGCTCATAACCCAAAGGTCGCAGGTTCAAATCCTGCCCTCGCAACCAAGATTCCCAGAACAAAAGCAAGAACTCGAGAATTGGCGAACGCCGACCGACAGGTCGGCGTTTTGCTTTGTGACCCGCTCGTGATTCAGCGAGGTTGGGACGGGTCGCGCACGACGAGCACAGGCACCGGGCTCGTGCGCAGCACCGATTCGGCATCGCTGCCCAGCATCGCGCGATTGAAGCCGCGCCGACCATGAGAGCCCATCACGATCAGGTCGCAGCGACTGTCGCGTGCTTCGTCGACGATCGCCTGGGACACCCGGCCGCCGCGCAACTCGCGCACCAGCGTCTCGAAAGCCACGCCGTGTTCGGTGGCGAGCTTGCTCGACTTCTCGAGAAGTTCCTTGCCGAACTGCTTCAGGTCGTTGCGGTACTGCTCGAAGTCGATCTTGTTCGACAGTTCGACCATCAGCGCGAAATCGTTGACGAGGTTGAGCAGGCACAGCTTCGCCTTCGTCAGCTGCGCCAGTTGAATCGCCTCCTTGAGGCCGCGCTCGGACGTTTCGCTGCCGTCGATGGGCACCAGAATGCGTTGGTACATGTCGTCTCCTTCTGTCAATGGGATGAGTGACCGCGGATGGGTGGGGATCAGGTTGCCGGTGTCGCGTTACACGCAGTCGGGCCGGCGGTGTTCCCCAGTTGACGGCACGGTCGGCACCGTCGATTCGTCGGTGGCGCGCACGAGCAGCACCGGGACCGACGCGCTGCGCACCACCTGTTCCGCATCGCTGCCGAGCAGGACGCGGCCCACGCCACGCCGGCCATGCGTGCCGAGGACGATCAGGTCGGCGTTCCACGCTGTCGCCTCGGCGCAGACGACGTCGCTGGTCCGGGTCGCGAAGCACTCGCTCTCGAACGTGTCGACCGCGACGCCGGCGGCCTGCGCGTGGTCGCGGCCCTTGTCCAGGATGCGCTGCCCCTCCAGCCGCTTGCGCGGCAGGATGTCGTCGAGATAGTTCTCGCCCGTGCCGAACCCCGTCGGGAAGACCAGCTCATCGAGCACATGCAGGAGCCGGATACGTCCGCCCGTGACCTTGGCGAGACGAATCGCCTCGTCGAGCCCCTGCGCCGATGTCGGACTGCCGTCGATCGGAACGAGGATGCGCTGATACATGGAGTGCAATCTCCTCAAGTTGCTTGCATCGACTGTCCGGCCGGCGACTGTGGTGTACCTTGATCAGCGTCAAGCGCAGCGCTGATCGGGGGCGCGGGCGCGCGCAACATGCCCGAGCGGTCCGGCCCGGGCTCGATCGAAGCGGCCCGGCACGCCGGCCCGTCGGGGCAGCAGCCCAAGACGTGTCACGGCTGACCAGCCTTCAGCGCCAGCGTTCGCAGATGCGCGCGAGCCTCCTCGGCGCTCTCGTAGATGTGCGGAGCGACATCGCGTCGCTGCAGCGCCTCGCCGAGCTTCAGCCTCAGGAAGCTGCTCGTCGTGTACCGGGTGACGCCGTAGTAGAAGTGATCGACCAGCTGTTGCACCATCGCGCTGAAAGCGTCGGTGAGCTCCGGTGCGATCGAGAAGCTCTCGTAGTTGACGATGCCGAAGACCTTCTTCTCAAGCGGAGCGAGCCGCGATTCGATCGCGTCCCGGATCCGTTCGATGTCTTCGGTCGACCTGACCGACAGCCGCTCGAAATTGATGAAGAACACGTTCTGTTCGGCGTCATAGCTGAAGCGTTGCGCGAGCGGCAGCGACAGCATGCTGTCGCGCAGGCCCATCGGCTCGGGCAGGAAAATGCGCTCGTCCATGAGGCGCGGCGCCCGATGCATGACGGGCTCGAAATCCATTTTCGCGAGGATGTCCTTGGCCAGATCGACTCCCGGCGCGATCTCGGTCAGCTCGAGACCCTGGTCGCCGAGTGAAAACACGCAACGCTCGGTGATGTAGAGCACCGTCTGCTTGCGCGCGGCGGCGTACTTGCCGCTGAAGGTGCGGTGTTCGACCTCGTGAACGAACTTGCGCGCGGCGCCGTCGCTGCGGATATGGAGCTTGCCGCCCTCCGTCAGCATGTCGCATCTGCCCGCGTTGAAGGTGCCCATGAAGACCACCTTCTTGGCGCTCTGGCTGATATTGATGAAGCCGCCTGCGCCAGCGAGCTTCGGGCCGAACTTGCTGACGTTGAGATTTCCCTCGCGGTCGGCCTGGGCGAGGCCCAGGAACGCGACATCGAGCCCGCCACCGTCGTAGAAATCGAACTGGCTCGGCTGGTCGATGATCGCCTGCGTATTCGCCGCGGCGCCGAAATTCAGGCCGCCGGCGGGCAGGCCGCCAATGACGCCCGGCTCGGTCGTCATGGTCATCAGGTCGATGACCTTTTCCTCGTTGGCGACGCTCGCCAGGCCCTCCGGCATGCCGATGCCGAGGTTGACGACGCTGTTGGGCATCAGTTCGAGCGCAGCCCGGCGCGCGATGATCTTGCGCGGGCTCATCGCCATCGGCAGGGTCGCGCTCATCGGCACCCTGATCTCGCCCGCGAACGACGCGCTGTACGGCTCGGCGAAGGTCTGCCAATGATTCTCGGGACGGGCGACGACGACGCAATCGACCAGGATGCCCGGGATCTTGACCTGGCGCGGGTTCAGGCTGCCACGCTCGGCGATGCGCTCGACCTGGACGATGACGATGCCGCCGGAGTTGTGCGCTGCGGTCGCGATGGCCAACACCTCCAGGGTGAGGGCCTCCTTTTCCATCGTGACGTTGCCGTCCGGATCGGCCGTGGTGCCGCGAACGATGCCCACGTGGATCGGGAACGACTTGTAGAACAGGTAGTCGACGCCGCCGATCGGCATCAGCTCGACGATCTCCTCGGTCGTGCGTGCGTTGAGCTTGCCGCCCCCGAAGCGCGGGTCGACGAAGGTGCCCAGACCGATGCTGGAGAGCTGTCCCGGCTTGCCGGCCGCGATGTCGCGGTAGAGCTGGGTGATCACGCCCTGCGGCAGGTTGTAGGCTTCGATCAGGTTGGCGATGGCGAGGCGCTGCAGCTTCGGCACCAGACCCCAGTGACCACCGATGACGCGCCGCACGAGCCCTTCGTGGCCGAGATGATTCAGTCCCTTGTCCTTGCCGTCGCCCTGGCCCGCGGCGTAGACGAGGGTGAGATCGCGGGGGTGCCCGGCCAGCGTTGCGTCCTGGGAGTTGCCGGACAGGAACCGCTCCTCCAGCGCGAGGGCGATCTCCTCGGCGAAACCGATGCCGACGAAGCCGCCGGTGGCGACCGTGTCGCCGTCGCGGATCAGGCGCACGGCATCGGCGGCGGAGACGACCTTGCCGTGCTCAGCGTCCTGGAACGCGCTCAGCAGGGGATGGGTCGAATTCGTCAACGGTCGATTCCTCTCGCCGCGACCAGCGTGTGTTCAGTTCTGGGAGCCGCTCTGGCTCAGCACCCGCACTCGGGGACCGTTCGATGCTGGCCGATGCTCAAGACGTGCCGGGTCATGATCTCCTCGACCGGCCTGTCGCTCGATGCACTGCGCCGCAGGGTGACCTCGCGGGCGTGGTCGCGCTCCGACATGACGCCGACGGATGGTCGCTTCTCGATGCGTCCGCTTCGCAGCCGTCAGCGCGACGTGGTTCGCACGCCGAGCAACGAGTACAGCGGACAGAGCGCGATCGTTCCGGTGGCGATCAGGATCACGCCCAGGTAGCCCCAGGCGCCGATCAGGCCGAATCCCGCGAGCCCGACGAGCGTCAAGCCTGCGACGATGCGTATCGCGCGATCAACATTGCCGACGTTGAGCTGACTCATGGGCTCTCTCGTGTTGGAAGGGAACGCCTCGACGATAGGACGGCGGGTCGAGTCATGACTT
>JBBSBZ010000140.1:0-8921 GCA_038250795.1 Burkholderiales bacterium | reverse complement strand
GGAAGCGGCCGAGCTGGGTCGCAGACGGCTCGCTGCCGCGTTGCTGGAAACGGGAACGCCCGCTGGGCCCGGGCGTGCGCCGCCGTCGCCGAGGTACATCGTCGGTGCGATCGGCGCGGCGCTCGTTGCCGGTGGCGCGTTCCACCTGTGGTCATTGCGAGCCGCCGAGCCGGTGCTGGTGCCGCTCGCCGCCGCCCCGGCCGAGGCGGCGTCGGCGGCGTCCGGTGCCGGCGAGGGCAAGGCCTTGATGGCGCTCTCCGAGGAGCAGCTGCAGCGCATGGTCGAGCAGGCCGGGGCCGAGGTGAAGAAGACGCCCGGCGACGCTGCCGCCTGGGCGATGCTCGCTCACTCCTACGACATGCTCGGCAAGTTCTCCGAGTCGAGCAAGGCCTACGCGAAGCTCGCCAATCTGCTGCCCGACGACGCCCAGGTCCTGGCCGACTATGCCGACGCGCTTGCAGTCGCCCATGGCCGCACGCTCGCCGGCGAGCCGACCGAGCTCGTCAAGAAGGCCCTCGCCGTCGATCCGCGCAACGTCAAGGCGCTGGCGCTGTCGGGCACGGCAGCCTACGAGCGTGCCGACTACGCGCAGGCCGTGGCCTCTTGGGAGCGGGCGCTGGCCGCGTCGCCCGATCCGTCCTTCCGGCTGCAGATTGAGAGCAGCATCGTCGCGGCCCGCTCGGCCTCGGTCGGCGGCGCCGCCAGCGGGGCGAGCGGGGCGGGTCAGGCGAGTCTCGCCTCAGCCAGCACGACAGGCGCCGACCGCGCGCCAGCCGCAGGCCCGGCGATCGTCTCGGGCAGGGTGACGCTGGCCGACGACCTCGTCGCCCGGGCCCCGCCCGACGCGACGGTATACATCTTCGCGCGGCCCGCGGAGGGCTCGCGCATGCCGGTGGCGTTGACCCGGACCCACGTGCGTGACCTGCCGGTGGACTTTCACCTCGACGATTCCAACGCCATGGTGCCGGACGCCCGACTTTCGCAGTTGCGAACCGTTGTCATTGGTGCGCGCATCTCGAAGCGCGGCGACGTCACGCCCCAGCCCGGCGACATGCAGGGCTGGTCCGCTCCGGTGCCTGTGGGCACGCGCGGCCTTCGCCTCGAGATCAGCGAGGTGTTGAAATGACGCGAATGGAAATGGACCTTCGACATCCGCGCGCCCACCTGGCCGCGGCGGCGCTGGCCACGGGCCTGCTGCTCGTCGCGCTGCCGGCACACGCCGTGCTAGGCGGCGACGTGTCGACGATCGCCGCCGATCAGGCCAGGCTGCGCGGCGCGCGTCGCCCGGTGACGATCGCCAGCGTCTCGACCCAGACGCACGAGATCACGATGGCCGACGGCTCGAGCATCCGCGAGTTCGTGACGCCTTCGGGCGTGGTGTTCGCGGTCGCCTGGAGCACCCGCTTCAAGCCCGACCTCGCGGCGCTGCTCGGTGCCCATGCGCCAGCCTATGCCGCAGCGGCGAGCGCTGCGATGCGAGCGCCCGGCATCCGTCGCCAGGTCGAGCTTCGCCGTGGCGACCTGGTCGTCCATTCGACGGCGCACCTCAATGCCTACACCGGCAAGGCGTGGCTGCAATCGCTCGTTCCCCAGGGGGTCGGCGTCGATGTGTTGCGCTGAGCGCAGTTTCTCGTTGCTCACCGCATCGATCCTGGCGCTGGTTCTCGCCGGCTGCGGCGGCGGCAACTCGTCGGTCACGACCATCACCGGCGGCGGCGTCAGCGGCGGCGGCGGCGGTACCACCGCGACCCTTGACACGCCCGTCGGCCCGAACACGATCGAAGTCGTGGTCGACAGCGGCCCGCCGTCCGGCTTCTCGCTCGGCGCGGCGAACATTCCGTACGTGACCGTCACCGTCTGCGAGCCTGGCTCAGCGACCCGTTGCGTGACGATCGACCACGTCTTCGTCGACACCGGATCGATCGGTTTGCGGCTCTTGAAGAGCACGGTTGCGGGCCTGGCGCTGCCCGGCATCGCCGTCGGCGCCGACGCGGCGAGCGCGACGCCGGCCGGCCGGGCGCTGGAGTGCTACCCGTTCGTGCTTGGCGCCGTGTGGGGCCCGCTGGCCCATGCCGACCTGCGCGTCGCCGGTGAAGTCGCATCCTCCCTTGCGATCCAGCTCATCGATGACGCGATGCCGATGGCCGACGCCGCGCCGGCCGAATGCATCGCCGCCGCCAACGGCGGCCTGGAGAACTCGGTGTCCTCGCTCCAGGCCAACGGCATCTTAGGCATCGGCATGCTGGCCTACGATTGCGGCCTGGCCTGCAGCCGCGGCGACTACTCGAGCGGCTACACGCTGTACTACTCGTGCCCGTCGCCACCGGGCTCGCCGTGCGTCCCGGCGGCGCTGGCGAGTGCGCTCCAGACCCAAAACCCGGTGGTGCATTTCCCCGTCGACAACAACGGGACGATCCTCTCGCTGCCGGCCCTGCCGGATCTCGGCGCCGGACTTGCGAGGGGCCGGCTCGTCTTCGGCATCGGCACCCAAGCCAACAACCAGATCCCGCCGAGCGCAACGACAATCTATGTCGACGCCGATCCCTCGAGCGTCAGCTATCTCTACTTCGCAACGAGCTCGGGCGCGACGGGCTATGCCGACAGCTACATCGACAGCGGTTCGAACGCGCTCTTTTTCGACGACTCCATTCTGCCGATGAAGTGCCAGAGCACGACCGCGTCGGGCAGCGGCTGGTACTGTCCGCCGGCGGTGGTACGCCGCACGGCCACGCTCACCGGCGCCTTCGGCTCGACCGCCCCGGTCGACTACGCGGTAGCCAACGCGGATGCGCTCTTCAACAGCTCGAGCGTCGCCTTCGCCAGCCTCGCCGGGTCGGCCGGGCAGGGTGCCACCACCTTTGTCTGGGGCCTGCCGTTCTTCTACGGCCGCAGCGTGTTTACGTCGATCTGGGGGCAGCCGCTTTCGGCAAACGGCCCCTGGAACGCCTTTTAGAACGGACACAGGAACTTGATTCCAGAACTCGGCCAGATCGCGCTCCTCCTGGCGCTTGCGGTGGCCATCGTGCAGTCGACGCTGCCGCTGGCAGGGGCTGCACGCGGCCGCAGCGACTGGATGGCGTTCGCGCGGCCGGCAGCCCAGGCGCATTTCGTCCTTGTCGCTGCCGCCTTCGTGTGCCTGGCGAGCTCTTTCGTGCGCAACGACTTCTCGGTGCTTTACGTCGCTGCCAATTCCAACTCGGCCCTGCCGCTGGCGTACCGCATCGCTGGCGTCTGGGGCGGCCACGAAGGGTCGCTGCTCCTCTGGTTGATGATGCTGAGCGTCTGGATGCTCGCCGTTGCCCACTTGAGCCGCAACATCCCGATGCCGGTGATCTCGCGAATCCTGGCGGTGATGGGGATGGTCAGCGTCGGCTTCCTGCTCTTCATGCTGACCACATCGAACCCGTTCGATCGTCTGTTCCCGGTTCCCCTCGACGGCAACGACCTGAATCCGCTGTTGCAGGATCCGGGCATGGTCGCCCATCCGCCGATGCTCTACATGGGCTACGTCGGCTTTTCGGTGGCCTTTGCCTTCGCCGTCGCGGCGCTTCTCGGCGGCAACCTCGACTCGACCTGGGCGCGTTGGACCCGTCCCTGGACGCTCGCGGCGTGGAGCTTCCTCACCATCGGCATCATGCTCGGCAGCATGTGGGCCTACTACGTCCTCGGCTGGGGCGGCTGGTGGTTCTGGGACCCGGTGGAAAACGCCTCGTTCATGCCTTGGCTCGCCGGCACGGCGTTGATCCATTCGCTCGCAGTGACCGAGAAGCGCGGTGCCTTCAAGTCGTGGACGGTGCTGCTGGCGATCGTCGCCTTCTCCCTCTCGCTCCTCGGCACCTTCCTGGTTCGCTCGGGCGTGCTTTCGTCAGTCCACGCCTTCGCCACCGATCCGCGCCGTGGCCTCTTTATCCTCGTCTTTTTGGTCGTAGTCGTCGGCGGTTCGCTGACCCTCTACGCGTGGCGCGCACCCAAAGTCGGCCTCGGCGCGCGCTTCGGGCTCGTCTCGCGCGAGACCCTGCTGCTCGGCAACAACGTGCTCTTCGTCGTCGCGATGCTCTCGGTGCTGCTCGGCACGCTCTACCCGCTTGCACTCGACGCGATGAACCTCGGCAAGATCTCGGTCGGCCCGCCGTACTTCGACACCGTCTTCGTGCCGCTCATGGTGCCAATCGTCTTTCTCATGGGCGTCGGCCCCATGGCGCGCTGGAAATCGGCCGAGGTGCCCGACCTGGCGCGCCGGCTGCGATGGGCGGCCGCGGTCGCCGTGGTCGCTGCCCTCGCCACCGGCTGGATCGAGGGTCGCGTCTCCCCGGCGGCCACGCTGGGCTTCCTGATGGCGTTCTGGATCGTCGGCTCGATTGCCACCGACCTGTGGGAGCGATTGCGGCCACCCGGCGCGCAGCGGGCTGACCTCGGCCGACTGCGCCTCCTGCCGCGCGCCATGGTCGGAATGATGGTTGCGCATCTCGGCGTCGCCGCCTTCGCCTTCGGCGTCAGCATGGTGAAGACCTACGAGATCGAGCGCGACGTGCGGATGGCCGTCGGCGACACCAGCGACATCGCCGGCTACGTCTTCACGTTCCGCGGCGCCCAGGACATCCAGGGACCAAACTACGACGGCGTACGTGGGCGGCTCGAGGTCACGCGCGACGGCAAGCCCGAAGTCGTCTTGCAGCCGGAAAAGCGCGTCTACCGTGTCCAGCGCAATCCGATGACCGTGGCGGCGATCAATCCTAGGCCGACGCGCGACCTCTACGCGTCGCTCGGAGAAGAGGTCGAGGCGGGCGCCTGGATCGTTCGCCTCTACTACAAGCCCTTCATCGACTGGATCTGGGGCGGCTGCCTGATGATGGCGGTTGGCGGCGTGCTGGCGCTGAGCGACAAGCGCTACCGTGTGCGGCGGCGTCAGGAACAGGCCCTGCCGAACGACTTGCAGGCGGCTTCGTGAAGCGCAGATGCGGTAGCGGTCGATCGTGACGGCGTTTTATGTCACCGCTGCGGCACTCGTCGTGCTGGCCATGGCCCTGCTTTTGCGGCCGGTCTGGGCGCGCCGGCCGCAAGGCGCGGAATCGCGCGTGCAGGCTCTGTCCAGCCAGCTCGCGCAGCTCGGAGCGCTGCACCGCGCCGGCGCCCTGACTGACGAGCAGTTCGCCGACAGTCGGGAGGCGATCGAACGCAGGTTGCTCGCCTGCATAGGCGACGCCGAGGGCGGTGTCGCGTCGCCGGCGCGCCCGTCGCGGCGCGTCATCGCGGGACTGGTGGGGCTCCTCTGCGCGGTCGTGGTGTTTGGATATGCCTGGCTCGGGTCGCCGCTGAGCCTCGGCTTCGGGCCCGGCTCGGGAGGCACTCCGATGGCGTCGGTGGGCGATCCCGGCGGCTCGGACGGCGCCCCGGCGGCGCCGCACGCCCTCCAGCCGGAGCAGGTCGCGGCGATGGTGGCGCAGCTCGAGAAGCGCCTGAAGAGCGAGCCCGACGACGGCGAGGGCTGGCTGATGATGGCGCGGTCGCTGGTCGTGTTGGGCAAGCACGCGCAGGCTGTCGATGCCTTCAAGCAGGCCCTCCGCCTGCGGCCCGACGATTCGAACCTGCTGGCCGACTATGCCGACGCGCTGGCGATCGCCTCCGATCGCCGACTCGACGGGGAGCCGACCCGGCTCGTCGAGCGCGCGCTCGAGGTCGATGGCTCGAACCCCAAGGCGCTGGCGCTGGCCGGCACGGCGGCCTTCGATCGCCACGACTATGCCGGCGCCGTCCGCCACTGGGAAAAGCTGGTCGAGGTCGCGCCCGGCGACAACGCCCTCGTCCAGCAGATCAAGGGCGGCATCGCCGAAGCACGCGAGCTCGGCGGCCTGCCGGCGGCTGTGGCGGCGCCGCCCGCCGAGGACGGCGCGGCAACGACAGCCCGTGTCAGCGGCACCGTCGTCCTGGCGCCGTCGCTGCGCAACCGGGTCTCGCCCGACGACACCGTCTTCGTCTTCGCTCGCGCCGTCGAGGGCGGGCGCATGCCGCTGGCAATCCTGCGCAAAAAGGTAGGCGATCTGCCGCTGCAGTTCACGCTGGACGACGCCATGGCGATGTCCGAATCGGCCAGACTGTCGACTGCGCAGCGAGTGATCGTCGGCGCCCGCATCTCCAAGAGCGGCAATGCGACGCCCCAGGAGGGCGATCTGCAGGGCGCGACGGGCGTGGTGGCCGTGGGATCGACCGGGCTTAGGGTGGAGATCGACCGGAAAGTGACGAGGTGAGGACGCCGCAGTCTCACAGGAGACCATGGAATACCTGTTCATCTACGCGCTGGTCCTGATCGCCCTGCTGGCCCTCTATATGCGCAAGCACAAGCGCAAGGAACGGGCACACGAGGAAGATCTCAGGGAAGCGATCGCCCTCGGCCTCGCCGAGCCGCAGTCTCTGCATCCGGTGATCGACCCGCTTCGCTGCATCGGCTCGAGCTCGTGCGCACGGGCCTGCCCCGAGGAAGCGATCGGCATCATCAACGGCAAGGCGGTGCTGACCAACGGTGCGGCCTGCATCGGCCACGGCGCCTGCCTGACGGCTTGCCCCGTCGAGGCGATCAAGCTGGTCTTCGGCACTGAAAAGCGTGGCGTCGACATCCCCAACGTCCGCCCCAATTTCGAGACCAACGTGGCCGGCATCTTCATCGCCGGCGAACTCGGCGGCATGGGCCTGATCAGGAAGGCGGCGGAGCAGGGCCGGCAGGCGATCGAATCCATCCGGGCGCGCAAGGTCGACGCGAAGGGCGACTACGACGTCGTCATCGTGGGCAGCGGGCCCGCGGGGCTCTCGGCTGGCCTGGCTGCCATCGAACACGGCCTGCGCTACAAGGTCATCGAGCAGGAAGACTCCCTCGGTGGCTCGGTCTATCACTACCCGCGCAACAAGATCGCGATGACCGCGGTGCTCAAGCTCGCCCTCGTTGGCACTGTCCGCATGGGCGAGATCCAGAAAGAAAAGCTGCTCGAGTTCTGGCACGACGTCGTCAACAAGACCGGGCTGCAGATCACCTTCTCGGAGCGGATGGAAGGCGTCGACCGGCAAAGCGACGGCAGCTTCGTGCTGCGTACGAGCAAGGCGAGCTACTCGACCCGGTCGGTCCTGCTCGCCATCGGCCGGCGCGGCTCGCCGCGCAAGCTCGACGTTCCCGGCGAGGAGTCCTCGAAGGTCGTCTACCGGCTGATCGACGCCGAGCAGTACCGCGGCCAGGCCGTGATGGTGGTGGGAGGCGGCGACAGCGCCCTCGAGGCAGCGCTCGCGCTGTCGGAGCAGCCGGGAACAACGGTGACCCTCAGCTACCGCGGCGACGCCTTCGCCCGCGTCAAGGCGAAGAACCGAGCGCGCCTCGAGGAGCAGCGGTGCGCCGACGCGATCAAGGTGGCGCTCGGCTCGCGCGTTGTATCCATCCAGCAGGACAGCATCATCGTGGCGATCAATGGCCGGAACGAGGAGCTGGCCAACGACGCCGTCATCGTGTGTGCGGGCGGCATCCTGCCGACGCCGCTGCTGCAGAAGGCAGGCATCGAGTTCGAGACGAAGTACGGAACGACCTAGCGGCCGAGGTCGCCGGCATCTCCAACGCCAGGCGACCTCGCTCAGCCCTTGGCTACAAGCCTCCCGCCTCCGGACCCGGCAGGAACCACCGTTCCCAACTCGATACCCGGCGATCAGTCGTCGAGCTTGATCTTTGTTGCCATGAGCACGGTGCCGACGAACGATCCCTGAACGTCGACCGTCTTGCCGGACAGCGCGGCCGGGGTGAGGTCGTTGCCGAAGAACGTCATGTCCGTCCACCGGACTGTCAGGGCTGTGCCCTGTTCGGGCGTGAGCGTGAAGGTGCGTGCAGACGTGTCGACGGCGCTCGATCGGCCCTGCCTCTCGATCGAGCCCCCTGCGGGCTCCGACTCGCACTGGATCGTCGTCGCGACGACGCCGCTGCTGGCAAGGGTTCCTTGCACCTCCACATAGAGTCCGTTACCGAGGCCGGCCCCAGGGCAGCCCCGAAGCTGCGCCGTGCTCGCGTCGACGAGGACGTCGCGCAGCTTGAACTGGTTGGCGATGGCGTCGAAGGCGACGATGGTGCCCCTCAGCTCCGAGTCGTCGTCGGACCCGTCGCCGTGCAGATCGAGGGTCGTCGCGATCAAGATGCCGTCACGGCCCACCCGGCCCTGGACCTGGACGTAGATGCCGCTCGTCGGCAGCGCGCCGGCGGGAGACAACGTCGCTCCTGCATAGGAGACCTTCTGGGCTCCGAGCACGAAGACTTTTGCGGTCGAGTCGAGCGAGGAGATCGAGCCGCTCAGGGCGTCGTCGAGGCTGCTCTCCTTCAGCGCGTCGAGCCGGATCTGGGCGGCGGCGAGGCGCGCCGTGTTCGCTCCCGAGGCGAGGTAGCTGGCGGGCAGCGCCAGCACCGTGACGGCGGCGCCATTGGCGAGGGTGGAGCCCGCGGGGACGAGCGTCGCCGCGCTCGCATCGACGGTCAGCGCACCGAGCGAGAAAGTCGTCGACCCGTCGGCGAGGCCGGCGACGACGCCGGTGACGCGAAGGTACGCGGGCGTCCCGGTCAGCTTGTCGATGCGCGTCGCCGACAGGATCCAGGCGTCATTCTGCAAAACGAGGACTCCATGGACATCGACCACGTCGCCGGCTCTGACGTCGGACGCGTGCGAATAGCCGCCGGCCAGCTGGGTCGTCGGTCCCGAGCTTGCGGCGGTGTTGATGACGACGGTCTGGCCGAGCATGGTGAAGCGGCCGTTCGTGACGCTTGTCGTCGCCGGGCCCGAGAGCGCCGTCAGGACGCGGATCTGGCGAGCGATGCCCGGTTGCTCGTACGCCACGGCGACGCGCTCGCCGAGGCGAACTTCTGCCAGCGAATCAACGCCGGGGGCAGTCTCGGCGACCACCGACGC
>JBBSBZ010000139.1:0-9083 GCA_038250795.1 Burkholderiales bacterium | reverse complement strand
GGCGGCTTCGAGGCGGCTGCGGCGGGCGTTGTGGAAATGCGTCCAGGCCAGGGCGAGCGCTATCGCCTGGACGAGCGCGCAGAAGTAGAACGGCGCGCCGATGCGCCAGTCGCCGCGCGGCAGGTGCGACACGATCCCCAGGAGCGGCGCCCCGATCATCGGCGCGATGACGGCCATGAGGCTCTGCAGGCCGCTCACGGCGCCCATCGTGCGGCCCTGCGTCTTCTCGTCGGCGGCCCTCGAGACGATGCTCTGCATCGACGCGGCCACCGTGAAGCCGAGGACGTTGCAGAACACGACGGCGAACATCATCCAGCCCTGCGTTGCCGCACCCCAGCCGATGTAGGCCAGCGTCGACGACACCAGCCCGGCGATCGCCAGGCGCTGCGGCGAGAAGCGCTTGAGCAGCCGCCCGAGCAGGAAGCCCTGCACCAGCGCCGACATCAGGCCGACCGCGAACAGCGACCAGCCGTTCTCCCTCGGCCCCCAGCCGAACTTGAAGGTCGCGTAGAGGACCCAGGTCGTGTAGAGCATGAACTGCGACAGCGCCGTGCACGCGATCACCGCCGCCAGCCTGCCGATTCCGCCGAGCCGGCCGAGCTCGGCGAGCGCCGTGATCGGATTGAAGGCGGTGCGCCAGTCGAATCGCCTTCGGTTCTTCACCGGCAGCGACTCGGGCAGCACGAACCAGCCGTAAAGCAGGTTGACCAGCGCCAGGCTGCCGGCGACGACGAACGGCAGCCGCAGGTCGATCGCGCCGAGCAGGCCGCCGGTGACCGGGCCGAGGATGAAGCCGAGCCCGAACATCGCGCCGAGCAGGCCGAACCGGCGCGCCCGGTCGGCGGGCTCGGTGATGTCGGCGACATAGGCGTTGGCGACCAGCGCCGTCGCCTGCATCGAGCCGCTCAGCACGCGCACGGCGATCAGCATCCAGATCGCCGTCGCCATCGCGGTGCCGAAGAAGCTCGCCGCAAGGCCGCAGAAGCCCAGGAGCAGCACCGGCCGGCGGCCGAAGCGATCCGAAAGGGCACCGAGGAGCGGCGAGGCGATGAAGTTGGCGAGGCTGAACGCGAGCGTGATGGCGCCGTACCACCAGGCCTGCTCGCTCTGCGACGAGGTGAAGGTGCCGACGAGCGCGGGCAGCACGGGCACGATCAGGCCGATCGACATCATGTCGATCAGGACGGTGATCATGATGAACGGCATCGCCGCCTCGCGTCTGGCGGCGGCGGGAGCGTCGGGATCCGGGGTCTTCATGCGACCTCTTCGCGAGCTACTCGGCCCGATAGTTCGGCGCTTCCTTGGTGATCTGGACGTCGTGGACGTGACTCTCCCGGATGCCCGACGAAGTGATCTCGACGAACTCGGCCTTCTCGTGCATCTCGGCGATGCTGGCGCAGCCGCAGTAGTGCATCGACGCACGCAGGCCGCCGGCCATCTGGAAGATGATGCCGACGACCGAGCCCTTGTACGGCACCTGCCCCTCGATGCCTTCGGGGACGAGCTTGGCGCCGCCGACCGAGCCCGACGCGCTCGCCTCGCCTTCCTGGAAGTAGCGGTCGGCCGAGCCCTGCTGCATCGCCCCGATCGAGCCCATGCCGCGGTAGCTCTTGTAGGTGCGTCCCTGGAACAGGATCACTTCGCCCGGCGCCTCCTCGGTGCCGGCGAAGGCGCCGCCCATCATCACGGTGTCGGCGCCGGCGGCGATCGCCTTGGCGAGGTCGCCCGAATAGCGCACGCCGCCGTCGGCGATGAGCGGAACGCCGCTGCCCGCGATCGCCTTGGCGACCGCGTCGATCGCCATGATCTGCGGCACGCCGACGCCGGTGACGATGCGCGTCGTGCAGATCGAGCCCGGGCCGATGCCGATCTTGACCGCGTCGGCGCCGGCCTCGACGAGATCCAGCGCGCCCTTGCCCGTCGCGATGTTGCCGGCGATGACGTCGACGTTCGGAAAGCTGCGCTTGACCCAGCGCACGCGCTCGATCACGCCGGCGCTGTGGCCGTGCGCCGTGTCGACGACGATCACGTCGACGCCGGCCTGCACGAGCAGCTCGGCGCGCTCCTCGGTGCCCTCGCCGACGCCGATCGCGGCACCGACGCGCAGCTTGCCGTGAGCGTCGCGCGCCGCGTTGGGAAAGCTCGTCTGCTTGGTGATGTCCTTGACCGTCATCAGGCCGCGCAGCTCGAAGGCGTCGTTGACGACGAGAACGCGCTCGAGCTTCTCGCGGTGCATCAGCGCCTTGCCCTCGGCCAGCGTCGCGCCTTCGCGCACCGTGACGAGGCGCTCGCGCGGCGTCATGATCTCCTTGACCGGCGCATCGAGACGGGTCTCGAAACGCAGGTCGCGGTTGGTGACGATGCCGACGACGGCCTTGCCCTGGAGCACCGGAAAGCCCGAGATGCCGCGCGCCTTCGAGAGCGCCAGCACGTCGCGCACGGCCATCTCCGGGGTCACGGTGATGGGGTCGCGCAGCACGCCCGACTCGTAGCGCTTGACGCGCGCGACCTCCGAAGCCTGCTGCTTCGCGGTCATGTTCTTGTGGACGATGCCGATGCCGCCCTCCTGCGCCAGGGCGATGGCCAGGCGGGCCTCGGTGACGGTGTCCATCGCCGCCGAGACGAGCGGAATGTTGAGCCGGATGTTGCGGGAAAGGCGGGTGGCGAGGTCGGTGTCGCGCGGCAGGACGCTCGACAGCGCGGGGACCAGCAACACGTCGTCGAAGGTCAGCGCTTTGCCCAGAAGGCGCATGGGAATGGCTCCAGACGCAAAAGCGAATTATAGGGATGCGGGTGCAAAGTACCGGTTTGCATGCGTACGCCTGCGCCGCCCACGCGGGCCGCCGCTACACTGCCGCGGACTCCCCATGAAGTGCGTCACGACCATGGTTCGACCTTTCGCTGCACTGATCGCCCTTCTCGCCGCTTCGCTGCTCAGCCTGCCGGCCGAAGCACAATGGAAGTGGCGCGACAAGTCCGGCCACGTCCAGTACAGCGACCTGCCGCCGCCCAACGGCACGCCCGATCAGGACATCCTCCTCCGACCGACCGCGGGTTCGCGTCGGGCCGGGCCGGTGCCGAACGCGCCGGTGTCGATCGTGACGAGCGGGACGGCCGCCTCGTCGGCGGCCTCGAGCGCGCTCACCCCGCGCACGACCGACTCCGACCTCGAAACCGCCCGCAAGAAGGCCGAGGCCGACGCCGCGGCCAAGGCCAAGGTCGAGGAGCAGCGCCTCGCCGCCCTCAAGGCCGACAACTGTGCGCGCGCGAAGACCCAGCTCTCGACGCTCGAGAGTGGCATCCGCCTGGCACGCGCGAACGCCAAGGGCGAGCGCGAATTTCTCGACGACAAGCAACGCGCCGAGGAAACCCGCCGCACCAAGGGCGTGATCAGCACCGACTGCCACTAGGCGGTCAGGCGCCCTTTTTTTTCCGGCGCAACTCGCGAGCGCGCAGGCGCCGCGCCTCGTTCGGATCCATGGCCAACGGTCGATAGAGTTCGACCCGGTCACCGTCCTTCAACAGCGCATCGGGCCCGCAGGCGCGACCCCAGATCCCGATGGCCGATGCCTCGACGTCGATCTCCGGGAACCGCTCGGCCAGGCCGCTCGACCGGATCGCGTCGTGGGCGGTCGCGGGCTCGGCGATCTCGATCGTCCACTCCGCTGCGACGCCGGCACGCGGGCTGACCGCCATCGCGACCTTCATCGCCGTGCGCGGGCGCCGCGATCAGCGCGGCCCATACACCTGCTCGGCCCGGCGCACGAAGGAATCGACCAGCGTGTCGGCGATCCGGTCGAACACCGGGCTGATCGCCAGCTCGAGGACGGCATTGGCGAAGCGGTAGCGCAGCTCGAACTCGATCCTGCAGGCGTCGTTCGCGGTCGAGCCGTCGCCGGCGGGCAGCGGCAGCGGCACGAACTGCCAGAGGCCGTCGAGGAGCGAGAACGGTCCGTCGACAAGACCGATGCCCACCGAGCGATCGGCCACCTGGACGTTTCGGGTCGTGAAGGTCTGTCGGACGCCGGCGTAGGCGAGGTGCAGGCGCGCCGTCTGGCCCTCGTCGTCGCGCGACAGCACCTCGGCTCGCTCGCACCAGGGGAGGAACTGCGGGTATTTCTCGACGTCGACAACGAGCTGGTAGAGCTCGTGCGGCGCGTACCAGAGGAGCACCGACTTCCTGACCTGCTTCATACAATCGACAAATTGTAGAAGCCGTCTCCCTGCCAGACGGTCTCGCCACTCACATCCCCTTCGAACGTCACGAATGTCGATCGCCGAGAACCGCCGTGCCCGCTTCGACTATCACATCGAGGAGCGCCACGAAGCCGGCGTCGTCCTCGCCGGCTGGGAAATCAAGGCCGTGCGCGCCGGCCAGGTCCAGCTCACCGACGGCTACGTCGTCATCCGGGACGGCGAACTGTGGCTGATCGGCTGCCGCATCAATGCGCTGCGCAGTGCCTCGACCCACGTCACGCCCGAAGCCGACCGAACCAAGAAGCTCCTGATGCACAAGGAAGAGATCAAGCGCCTGATCGGCAAGGTCGAGCAGAAGGGCTTCACGCTGGTGCCGCTCGACCTCCACTACAAGGGCGGCCGGGTCAAGGCCGAGATCGCTCTCGCCAAGGGCAAGGCCGAGCACGACAAGCGCGACACCGAGAAGAAGCGCGACTGGGAACGCGAGCACGGCCGCCTGATGCGGCACAAGGTGTCTTCCAAGCACTGAAAGCAAGCCATGACGAGCCCGACCGAGACACTGATCGCGCCCGAGCCGACGAAGCTGCGCGAGATCGCGGACCTGCCCGGACCCCGCGGCCTGCCCGTCGTCGGCAACCTGTTCCAGATCGACAAGGCGCACATCCACCTTCAGGTCGAGCGCTGGTCGGAGCAGTTCGGATCCTGTTTCCGCTTCCAGCTCGGCGCGCGCAAGATCTTCGTCGTGACCGACCACGCCGCGGTCGGCGCCGTCTTTCGCGACCGGCCTGAAGGCTTTCGTCGCACCCAGCGCTTCGGCCAGATCGCGGCCGAGATCGGCCTGAAGGAAGGCGTCTTCGGTGCCGAGGGAGAGGCCTGGCGGCGCCAGCGCAAGATGGTCATGGCGGGGTTCGATCCGCGTCACCTGCGCGCCTACTTCCCGTCGCTCGTCAAGGTCTCGGCGCGGCTGGAGCGGCGCTGGCGTCTGGCCGCGGCCAGCGGTGCCGCGATCGATCTGCAGGCCGACCTGATGCGCTTCACGGTCGACGCGATCTCGGGCCTGGCGTTCGGTGCCGATGTCAACACGCTCGAGTCCGACGAGGAGGTGATCCAGAGCCATCTCGACAAGATCTTTCCCGCCCTCTACCGGCGCCTGCTCGCGCCGCTGCAGACCTGGCACTGGTGGAAATCGGCCGAGGACCGCGAGCTCGACCGCAGCGTCGTCGCCGTCGGCCGGGCGATCGACGGCTTCATCCGGGACGCGCGCGCCCGCCTGGAAGCCGAGCCGCAGCGCCGTGCCGCGCCCCACAACCTGCTGGAGGCGATGATCGTCGCAGCCGACGATCCCGGCTCGGGCATCACCGACGTCGAGGTATCCGGCAACGTGATGACGATGCTCCTCGCCGGCGAGGACACGACCGCCAACACGCTGACCTGGGCGATCTGGCTCCTGACGCGCAACCCGGAGGCGCTCGCAAAAGCGCGCGCCGAGGTGGACGCGGTGTCGTCGGGGCGGTCTGGCTGGACCCTCGAGCGGCTCACCGAACTGCGCTACCTCGAAGCCTGCGCGAACGAGACGATGCGCCTGAAACCGGTCGCGCCCTTCCTCATGCTGCAGGCTCTTCGCGAGACGCGCATCGCCGACGTCCGTGTTCCGGCCGGCACGCTCGTCTGGGCCGCGCTGCGCACCGACACCGTTCGCGCCGAGTTCTTCCCCGACCCGACCCGCTTCGATCCCGACCGATGGCTGAACGCCCACGCCGCGCCGAGCACGACCTCGGCCAATCGTGTCGCGATGCCGTTCGGCGCCGGTCCGCGCGTCTGCCCGGGCCGCCAGCTGGCCCTGCTCGAGATCAAGATGGCGCTGGCGACGCTGCTGGGGGCCTTCGAGATCGAGAGCCTCGTGCCCCTGCGCGGATCCGAGCCGGACGAGCTGATGTCGTTCGCGATGTCGCCCTCGACGCTGACGATGCGCCTGCGGGAGCGCGAGCGCACCGCGCAGGCTTCCGCCTAGTCGCGATCGAGCGCGGCGAGTGCCTGAAGGCAGTCGCCGATCAGGTCACCGACATCTTCGAGGCCGAGCGCGAAGCGCACCAGCGTCCCCTCGCTCGAAGGTGCGCCGCGCAGGAGCGTCCAGTTGTAGGGCACGACGAGGCTCGTCGGGCCGGCCCACGAATAGCCGATCCGAAAAAGACGCAGCGCGTCGACGAAGGCGTCGACGCGCTGCGCCGGGTAGCGCGCGTCGAACACCACCGAGAACAGGCCCGCGGCATCGCTGCACAGGCGCGCCCAGTGCTCGTGCCCGGGCGATCCGGGCAGTGCGGGATGCAACACCTTGGCGACCTCGGGGCGCTCGCGCCACCACTGGGCGAGCGTCAGGCCGGCGCGCGCCTGCGCCTCGTAGCGCAGCGGCAGCGACGGCAGCGAGCGAAGAACCAGCTCGCAATCGTTGCCGGCGACGCCGAAGCCGCTTCGCATGTGGGTCGCCTTGATGCGCTGGTGCAGCGCCTCATCGCGCGTCGTGACGGAGCCCATCAGCACGTCGGCACCGCCCGACGGGTACTTGGTAAGCGCCTGGACCGAGATGTCGACGGCCGCCAGACTGCCGTCGCCCTGATCCAGCGAGAACGGCTGGAACGCGAGGCCGGCGCCCCAGGTATTGTCGAGCGCCGTCGTGACGCCGCGCTCGCGCGCGATCGCGACGAGCGCGGTGATGTCGGGAAACTCCATCGTCACCGATCCCGGCGCCTCGATCCAGACGAGCTTGGTCGCTGGCGTGATCGCGGCGGCGAGTGAAGCTGGCGTCATCGGATCGTAGAAGGCGTGGCAGATGCCCCAGGCGGCGAGCTCGTGACGCGCGAACTCCTTGCCGGGGCCATACGCATTGGTCGGGATCAGGACCTGGTCGCCGGCGGCGAGCAGCGCCATGTCGACCAGCGTGATCGACGCCAGGCCGCTCGGCACGAGAAGGGTCTGCAGGCCGCCCTCGAGCGTTGCGATCCGCTCCTCGAGCGTGAAGGTCGTCGGCGTGCCGTGCAGGCCGTAGGTGTAGCCGACCTTCTCCTTCCAGTTGCGCGCGCGCATCGCGGCGACGTCCTTGAAGACGACCGTCGAAGCCCGGTGCACGGCCGGCTGCACGGCGGTGAAACCCGCCGGCGGCTGATACGGGTGGGCGATCAGGGACGTGCTGCGCGACAGGTACTTCTTCATTCGATGCAGGCGCGGCAAGCGCGCTCGTTCAGACCGGCATGCCGATCAGGTCGTGGCCTTCGGCGGCGACGATCCGGGCGCGCGTGAACTCGCCGCTCTTCATCGTCTTCGACGCCTTGTCGGGGGGCAGGAGGCGGACCCGCCCGTCGATCTCGGGCGCATCGGCGTAGCTCCGTCCCCAGCCGCCCTTGCGGCCGAGGCCGGGCGCGGAATCGACGAGCACCTGCATCGTCGCGCCGACCCGCTCGCGCAGCTTGGCCGTCGAGACGTCCTCGGCGACCTTCATGAAGCGGGCGCGCCGCTCCTCGCGCAACTCGGCCGGAACCATGCCGGGGAGCTGGTTGGCGACGGCGCCGTCGACGGGCGAGTAGGCGAAGCAACCGGCGCGATCGATGCGGGCTTCGCGGAGGAAGTCAAGCAGGTGCTCGAACTCGGCCTCGGTCTCGCCAGGAAAGCCGGCGATGAAGGTGCTGCGCACGACGAGCTCGGGGCAGATCTCGCGCCAGCGCGCGAGCCGCTCGAGGTTCTTCTCGCCGCTCGCCGGCCGCTTCATCCGCCGCAGCACCTCGGGGTGCGAGTGCTGGAACGGCACGTCGAGGTACGGCAGGATGCCGCCCGTGGCCATCAGCGGCACGACGTCGTCGACGTGCGGATACGGATAGACGTAGTGCAGGCGAACCCAGGCGCCGTGCGGCGCGGCGATCTCGGCGAGCCTCTCGCAGAGGGCGAGCATCTGCGTCTTCACCGGCCGGCCGTCCCAGAAGCCGGTGCGATAGCGCAAATCGACGCCGTACGCGCTCGTGTCCTGGCTGATCACGAGAAGCTCCTTCACGCCCGACTCGAACAGCGCCGCGGCTTCCGCGAGCACGTCCCCCACGGGCCGCGAGACGAGATCGCCGCGCAGGCTCGGAATGATGCAGAAGGTGCAGCGGTGGTTGCAGCCTTCGCTGATCTTCAGGTAGGCGTAGTGCTTCGGCGTCAGCTTGATGCCGAACGACGGCGGCGCCGGAACGAGATCGACGAAGGGGTCGTGTGGCTTGGGCACATGGGCGTGCACTGCGTCCATGACCTCCTCGGTGGCATGCGGCCCGGTGACGGCGAGCACGCTCGGGTGCATCTGTCGCACGAGGTTGCCGCCGCCCTGCCCCGCCTTCGCGCCGAGGCATCCGGTGACGACGACCCGACCGTTGGTGGCAAGTGCCTCGCCGATCGTGTCGAGGCTTTCCCGGACAGCGTCGTCGATGAAGCCGCAAGTGTTGACGATCACGAGATCGGCGCCCTCGAAGCTCTTCGACGTCGCGTAGCCCTCGGCGCTCAATCGCGTGAGGATGAGCTCGGAATCGGTGAGCGCCTTCGGGCAGCCGAGCGACACGAAGCCGATCTTCGGGGCAGCGCTGGCGAGGCGGGGGCGGTCCAGCGCGGCTTCGGTCATCGGTCGATTTTCGCCGATCTCCTATTTCCGCTTCGGCGCCGCTGCCGGAGGCGCGGCGAGGGCCTCCACGGCGATCACGTCGCAGTGGTAGATCGTGGTCCACGGAGTCATCGGCGACCCGGACGACACGTCGACGCCAGCGACCGTGAACCGGAAGCGCTGCGGCCGGGCGCGCGCAGCGTTCGTCTTCAGCGCCGGGAACCTGGCGAGGTTCGTCCAGTCGATCGTCCAGGCGTGCTGGCGCGGC
>JBBSBZ010000138.1:0-9130 GCA_038250795.1 Burkholderiales bacterium | reverse complement strand
TCGACGTGGCGCACGCCGCGTCGGGCCCGCTCGCGGGCCTGTCGTTCGGCGTCAAGGACCTGTTCGACGTCGCCGGCTATCCGACCAGCGCCGGCCAGCCCTTCGTGCTCGCGATGTCAGGGATCAAGAGGACCTCGGCGCCGAGCGTGCAGCGGCTGCTCGACGCCGGCGCGCGCTTCGCCGGCAAGACCGTCACCGACGAGCTCGCGTTCTCGATGAACGGCCAGAACGCGCACTTCGGCTCGCCCGTCAACGGCGCCGCGCCCGAGCGCATCACCGGCGGCTCGTCGTGCGGGTCGGCCTCGGCCGTTTCGCACGGCCTCGTCGACTTCGCCCTCGGCAGCGACACGGGTGGATCGGTGCGGGCGCCGGCGAACCACTGCGGCCTCGTCGGGCTGCGTCCGACGCACGGCCGGATCAGTCTCGAGCGCGTCCACGACCTCGCGCCGAGCTTCGACACCTGCGGCTGGTTCACGCGCGACGTGCCGACCTTCGCGCGCGTCGCCGAGGTGCTACTGGGCGCCGATGTCGCGCCGCTGCCCGGCGAGCGCGTCCGACTGCTGATGCCGACCGATGTCTGGGCGCTGCTCGCACCCGAGGTGATCGAGGCGCAGCGCGGGCCGCGTGCCCGAGTCGAGGCCGTGCTCGGCGCGGCGACGCCGATCGAGGTCGTGCTCGACAGCTTCGACGCGATGCACTGGGGCTTTCGCCATCCGATGGGCCGCGAGGCCTGGCGCACCGACGGCGCACTGATCGACCACTTCCATCCGCCTCTCGGTCCCGGGGTCGAGCAGCGCTTCGCCTGGGCGAAGGGCGTGAGCGAGGCGCAGGCCGCAGAGGGCAACGCGTTTCGCGCGCGTTTTCGCGCCCACCTCGCCTTCCTGCTCGGCCGGGACGGCGTGCTCCTGCTCCCGACGATGCCCGACATCGCGCCGCTCGCGAGCGCCGACGAATCGGCGCTCGAGGACTACCGCAACCTGGCGACGAAGATGCTCTGCATCGCCGGCCTCGCCGGCTTCCCGCAGCTCTCGCTGCCGCTCGGCACGCGCCTGGGCGCACCGCTCGGGATCTCGCTGCTCGGCCCCGCCGGCAGCGACCGGAGCCTCGTGCGGCTCGCCGAGCGGATCGTCGCGGCGTAGACTGCAGGTCGCTACTGCACGGCGACGGTCACTCGCAGGAAGGTCGCGGTCACCTTCGTGCGGTCGTCGCTGCCGCTCTTGTTCTGTCTCCTGAAGAGGGCGACGAGATCGTCGCGCAGCGCGTCGGCCTTGCCATTCTTCGCCGCTGCCGCGGATGGTGTCCGCGATCCGGTTGAAGGGACGACGGGCCGACCCGGACCAACCCGGACGGGCCCGTCGCCCGGAGGGCCGCAGTCATGCGACCATTTGGCCCATGACAACCGCCACTTCCGCCGCCGCGGCGGCGAAGCTGAAGGCGCGACCGGCAGCCCGTCCGTCTCTGCTCGCCGAACTCGCCGCGGCGCTCGCCAGTCGGCGCATCCGCGTCGTCGACCTGACGCAGACGCTCTCGCCCGCGTTCCCGCAGATCGCGCTGCCGCCCGAGATGGGCCAGTGCTGGCCGTTCCGGATCGAGGAGGTGTCGGCCTACGACGCGCGCGGCCCGGGCTGGTACTGGAACAACTTCTCGTGCGGCGAGCACACCGGCACGCACTTCGACGCGCCGATCCACTGGATCTCGGGCCGGGACCTGGCGAACAACTCGGTCGACACGATTCCGGCCGAGCATTTCGTCGCGCCGGCGTGCGTCATCGACTGCTCGGCGCAGGTCGCCGCCGATCCCGATTACCTGCTCACCGTCGACGACATCGAGGCGTTCGAATCGATGCACGGCCGCATCCCCGAAGGCGCGTGGTTCCTGATGCGCAGCGACTGGTCCAAGCGCAAGGACCCGGAGGCCTACCAGAACTTCGACGAGACCGGCCAGCACACACCGGGCCCGTCGACCGAGGCGGTGCGCTTCCTGGTCGAGGAGCGCGGCGTGCTCGGCTTCGGCTCGGAGGCGATCGGCACCGACGCCGGCCAGGGCTATCACTTGCGGCCGCCGTACCCGTGCCACTACTACATGCACGGCGCCGGTCGCTACGGCCTGCAGTGCCTCGCCAACCTCGACCTCCTGCCGCCGACCGGCGCGCTCCTGATCTGCCCGCCGCTCAAGATCGAGAAGGGCAGCGGCAGCCCGCTGCGCGTGCTCGCGCTGGTCGAGGACGCCGCGTGAGCGATGCCGCGAGGGCGAACGGCGAGCGGGTCGCGCTCGTCACCGGCGGCAGCGCCGGCATCGGCCGGGCGATCTGCGAGCGATTGCTGGGCGAGGGCGCGACCGTGGTCTCGCTCGATCGCGCGGCCGGCACGCTCGACCACCCGCGCCTGCACGCGATCGAGGTCGACCTCGCCGATCGCACGGCGACCGCCGCGGTCGCCGCCGACGTCGCACGCCGCTTCGCGCCGACGACCGTCGTCCACAACGCCGGCGCGATCCGCGCGGCGTCGCTCGCCCAGGTGGAGCTCGACGACCTCGATGCGCTCGTCGAGCTCCACCTTGGCAGCGCGATCGCGCTCGTGCAGTCGGCGCTGCCGGCGATGCGCGCAGCGCATTTCGGCCGCATCGTCGCGATCGCGTCGCGCGCCGCGCTCGGCCTGCCGACGCGAACCGCTTATTCGGCAACCAAGGCCGGCCTGATCGGCATGATGCGCACCTGGGCGCTGGAACTCGGGCCCGACGGCATCACGGCCAACGTCGTGGCCCCCGGGCCGATCCGCACCGCCATGTTCCACGACGTCATCGCTGCCGGCAGCGAGCGCGAGAAGGCGCTCGCCGAGTCGATGCCGGTGCGCCGCCTCGGCGAGGCCGACGACGTCGCGCGCGCCGTCTCGTTCTTCGCCGACCGCGGCAATGGCTTCGTCACCGGCCAGGTGCTCTATGTCTGCGGCGGCAGCAGCGTCGGCGGCCTGTCGCTGTGAACTCCTGCTGCGGAAGAGCGAAGATCGCGCCATGAACATCGTCTGTCTCGGTGGCGGCCCGGCGGGGCTCTACTTCGCCCTGCTCATGAAGCAGCAGGATCCGTCGCATCGCGTCCGCGTCGTCGAGCGCAATCTCCCCTACGACACCTTCGGCTGGGGCGTCGTGTTCTCCGACCAGACGCTCGGCAACCTCCAGGTCGCCGACCCGCAGAGCGCAGCGAAGATCCTGGACGCGTTCAACCACTGGGACGACATCGAGGTCAACATCCGCGGCGCGAAGATCACTTCGGGCGGCCACGGCTTCTGCGGCATCGGCCGAAAGCGCCTGCTCAACATCCTGCAGGAGCGCTGCGAGGAGGTCGGCGTCGAGCTCGTGTTCTCGACCGACGTGAAGTCGGCGCGCGACTTCCCCGACGCCGATCTCGTGATCGCCAGCGACGGCCTCAACAGCCGCGTGCGCGGCGAGTTTGCCCAGACCTATCGGCCCGACATCGACGTGCGCCTGTGCCGCTTCGTCTGGCTCGGCACGACCAAGCTCTTCGACGCCTTCACCTTCGCCTTCGAGGAAACCGAGCACGGCTGGTTCCAGGCGCACGCCTACCGCTTCGACGACACGCACTCGACCTTCATCGTCGAGACGCCGGAGCCGGTGTGGCGCGCCGCCGGCCTGGAGACGATGGAAAAGGAAGACGCGATCGCCTTCTGCGAGAAGCTCTTCGCGAAGCAGCTCGACGGCCACAAGCTGCTCTCCAACGCGTCGCACCTGCGCGGCTCCTCGCAGTGGATCAAGTTCCCGCGCGTCGTCTGCGAGCGCTGGGTGCACTGGCTCGACGGACAGGAAAGGGGCGAGCACGGGCCGGTGCCGATCGTGCTGATGGGCGACGCCGCCCACACCGCGCACTTCTCGATCGGCTCGGGCACCAAGCTCGCCCTCGAGGACTCGATCGAGCTTGCTCGCTCGATCAGCCAGCATCCGGGCGATCTGTCCGCGGCGCTGAAGCACTACGAGGACCTGCGCAGCATCGAGGTGCTGCGCATCCAGAACGCGGCGCGCAACTCGACCGAGTGGTTCGAGCACGTCGACCGCTACGTTGCCCTGCCGCCCGAGCAGTTCGCCTATTCCCTCCTGACGCGCAGCCAGCGCATCAGCCACGAGAACCTGCGCCTGCGCGACAAGGACTACGTCGAGGACTACGAGGCCTGGATCGCCGAGCGCGCGGGGTTGCCGGCGCGCGCGGCGGCGCAATCGTCGGTGCCGCCGATGCTCACGCCGTTCAGGCTGCGCGGCGTGACGCTGGCCAACCGAATCGTCGTCTCGCCGATGGCGCAGTACTCGGCGGTCGACGGCATCCCGGGCGACTACCACCTCGTCCACCTCGGCGCGCGCGCGATGGGCGGCGCGGGGCTGGTGTTCGCGGAGATGACGTGCCCGTCGCCCGAGGCGCGCATCACGCCCGGCTGCCCGGGCCTGTGGAACATCGCCCAGCGCGACGCCTGGAAGCGGATCGTCGACTTCGTCCACGCCAACAGCGCCGCGAAGATCGCCCTGCAGCTCGGCCACTCGGGCGCGAAGGGATCGACGCGTCTCGCCTGGGACGGCATCGACCAGCCGCTGGAGCACGACAACTGGGAGCTGATCTCGGCCTCGCCGCAGCAGTACCTCGACGGCGTGAGCGACTGGTCGCGGGCGATGACCCGCGCCGACATGGACCGCGTGCGCGACGACTTCGTGCGCTCGACGCGTTATGCCGCCGAGGCAGGCTTCGACTGGCTCGAGCTGCACTGCGCGCACGGCTACCTGCTCAGCTCGTTCATCTCGCCGCTCACCAACCAGCGCACCGACCAGTACGGCGGCACGATCGGGAATCGCCTCGCCTATCCGCTCGAGGTGTTCCGCGCGGTCCGTGCGGTCTGGCCGAAGGCCCTGCCGATGTCGGTGCGGATCTCGGCGCACGACTGGGTCGTGGGCGGCATCACGCCCGACGACGCGGTCGAGATCGCGCGCATCTTCAAGGCCGCCGGTGCCGACCTGATCGACTGTTCGTCGGGACAGGTCAGCAAGAAGGAGCAGCCGGTCTTCGGCCGCATGTTCCAGACGCCGTTCGCCGACCGCATCAGGAACGAGGCCGGCATCCCGACGATCGCGGTCGGCGCGATCTCCGAGGCCGACCACATCAACAGCATCATCGCCGCCGGTCGCGCTGACCTGTGCGCCGTGGCACGGCCGCACCTCGCCAATCCGGCGTGGACGCTGCTCGAGGCGGCCAAGATCGGCTATACCGACATCGCCTGGCCGAAGCAGTACCGGGCGGCGAAGATGCAGCTCGAGCGCAACCTCGAGCGCGAGCGCGCGGCGGCGGCGCAGACCGGCGGGCTGAGCCCGCTCGCGGCGGCGAACAAGGCGCTCGGCGTCTGACTCGGGCCGGGCCACCATGACGACGAGAACGAAGACATGACAGACAAGAACGCACAGGCCCGGACCTGGGGCGACGGCGCCGTCGCTCCTGCGGCCGGCGACAGCGACGTGCTGCAGCTCTGGATGCGCCTGCTCGCCAGCACCACGCAGATCGAGAACGAGGTGAGGAAGCGCCTCGTCGACCGCTTCGGCATCTCGCTCGCTCGCTTCGACTACCTCTCGCAGCTCAGCCGTGTCAACGCGGCGATGCGGATGGTCGACCTGTCGCGGCTGATGCGCATCGTCGGCGGCAACCTCACGCAGATCACCGAAGAGCTCGAGAAGGAAGGCTGGGTCAAGCGCGACAACAGCCACGAGAACTACCTGCTCTGGAACGTTCGCCTGACGCCCGCTGGACGAGCCGGCTTCGACGAGATCGCGGTCGAGCATGAGCGCTGGATCCGCGAGCTCTTCGCCGGCTTCGACTCCGACGCCGTGCGCGACCTCTATGCCAAGCTGGGCGATCTGCGCTCGCACCTGCTCGACGGCGACACCCCGGCTCAGGAGAAAGCGCCATGAGTTCCACCGCCCCTTCGGCGCTCGACCCCGCGCTCGCCGCCGGCAACCGGCGTCCGCTCGCCGACTACGCGGCGAAGCATTTCCGCTGGCAGGCCGAGGGCGGCGTCGCGACGATCACGCTCGACCGTCCCGAGCGCAAGAACCCGCTCACCTTCGACTCCTACGCCGAGCTGCGCGACCTTTTCGAGCGGCTGCGCCACGCGAGCGACGTGAAGGTTGTCGTCCTCGTCGGCTCCGGCGACAACTTCTGCTCGGGCGGCGACGTCCACGAGATCATCGGCCCGCTCGTCAGGCTGAAGGCGCCCGAGCTGCTGATGTTCACGCGAATGACGGGCGATCTCGTCAAGGCGATGCGCGTCTGCCCGCAGCCGATCGTCGCGGCGATCGACGGCGTGTGCGCCGGCGCCGGCGCGATCCTGGCGATGGCGAGCGACCTGCGCGTCGGCACTGCACGCAGCAAGACCGCGTTCCTCTTCAACCGCGTCGGCCTCGCCGGCTGCGACATGGGCGCGTGCGCGATGCTGCCGCGGATCATCGGCCAGGGGCGGGCGAGCGAGCTGCTCTACACCGGCCGCTCGCTCGGCGGCGAGGAGGCCGAGCGCTGGGGCTTCTTCAACCGGTTGGTCGAGCCCGCGCGCCTGCTTGAAGAGGCGACGGCGCTCGCCGGCGACCTCGCCGCCGGCCCGACCTTCGCCAACGGCATCACCAAGACCATGCTCCACCAGGAATGGGCGATGACGATCGAGCAGGCCATCGAGGCCGAGGCGCAGGCGCAGGCGATCTGCATGCTCACCCAGGACTACACGCGCGCCTACGAAGCCTTCGTCGCAAAGCAGCGGCCGAAGTTCGAGGGCAATTGAGATGAGCGACACGCGCTATCTCGACTGGCCGTTCTTCGCGCCGAAGCATGCGGCGCTGGCACGCGAGCTCGACGCCTGGGCCGCAACGCACGTCGCTCATGTGCACGGCAGCGACGTCGATGCCGAATGCAGGTCGCTCGTGCGCGCCCTCGGTGGCGCGGGCTGGCTGGCGCATGCCGTCGGCGGCCGCGCCCACGGCGGCAGCGAGGACGCGATCGACACGCGCGCGATCTGCCTGATCCGCGAGACGCTCGCCCGCCACGACGGCCTGGCCGACTTCGCCTTCGCGATGCAGGGCCTCGGCTCGGGCGCGATCAGCCTCGCGGGCACGAAGGAGCAGCAGTCGCGTTACCTGCCGCGCGTGGCCAAGGGAGAGGCGATCGCGGCGTTCGCGCTCTCCGAGCCCGAAGCCGGCTCCGACGTCGCCGCGCTGGCCTGCGCCGCGCGCGCCGACGGCGACGGCTACGTCCTCGACGGCGAGAAGACGTGGATCTCGAACGGCGGCATCGCCGACTTCTACGTGGTGTTCGCCAGAACGGGCGAGGCCGGCGCGCGCGGCATCAGCGCCTTCATCGTCGACGCCGGCGCGCCCGGGTTCGAGGTCGCCGAGCGCATCGAGGTGATCGCGCCTCATCCGCTCGCGCGCCTGCGCTTCTCGAGTTGCCGCGTCGCCGCATCGCAGCGCATCGGCGCCGAGGGCGAGGGTTTCAAGGTCGCGATGCGCACGCTCGACGTCTTCCGGACCTCCGTGGCGGCGGCGGCGCTCGGCTTCGCCCGGCGCGCCTTCGACGAGGCCATGCACCGCGCAACGACGCGCAGGATGTTCAAGGGCGTGCTCGCCGACTTCCAGCTGACGCAGGCCAAGCTCGCCGAGATGGCGACTACGATCGACTCCGCCGCACTCCTCACCTACCGCGCCGCGTGGCTGCGCGACCAGGGTGGCAATGTCACGCGAGAGGCGGCGATGGCCAAGCTCGCCGCCACCGAAGGCGCGCAGCAAGTGATCGACGCGGCGGTGCAGATGTGGGGCGGCCTCGGTGTGAAAAGCGGCGAGACCGTCGAGAAGCTCTACCGGGAGATCCGGGCGCTGCGCATCTACGAGGGCGCGAGCGAGGTGCAGCAGCTCATCATCGGCCGCGACCTGCTGAAATCGATGAACGACAAGGAGACGACTCGATGAAGGAAGCGCTCTTGCCCGAAGGCTGGCCGCGGCCGAAGGGCTACGCCAACGGCGTCGCCGTCCGCGGCAGGCAGGTCTACGTCGCCGGCATGGTCGGCTGGGACGCGAACGGCGTCTTCGCGAGCGACGACTTCGGCGCGCAGGCCAGGGTCGCGCTGGAGAACGTCGCCGCCGTGCTGCGCACCGGCGGCGCGAAGCCCGAGCACATCGTGCGTATGACCTGGTACGTGACGAGCAAGCGCGAGTACCTCGCCGCCGGCCGTGCCGTCGGCGCGGCGTTTCGCGAGATCGTCGGCAACTTCGACATCGCCATGACGGCGGTGGAGGTGACGGCGCTGATGGAAGATCGCGCCAAGGTCGAGATCGAGGTCACGGCCGTCGTCCCCGATTGAACACGCGCAGACGGAGAAGGGAACACATCATGGCCAAGTCGAACAAGGCGAGCTTTCACTGGGACGACCCGCTGCTGCTCGATCAGCAGCTCACCGACGACGAGCGCGCGGTGAGAGACGCGGCGCATGCCTACGCGCATGACCGGCTCCTGCCGCGCGTGACTGAGGCGTTCAGGAACGGCACCACCGACGTCGCCATCTTCAAGGAGATGGGCGAGCTCGGCCTGCTCGGCGCGACCATCCCCGAGCAGTACGGAGGCGGCGGCATGAACTACGTCTGCTACGGCGTGGTGGCACGCGAGGTCGAGCGCGTCGACTCGGGCTACCGTTCGATGATGAGCGTGCAGAGCTCGCTCGTGATGGTGCCGATCAACGCCTTCGGCACCGAGGCGCAGAAGCAGAAGTACCTTCCGAAGCTCGCGACCGGCGAGTGGATCGGTTGCTTCGGCCTCACCGAGCCCAACCATGGCTCCGACCCCGGCAGCATGATCACGCGGGCGCGCAAGGTCGCCGGCGGCTACAGCCTGAGCGGCGCGAAGATGTGGATCACCAACTCGCCGATCGCCGACGTGTTCGTCGTCTGGGCCAAGGACGACGAAGGCGCGATCCGCGGCTTCATCCTCGACAAGGGCGCCAAGGGCCTCTCGGCCCCCGTGATCCACGGCAAGGTCGGGCTGCGCGCCTCGATCACCGGCGAGATCGTCATGGACGAGGTGTTCTGTGCCGAGGAGAACGCCTTCCCCGAG
>JBBSBZ010000137.1:0-9135 GCA_038250795.1 Burkholderiales bacterium | reverse complement strand
GCGGTCGGCGTCACCGCCCCCGTGCTGAACCCGGCGTGCCGCGGCGACGTCGTCGGCCATGTCCAGGACGCGACCCTCGCCGACGTCGAGACCGCGCTGGCGTGCGCTGCCGCGCATGCGCCGCAGTGGGCCGCGACCGAGCCGCGCGCCCGCGCTGCGCTGCTGCGCCGGGGCGCCGACGCTCTCGAAGCCGAGCTTCCCCGCCTGCTCGGGCTGCTCTCGCGCGAGGCCGGCAAGACCTACCCCAACGGCGTCGCCGAGGTGCGCGAGGCGGTCGACTTCCTGCGCTTCTACGCGGCCCAGGTCGAGCGCGAGTTCGACAACGCGACCCACGTGCCGCTCGGCCCGGTCGTGTGCATCAGCCCGTGGAATTTCCCGCTCGCGATCTTCACCGGGCAGATCGCCGCGGCGCTTGCGGCCGGCAACCCGGTGCTCGCCAAGCCCGCCGAGCAGACGCCGCTCGTCGCCGCCGAGATGGTGCGCCTGCTTCGGCGTGCCGGCGTGCCGCGCGCCGCGCTCCAGCTCGTGCCCGGTCGCGGCGAGACGATCGGCGCTGCGCTCGTGGCCGACTCGCGCGTGCAGGGCGTGATGTTCACCGGCTCGACCGAGGTCGCGCGCCTGCTGCAGAAAAGTCTCGCCGGGCGGCTGAACCCGGACGGTCGGCCCGTGCCGCTGATCGCCGAGACCGGTGGCCAGAACGCCATGCTGGTCGACTCGTCGGCGCTCGCCGAGCAGGTGGTGAGCGACGTCGTCGCCTCGGCCTTCGACAGCGCCGGCCAGCGCTGCTCCGCATTGCGCGTGCTGTGCGTGCAGCAAGACAGCGCCGACCACGTCGTGGCGATGCTGAAGGGCGCGATGGCCGAGTGCCGGATGGGCGATCCGGCGACGCTCGCCGTCGACGTCGGCCCGGTCATCGACGAGGACGCTCGCCGCAGCATCGAGGCGCACATCGAGACGATGCGCATGAAGGGCCGGGCCGTCTTCCAGTCGGCGCGCGGCGACGCCGCTGCCACGGACGAGGGCACCTTCGTGCCGCCGACGCTGATCGAGCTCGAGCGCCTCGCGGAGCTCGAACGGGAGGTTTTCGGGCCCGTGCTCCACGTCGTGCGCTACCCGCGCGAGAGACTCGCCGCGACGATCGAGCAGATCAACGCCACCGGCTACGGCCTCACCCTCGGCGTCCAGTCCCGCATCGACGAGACCATTGCGCAGGTCGTCGCGCACGCCCGTGCCGGCAATGTCTACGTCAACCGCAACATGGTCGGCGCCGTCGTCGGCGTCCAGCCTTTCGGCGGCGAGGGGCTCTCGGGGACCGGGCCGAAGGCGGGCGGGCCGCTCTATCTCCATCGCCTGCTCGCGCACGGCCCCGACCACGTCATGGTGCGTGCGCTGGACGCGGCGGGCGACGACGACGGTACCGGCGTCGTCGCGCCGCAGGCGGGTGCTGCCGCGGCGCTTCGACGCTGGGCCGAAGCGGAGTCCGCTCGATCGGTGGTCGACGCCTGCGATCGGTTCGCGACCCGTTCGCGCGCAGGGTCGAGCCGCGTCCTGCGCGGCCCGACCGGCGAGCGCAATCTCTACAGCCTGCTGCCGCGCGACGCGGTGCTGTGCCTCGCCGACGACGAGGTCGACCGGCTCGTCCAGCTCGCCGCCGTGCTCTCGGTCGGCAGCGCGGCGCTCTGGCCGGACCGCGCACGGGCGCTGCACGCGCGCCTGCCCGCCGCGGTGCGCGAGCGGATCGAGCTTGTGGCGGACTGGACCGACGCGTCGGTGAAGTTCGACGCCGTGCTGCACCACGGGAGCGGCGAAGCGCGGCTGGCAGTCCTGGCGCGGCTGGCCTCGCGGCCGGGCGCCATCGTCGGTGTCGACGGGCTCTCGCCGGGCGAGGCGTCGATCGCCCTCGAGCGGCTCGTGGTCGAGCGCTCTCTCAGCATCAACACGGCGGCCGCCGGCGGCAACGCGACGCTGATGACCTTGCAATAGCCGCCTCGGGAACGGCATTTGCCGGCATCCATGCATGGTCGACTCACGAGAGGACAGGCAGACCATGAGCAAGCTCACCGCCGAGAAGCGAAACGACATCGACGACTCCAGGTTCGCGTTCTCCAAGCAGCGCAAGGAGCCGATCGAGAACGCGAGTCACGTGCGCAACGCCATCGCCCGCTTCGACCAGGTCGAAGGCGTCACCGACGCCGAGCGTGACGAAGCCTGGACGCGCATCAAGGCCGCGGCCGAGAAATACGGCGTCGAGGTGGGCGAGAGCTCCTGGCGCGAGCTCGGCAAGAAGCGCTGATCGGCTGGCGCCCGCTCCCGTGCGGCGCGTCGGTGTCTTCCTACTTGCGAACTGGCGCTGGTCTCACCAGCCGTTACGCCTGCGGGCCGTGCACCGCACCGGGCCTTCGGGTACCTTCGGGACGACGAACTCTCTGGAGCCATCGTGTTTCGAGGTCCGGGTATCGCAACGATCTTGGCGCTGTCGATGACCTCCCTGGTCGGGGCTCCGGCCATGGGGAGCCCGGTGGCGGCGGCGGGCGATGCCTCGCCCGAGTCGACGGCGAGCGCCCCCGCGACGGCAGCGTCGCTGCCCGCCCCGGATGCGGAGATGCGCTGGTCGGCGCGCTCGTCGTTGTCCGAGGGCAGCTTCCGCTCGGCTTTCTCGCGCGGCAAGCTCGACCTGGGCGTGTCGTTCGACGCCCCGGTACGCACGCTGAGGCCCGGCGACGTGCCGATCGATCCGGTCGTCGCCTACGTTCCTCCTGCACCGACCCTGACGATCGGGCTGCGCAGCACGCCCGGCGGCACTGTCGCCAGGGCCGGCAGCCTGATCGAGCGGGCCACCGGCGCCACCCTCGGTCCGCAGCCCGAGCGCAAGTTCGGCCTCGAATGGAAGCCGGCTCGGTCGCGCATCTTCCTCAATCGCGGTCTCGGCATCCGACTCGACGGCGACGACCGCCTCACCATGCGGCTGAAGAAGGGTTCGCTCGGCATCTTCGTGCACACCGTCTTCTAGCCTGGCCGCGTCGCTCCGTGCAGTGGTCGACAGATGCGGCATCAACCGAGTGCCGACGCCGGCGGCCTGTCCCTGTGCCCGTGCGAACATCCCGGCTGGCCGACATGCGAGCCGACACGACGACGATCATGACGACGAACTTGCGCACCCTCCTTCCGCTCCTCTTCGCCGCCCTTGCGATGTCGGTCGCGGCCGGGCCGGCGCAGGCGCGGCCCTACGACGCCAAGGCGCTCGCCCACTACGACCGCAGCTATGTCGAGTGCGAAGCGGGCAATCCGGCGATGAAGGGGCACCGCGACGAGGCCTACCTGGACCTGTGGAGCATCAAGCCCGACGACCGGGCGATGGCGCGGCTCGCGAAGCTGCGCGCCGATCCGGCCTACGTCGCCGAACAGAAGCGGGTGGCGAAGGCGCCGTCGAGCGCGTCGGCACCGGCTTCGTCCGCCCTGCAGCGCCAGTGCCGCGGTCTGTGGACCGAGCATCAGCGGGCGTCAGAGACCGCCAAGCGACCCTGAGCCGAGAGCCCCGCGGGCGACCGCAGCTTCGATGCACGGCAAGGTTTGTCCCATTCCGGCTCGCGATTCGATCGCCGCTGCGCTCGAGGGCGAAGACGTCCTGCAACCGGCGCATGCCGCGCTCGACGACGCCGATCCCGAGCGGGCGTGCGAGATCGCCCTCGCCGCGCTCGCCGAGGCCGAGGGCCGGCAGGATCACCATCGCCAGGCCAAGGCACTTCTCTTCCTCGCTCATCTCGATCGCCTCGGGTCGAGGTTCAGGGCGGCTCACGGACGCGCCAAGCAGGCGGCACGGCTCTTTCGAACGATCGGCGACAGCACCGGCGAGTCGGGCGCGCTCTCCACGCTCGCGCACGCCTCCACCTGCCTCGGTCGCAACGAGGAGGCGGTGGAGTCGGCGCTGATCAGCGTGCGACTGGCCGGGCCGGGAGCCACCGCGTCGCACAAGGCGCTCCTCTTCAACTATCTCGGACTGGCCTATCTGTGGGGCCGCGACTTCGTCAAGGCCGACCAGGCGCTCGCCGTGGCAGTCGAGTGGGCCGAGGCCTCGGCCGGCCGGGTGAGTGCATTCCAGCCCTTGATCAACGAAGTGCTGGTGGAGGCGGTCGGCGCTGTCATGACGCGAAGCCGCACGGGCACGCTGCCCGCGCTCGACCGGATGGCGGCCCGCCACGCGCGTTGCGAAGCACTCGTGAACCGCGGCGCCTCGTCGGGCCTGTTCGTCGGCGGCGAGGACGCCGGGCTCGCCGCCTGGTCGCTGACCTCGGCGCTCATGAAGACATGGGCCGGCGCGCCCGAGGAGGCCGATGCGCTTCTCGCGCAGGCGCGCGACCGGCTCGGCAGCGACAGCGCGCCCACGCTCGGGCATGCGTTCGAGCACTGGGTGCGCGCCGAACTGGCCTGGTCGCGTGGCCGGCTCGGCGAGGCCGCGGCGGAGTGCGCGGTGCTCGTCGGGATGGCACAGCACCTCGAGTACGAGCAGATGGCCTGTCTCGGCCATCTGCTGCTGAGCCAGATCCACGAGCAGCTCGGCGAAACGGCCGAGGCGTTGGAGGCGATGCGAAGCCTGCGCGCGCGCGAGGAAAGGATCCGCGCCGAAAGCCTCGAGAGCCGCGAGCGCGCTGTCGAGTGGAACCTGGACTGCGCATGGCCGAGCGCAACGTCGAGCAGCTCGAGGGCATGTCGCGGCATCTCGAGCGGCTCTCGCTCGAGGACTCGCTCACCGGACTGGCGAACCGCCGCTGCCTGGAGCAAAGGCTTCGTCCGGTGCTCGCGGCGCTGTCGGCCAGCGGTGCGCCGATGTCGATCGCCTACATCGACGTCGACAGGTTCAAGTCCGTCAACGATCGCCATTCGCATCACGTCGGCGATCTCGTTCTCAGGACGGTCGCCTCGGTCCTGCTCCAGGCCACGCGCGAGCATGACGTCGTCGCGCGCCTCTCCGGCGATGAGTTCGCGATCCTTTTCCAGCGCGCCGACGAGGCGGAGTCGGCCCGCGTGTGTCGACGCATCTCGCTCGCCGTCGCCGGCTTCGACTGGGGCGGCATCGCGCCCGGTCTCGCCGTCACGGTCAGCATCGGCACGGCGGCGGCGCACGCCGGCGACTCGACCGAGTCGCTGCTGCACCGCGCCGACTCGGCGATGTATGCCGCCAAGCGAGATGCTCAGCGCCGGGTCACGTAGCGATTGATCGCGGGCGGGTCGCTGCCCTGGTGTTCGCCGAGAACACCGGCCAGCGCAGCGCTTTCGCTCTTCGCGAGCGGGTCGGTGCGGTCTCGGGCGCGATCGACGACACGGGGCCGCAGTGTCGTCCATCACGTCGACGCGCGTGCCCGGACAATCGGCCATCGACCCGCGTGGAGAGCGAGCGTGAAGACCTACGACATCGAAGTGCAGCGCCTGAAATCCATGCGCCACGACAAGGGAATGGTCGAGCTCGCCCTCGACGTCGCCGTCCTGCAGCACCCCGTGCGCGACGAGGCGCTCGCCAGTTGCCTGCGCCTGCCGGTCGAGCACGCGCGCTCGCTGCTGATCCTGCTCAGGCAGCAGCTTGCCGAGGTCGACAAGCTGCAGCCGAGGAGCCGTCGCTCGGGGCGAAGCTGAGCCGCCCGACGAGCGTCGCGCGCTGCCGGCGTCTGCCGCGAGCACGGGTAGACTTGGACGGCGGCGGCGACCCTGCTGGCCGCGTATCGAGCCTCGCGCCGAAAGTCGATCGACATCTTGGAAACACCGCGACGGTCGTTGCTCTTTGGGATCGCCGGCTCCGGTGTCCTCCACGACGCCGGCAGCAATCCCGACGTCGTCACGCGTTTCGCGATCGCCGCGACGCCGGCAACCCGGTGAGCCTGCTGCAGATGATCCCGACCGAGATCGATCGCTTCGCCTCCTGACGCGCTCGCGCATGGCTCGAACCTTTTCCAAAGTCGCCGTCGTCGGTGCCGGCGCGGTCGGCAGCTTCTTCGGCGCGATGCTGGCGCGCGCCGGCCACCGCGTCGTCCTGATCGCGCGGCCGGCGCACGTCGAGGCGATCGCCCGCGAGGGCCTGCGCCTCGACAAGGGCGGCAGCGTCGAATCGATCCGGGTCGAGGCCAGCGCCGACATCGCTGCGGCGGGCGACGCCGATCTGATCCTCTTCTGCGTCAAGTCGACCGACACCGAGACCACGGCGCACGCCCTCGCGTCGCACGTCGCGCCGGGCGCGGTCGTGCTCAGCCTGCAGAACGGTGTCGAGAACGCGTCGGCGATCGCGCGCATCGTCGGCCGCACCGTCGTGCCGGCCGTCGTGTACGTCGCGACGTCGATGGGCGGCCCCGGCCTCGTGCGCCATCACGGTCGCGGCGATCTCGTCATCGGTGCGCTCGCCGGCCACTCCGACGATTCGCCGCTGCAGGCGCTGGTCGACTTCTTCGCCACCGGCGCCGTGCCGGTGCGGATCTCGGCCGACGTGATGGCCGAGCTCTGGTCCAAGCTGATGGTGAACTGCGCCTACAACGCGATCTCGGGCCTCGCGCAGGCGAGCTACTCCGCATTGGCGGCGCTTCCCGAGGTGCGTGCGTTGCAGCGCGCGGTGGTGGCCGAGGTCGTGGCGCTGGCGGCCGCCGAGGGCGTGGACCTGCCGCTCGCGCGCTCGCTCGAGGCGATGGAAGGCATCGCCGGCGCCATGCCGGCGCAGCTCTCGTCGACCGCGCAGGACATGGCGCGCAGGAAGCCGAGCGAGATCGACCATCTCAATGGATTCGTGGTTCGTCGCGGTCGCGAGCTGGGCATCGCGACGCCCGCCAACCAGGCGCTTCATGCCCTCGTCAAGCTGGTCGAGGCGGGTCATGCTCGCGTCTGAGGGCGCAGCGCCATTGCCCGGCGCAGAGCTTCCCGCGCCGTTCGCGCAGGCGCTGCGTGAGCTCGGCCTGGCGGGCACCGAGACGCTGCGCGGCGAGCCGATGACCGGCGGCGTGTCTTCGGACATCTGGCGCATCGACACCGCGCGCGGGCCGGTCTGCGCCAAGCGCGCGCTCGCCAGGCTGCGCGTTGCGGCCGACTGGCAGGCGCCGATCGACCGCAACCGCTACGAAGCGCGCTGGATGCAGGTCGCCGACGAGGCGGTGCCCGGCTGCGCGCCGAAGGTGCTCGGGCAGCATCCCGGCCTCGGCGTGCTGGTGATGAGCTACCTGCCGCCGAGCGAGTACCGCCTCTGGAAGGAGAGCCTGCGCGACGGCGTCGCCGACGCCGGCACCGCGCGCGCCGTCGGCCGCGTGCTGGCGCGCATCCACGCCTACTCGGCGGCGCGCGGAGAGCTCGCGGCGCAGTTCGACAGCGATGCGATCTTCTTCGACATCCGCCTCGAGCCCTACCTGCTCGCGACGGCACGGCGCCATGCCGATCTCGCGCCAGCGCTGGAGGCGCTGGTCGCGACGACGCGCTCGCACCGTGTCGCTCTCGTCCACGGAGACGCGAGCCCGAAGAACATCCTCGTCGGCAGGGATGGGCCGGTGCTGCTCGATGCCGAATGCGCGTGGTGGGGCGATCCGGCCTTCGACATCGCCTTCTGCCTCAACCACCTGCTGCTCAAGTGCCTGTGGAATCCGCCGGCGACGGCCGCGTTCCTGGCCGCGTTCGATGCGCTGGCCGACGCCTATCTCGGGGGCGTCGAGTGGGAGCCGCGCGAGGCGATCGAGCGACGCGCGGCCGCGCTTCTGCCCGGCCTGCTGCTGGCCCGCGTCGACGGCAAGTCGCCGGTCGAATACCTCACCGAGGATGCGCAGCGCACCACCGTGCGCACGGTGGCACGGACCCTCCTGCGCGATCCCGTCGATCGCCTTCAGGCGGTCGGCGCCCGCTGGCGCAAGACGCTGCACGCATGAATCCTTTCGTCATCCGCTCGATCCAGGGCCGGCGCGTCTGGGACAGCCGCGGGCGGCCGACCGTCGAGGCCGAGGTGACTCTGGGCGATGGTGCAGTCGGGCTGGCGATGGCGCCGGCGGGCGCCTCGAAGGGCACGCGCGAGGCGCACGAGCTTCGCGACGGTGGCGCGCGCTTCGGCGGTCTCGACGTCATGCGAGCGGTCGCGCACGTCAACGGCGAGATCGCGAGCGCCCTCGTCGGCACGGCCGCCGACGACCAAGCCGCGCTCGACCGGCGCCTGATCGAGCTCGACGGCACGCCTGACAAGACGCGCCTGGGCGCCAACGCGACGCTCGCTGTCTCGATGGCCGCGGCCCACGCGATGGCGGCGTCGCTCGGCGTGCCGCTCTATCGCCATCTCGGCGGCGCCGAGGCGACGCTCCTGCCGATGCCGCAGATCCAGATCTTCGGCGGCGGCGCCCATGCCGGCCGGCGCGTCGACATCCAGGACTTCATGATCGTCTGTCCGGGCGCGCGCGACTTCCGCGAGGCGCTCGAGTGGACGGCCGAGGTCTATCGCCACGCCGGCCTCGTGATGGGCGAGCGCGGCTCGCAGGCCGGCGTCGCCGACGAGGGCGGCTGGTGGCCGAACTTCGCGACCAACGAGGAAGCGCTCGCGACGCTCGTCACGGCGATCGAGCGTGCCGGCTACGCGCCCGGCGCCCAGGTCGCCATCGCCCTCGACATCGCTGCTTCCGACTTCGGCCGCGCCGGCCGCTACACCCTAGGGTTGGATGGGCGCGAGCTCGATGCCGACGGCCTGATCGAGTTGCTGCTCGGCTGGCTCGACCGGTATCCGATCGCCTCGATCGAGGACCCTCTCGCCGAGGACGATCCTGAGGGCTTCGCCCGCTTCACGCGTGCGGCCGGCCAACGCGTCCAGATCGTCGGTGACGACTTCCTCGTCTCCGACGCATCGCTCGTGCGCGAGGCCGCGGCCCGCGGCGCCGCCAACGCGGTGCTGCTCAAGCCGAACCAGCGCGGCACGCTCAGCGAGACGCTCGACGCCTGGCGTGCCGCGCAGGATGTCGGCTACGCCGGCATCGTCTCGGCACGCTCGGGCGAAACCGAGGACACCACGATCGTCCACCTCGCGATCGGCTGGGGCGTCGGCCAGCTGAAGGTCGGCTCGTTCGCCCGTGGCGAGCGCATGGCGAAATGGAACGAGGCCCTGCGCATCGAGGAGCGCCTGGGCGATCGGGGCCGTTTCGC
>JBBSBZ010000136.1:0-9164 GCA_038250795.1 Burkholderiales bacterium | reverse complement strand
TTCGAGAACAGCCGGCGCGCCACGCAGGTGCACCAGCAGTACGGCATCCGCAATCCGCTCGGCCTGGCCAACGTCGGCGAGCTCTGCTGGGGAATCACCGCGAGCGACGGCCCGGGGCCTGCCACACGCAAGATCGCCGGCGTCGAGCGGGTCTTCTTCGACTACATGGCGCGGGGCGTTCCGTATGGGCCCGACGACGGCACGCTGGCGCCCTGGGCGGTGGCGGCGGCGCTGCCCTTCGCCCCCGAGATCGTCCTGCCCACGGTGATGAACTTTCGCCACCTCAAGATCGAGATCTCCAATCCCTACGGCTTCAAGGCCTCGATCAATCCGATGTTCGAGGAGCCGCACGGTGACGGCGTCGGCTGGATGTCGAAGTTCCACTTCGGCATCAACGAAGGACCGACGGTGCTGATGATCGAGAACTACCGCAGCGGACTGATCTGGTCGCTGACCCGCAAGTCGGCGCCCTTCGTCCGGGGATTGCGCGCCGCGGGCTTCGGCGGCGGCTGGCTGTCGGAGTGAATTCGCCGCCGCCGTCCGACGTCGTGGCCGGGGGCCGCCGATATCATTGCGCGATGCCTCGCCGCGCTACGCCCTCGTCCGCCCCGTCGCGCGACGTGCCGACGGCGAACGATCTCGTCGCCGCGCAGGTGCTGCGTCAGTTTCGGCAGATCTTCAATACCGTCAGGAGCCATTTCCAGCGCGTGGAAGCAAGCGTCGGACTGGGCGGCGCGCAGGTCTGGGCGCTCAGCGTGATCGCCGAATCGCCCGGCATCGGCGTGAGCCGTCTGGCCCGGGCCATGACCATCCACCAGTCGACCGCGAGCAGTCTCGTCAAGACCCTGGTCGAGCGCGGTCTCGTCGGCGTCAAGCGGGACGCGAGCGACCGTCGTGCCGTGATGCTTCGCTTGCTCCCCGCCGGCGTGCGATTGCTCGAGCGCAGCCCCGGGCCCTTCGCCGGCGTCCTGCCGGGCGCGCTGGCTGCCCTGGACCCGAAGACCCTGGCGAGGATGGAAGCGGACCTGAAGCTGCTGATCGGCGAGCTTCATCCGCATTCCAAGTCCGCCAGGACTCCACTCGCCGACCTGTAGACCGGGTCCGCCGTCGCGTCGTGCCCGACCGCTTCATGTACATTGCAACAAATGCAATTGCCGTACATCGCCGCTTGCGCGCGCCTGGGGCGGCCCCGACTCGCGTGACCGGCCCGAGGCTCGATTGAAAACGTCCACCGTTGCGATCGCAGTTGCGGCATCGGTCGCGTTGCTCGCCGTCGCGTTCTACGTCTGGCACAAGGAATCAGCCGCCCCGGTCGTCGCGGTCGCGCCGGAGCCCGTCGCGACGGCGCCCTCCGCGCCTGCCCTGGCCGCGCCCGAGGCGCAGGTCCACTATCCGATCGAGGCCACGCTCGCCGCGTCGGCGCCGTCGACCCGGTTCGACCTGCAGGCGGAGATGTCCGAGCTGTTCGGGCTGAGGACGGTGCAGTCGCTGTTCCAGCTCGACGATTTCTCGCGCCGCCTCGCCGCGACGGTCGACAACCTCGGAAGGTCGCAGGCGCCGGCGGCGCTCTGGCCCATGCATCCGGCGAGCGGTCGCTTCACGGTCGAGGAGCGCGAAGGCTCGACGTTCATCGGCACCGACAACGCCTTGCGTTATGCGCCCTACGTGCTGCTGCTCGAGACGGTGAACGTGCAGCAGGCGGCAGCCCTCTATGCCCGGATCTACCCCTCCCTGCAGAAGAGCTACGAGGAGCTCGGCTATCCGAAGGGCTACTTCAACGACCGGCTCGTCGAGGTGATCGACCTCCTGCTCGCGACGCCCGAGACCGATGCTCCGCTCGAGGTGCGCCTGCCGCCGATCAACGGGCCGGTGCGCCCGGCGCGTCCGTGGGTGCTCTACGAATTCGCCGACCCCTCGCTTCAGGCGCTTTCGTCGGGCCAGAAGGTCCTGCTCAGGATGGGCGTGATCAACGAGCGGCGCGTCAAGGCCAGGCTCGCGGAGTTTCGCCGCCTGGTGACGACGCCGCGGACGACGCCGCGCCCCCGGCGCTAGGCCTGGCATGCCCGAATCGAACGGCAGACCGCCGGCACCGCCCTCGTCGGCGACGTCGGTCGCCGGTCCGGCGGGTCCGTACCCTCGACTGCTGGCCGACGTGGGCGGCACCCACATGCGCTTCGGCTGGAGACGCGGCCCGGGCGATGGAATTGCCGCCCTCGGCGAGGTCGCCTGTGCCGACTTCGAGCGCATCGAGGACGCCATCGCGGCCGGCCTGGGCCGCCGCAGTCCGCCTCCCGCGTCGTTCGCCATGGCGGTCGCGGCGCCGGTCGGGGCCGACACGGTTCGCCTGACCAACCTCGGCTGGACCTTCTCGATCGCGTCGCTGCAACGAAGCCTCGGCCTCGAGCGACTCGTCGTCCTGAACGACTTCGCTGCGCTCGCCCTCGCGGTCCCGTCGCTGAAGCCGGACGAGACCTGGCCGGTGGGCGGCGGGCAGGCCGTGCCGGGCGCCGCGGTGGCGATCCTGGGCCCCGGGACGGGCCTGGGCGTCTCCGGCCTGTTCGACACGCCCGACGGCCCCCTGCAGATGGCGAGCGAGGGCGGCCATGCCTCGCTCAGCGCGGGCGATGCCACCGAAGACCGCCTGCTCGCCGTGCTGCGCGGCTGGTACGGCCATGTCTCCTTCGAGCGCGCGGTCTCCGGTCCGGGGATCGTGAACCTCTATCGCGCCCACTGCGAGCTCGCCGGCGTCGAGGCCGGGCCGCACGACGCCGAGGCCATCGCCGCGCGGGCCGACGAGGGCAACGACGCCTGCTGCGTCGCCGCCGTCGCGAGCTTCTTCGGCTTTCTCGGCGAGTTCGCCGGCAACCTCGCCCTGACGCTGGCGGCGAAGGGCGGGGTCTATCTCGGCGGCGGCATCGTGCCGCGGCTCGGCGAGCGCATCGCGTCGTCGAATTTCCGCAGCCGGTTCGAGGGCAAGGGCCGCTTCCGGGACTACCTCGCGGCCATTCCGACCCGTGTCATCGCCCACCCTTCCGCCGCGACGCTGCGCGGGGCGGACTTCGCTCTCGACCGAGCCCCGGCATCGGCATGCGCCTGAGCTGCGGCGACGGCGCGCAGCTCAGGCCGCGCTGCGCACCCGCGCGTCGATGCGCTCGCGCAGGCGCGAGCGCCCCGCGTCGGTCAGCATGTGCCCGGCCCAGCGGAAGACGTTGTTCTCGCGCACCGTCATGCGCAGGCTCGCCATCCGCTCGCGCTGCTCGGCCGGCGGCATGGTGGCGGCGCGATGCAGCGCATCCGCCGTCTCCTCGACGTGGTACGGATTCACGATCAGCGCCTCGGTCATCTCCCGCGCGGCGCCGGCGAAGCGGCTGAGGATCAGGACGCCCTGCTCGTCGTCACGTGCGGCGACGAACTCCTTGCATACGAGATTCATGCCGTCGTGCAGGCTGGTGACGACGCAGACATCGGCGGCACGGAAGAGCTCGGTCACGGCGTCGTGCTCGTGGTGCTGCACGAGCAGGTGGACCGGCTGGTAGCCGGGCCGGCCGAAGCGCTCGTTGACGCGCTCGGTCACCCGGGCGATTCGCTCCTGGAACGTCTGGTACTCCTCCAGCAGGCTGCGCGAGGGTGCGGCGACCTGAACGAACACGAAGCGTCCCACCCATTCCGGCCGCTTCTCGAGCAGTCGCTCCACGGCATGCAGCCGCTCGAGGATGCCCTTGGTGTAGTCGAACCGATCGATCCCGACGGCCAGGCAGGCCCGGTCGGGGAGCTGCAGGCGAGCGAACACCCGTCGCCTGCATTCCTCGACCGTCGGCCAGGCGGCCTGCAGCTGCGGTGCCGGCCATTCGATCGAGATCGGATAGCTCTCGACCAGCGTCTCGGCGCCCTTGAACGAGATCGTCGAGTGCTCGTGCTCGATGCGCGCCTCGAGGTAGCGGTCCACGGTCTCGATGAAGTTCTTGCAGTGAAAGCGCGTATGAAAGCCGAGGATCGTGCTGCCGAGCATGCCCTCGAGGATCTCGCGTCGCCACGGGCAGATGCCGAACGACTCCGGATTGGGCCAGGGGATGTGCCAGAAGGTGAGGATCGTCGCGCGTGGCAGGAGGGCACGAACCATCGCCGGCAGGAGCGCGAAGTGGTAGTCCTGCACCAGGACGACCGGATCCTCGCTGCGCGCCTCGGCGACCACGGCGTCGGCGAAGCGCTGATTGACGATGCGGTACTGCTCCCAGTCCGACTCGCGAAAGATCGGCCGGACGTGCGCCACGTGACAGAGCGGCCACATGCCTTCGTTGGCGAAGCCGTAGTAGTAGCCCTTCTCCTCCTCCGCGCTGAGCCAGATGCGCCTCAGGACGTACTCGCCGTGCTCCGGCGGCACGCCGACGCGGTCGTGCCGGTCGACGACGTCCTTGTCGGCGCTGCCGCTGCCGTGGGCGATCCAGGTTCCGGAGCAGGCCCGCATCACCGGCTCGACGGCGGTGACGAGCCCGCTCGCGGGCCGCCGGATGACGATCCCGTTCGCGCCGCGCTCGTGGATGTAGGGCTCCCGGTTCGACACGACGATGACCTGGTCTCCCTGGAGCTGCGTGCGCAGCAGCGCGCGCAGGCGCTCCGGATCCCAGCCGGCCTGCGGCCCCTGGGCACGGCGGTACTCGTCCTCGAGGTCGCGCATCCGGGCGCGGATCTCGGCAGCCAGGGGCGCCATCTCGGGAGCCGCCATCACCGGCCGCAACAGCCCTTCACCGCGCAGCAGGCCGCGCACGCCGGAAACCCAGCCGCGCCAGCTCAATTGCGCGACGACGACGGTGATCAGCGCGATCGTCAGGCCGAGCGCGCCGATGAACAGCAGCAGGTAGCGACGCGTGTCCTGGCTGCGCCGGTCGATGAAGCTGAGGTCGTGCAGAAGCACCAGCTTGGCGATCGGTCCGTTCTCGCCTTCGACGGTGTGCACGCCGACGTGCACGGCGCCGCCGGCGAGTCGCAGGCGCGGGTCGGGCAGCTCCGCCGCGGCCGCCGCCTGGCGACAGTCGAGGCTCCTCGGAAAGCTCGCGGTCCGGCGCAGCATCGTGCCGTCGAGCGAGCACAGGCCGATCGCGAACAGCCGCTCGTCCTGCACCGCGCGGTCGAACAGGAGCTGCAGGCGCGCCCCCTTGGCGTCGCCGAGCGCGTCGGCGATCGAGTCCGAGAGGGTGTTGGTGACGAGGTTGCCGCGCATGTTGAGGTCGCGCGCGAACCAGCGCAGCGTCAACCGGTCCATCAGCGGCAGCGCGAAATAGGCGGCGACGACCAGCGTCACGACCAGCGGCGCCAGGAAGCGGAGTTGGAGGTTGAGGGCTTTCATCGATGTCGCTGCTCGCCGCGCGCCTCACCGCCGGTGGCGACGCAGCACGATGCCGCGCGCGCTGCGTCGAGAGGGAAACCAGCGCCACGGGACCGGCTCGCGGCGAACGATTCTATGTTTGCACGAATGTTCCAGACGCGGCTTGGCCTGTGCGGCTCGAGCCTGCGCGACCTCACGCGCGCACGAGGTCGAGTGCCCGGTCGAGCGCGTCGGGCACGCGGTCGAGATCGAGCGCATCGACCAGCAGGCGGCCGTAGCGCACCTTTCGTCCGGCACGGGTGCCCAGGAACCGGTGCAGCTGGCCGTGCAGGTCGCGGATGCGTTGCGCGGGCTGGTCCTGGAATCGACGGAAGGAGACGAGCTCTCCCTCGCCCTCGAGCACGCGCTCCACGGCCTGGGTGCCGAGTGCACGGATCAGCTCGTCCTCGAGGTCGGCATCGCACACCTGGAAGCCATGCGCTTCGCTACCGTGGCCGGCCGCCGATCCGGGCGCAACTCCCGCGCGCTCGAGGCCGCGCCGAACGCGCTGCAGCTCGGCGACGTCGCACAGGCCGACCAGCCGCAGGTTCATGCCGCGCGGACCGAGCGCTTCCGCGAACCGCTGCACGTTGGTCGCGCCGCCGATCGGCATCACGACGACGCCCTCGGCCAGCAGGTCGCGGCCGCGCCGCCGTGCGAGCGCCTCGAGCGCGGCCTGGTCGCTCCAGCCCTCGACCAGAATGGCCGCGCGCGCGTGAACGTCGCGCGCCCTCAGGCATGCTTCCTCGGGGACGAGCGGTCGGCGCGGGCCGGGCGGGTGCGGCGACGTTGCAGAGAGGCTCACGTTCGCATCATGCCGATGCCGCGCGGCCGGCGCGCGGCGCGCGTCGAGCGATCGACATCGTGCATGACCGAATGGACGTCTCGACGATCGTGAGTACCCTGCGCTGATCCGTCCCCCCGACCTCCAGTCCCAGCGCCGGGCGTCTCGGCTGTCCGTCTGTGCGTCGGCGGACAGACACAGGGGCGAGGACGGCGTTCAATCGGGTCTGACGGCGGGACCGGCGCGAGGGCTGCCGCAGCTTGCCTTGCGGAACCTGCGGTAGTCTCATAGTGGATTCGAAGGTGGCCATGAGTGAAACCAACGACGAGCTGATCGGTCCCGATCTCGAACAGGGCATTGCCGCGTCGATGGCGCTCGAAGGTGCTCCGCTTCTGGGGCACTCGCACGGCGAGCCGGTGATCGTGGTTCGGCGCGGCGGCGAGTTGTTCGCGATCGGCGCCGTCTGCACGCACTACGGCGGCCCGCTCGCAGGCGGGCTGGTGGACGGCGACACGGTGCGCTGTCCCTGGCATCACGCGTGCTTCAGCCTGCGCACGGGCGAGGCGTTGCGTGCACCGGCCCTGAGCCCCGTGTCGTGCTGGCACGTCGAGCAGCGCGACGACACGGTCTACGTCGGCGCCAAGGTCGAGCCCGCGCCGACGCCGCGAGCGGCGGTCGAGGCGCCGGCGCCGAAGTCGATCGTCATCGTCGGCGGGGGTGCCGCAGGCAATGCGGCGGCCGAGATGCTTCGGCGCGAGCACTACGACGGGCCGATCACGCTGCTGAGCGCCGACGGCTCGCTGCCCTGCGATCGGCCGAATCTCTCAAAGAACTTTCTCGCCGGCAGCGCACCGGACGACTGGATCCCCCTTCGTTCGGCGGAGTTCTACGAGCAGCAGCGCATCGACCTCCACCTGAACGCGCGGGTCACCTTCGTCGACACCGTGAACCGTCGCGTCCGACTCGACGACGGCAGGCAGCACGACTTCGACGCCCTCCTGCTCGCCACGGGGGCCGATCCGATCCGCCTCGACGTGCCCGGCAGCGAATTGCCCCACGTGCGCTATCTGCGCACCTGGACCGACGCCCGCGCCCTGGTTGCGGCGGCCGGTACGGCGCGCCACGCGGTCGTGATCGGCGCCAGCTTCATCGGCCTGGAAGTCGCGGCTTCGCTGCGGGCCCGAAACATCGACGTGCATGTCGTCGGCCGCGAAACGGCGCTGATGGAGCGCGTCCTCGGCGCCGAGGTCGGCGCGTTCCTGCGCCGGCTCCACGAGGACCACGGCGTCACTTTCCATCTCGGGACGACCGCGGCTTCCATCGACGAGCGCACGGTGACGCTGGCGAGCGGCGAGAGCCTGGGTGCCGACCTGGTCGTCGTCGGCGTCGGCGTGCGGCCGGCGATCGCCCTGGCCGAGCAGGCGGGGCTGAGCCTCGACCGAGGCGTCAGCGTCGACCGGTACCTTGCCACGGATGTCCCGGGCATCTATGCCGCGGGCGACATCGCGCGCTGGCCGGATCGGCTCAGTGGCGAGCCGACCCGCGTCGAGCACTGGGTGGTCGCCGAGCGGCAGGGACAGGTCGCCGCGCGCAACATGCTCGGACGGCGCGAGCCGTTCGACATGGTGCCCTTTTTCTGGACCGAGCAGTACGACTTCAGCCTGGCGTATGTCGGCCACGCGGAGCGCTTCGACGAGGTCCGGATCGACGGCACCCTCGAATCACGGGACTGCACCCTCTCGTACTGGCGCGACGGCAGGAAGCTCGCCGTCGCCGTCGTGCGCCGCGACCTGGAAGGCCTGCGCAGCGAGGTCGAGTTCGAACGCGCGCTCGCCGCAACGGCGTGACCGCCCACCCATCACTCAGGAGCCCATCATGGAAGACCCGCTGTACCCCGAAGCCTCCAGAGAGCTGCACCGCCAGCGCCAGGAACTGACGCCGGCGACCTCGGCGGCCTTCAAGGCGTTCGGCGAAAGCGTCTTTGCCGACGGCGCGCTGCCGGCGAAGATCAAGGAGCTGATCGCCGTCGCGGCCGCCCACGTCACGCAATGCCCGTATTGCATTCGCGGCCACACGGAGCGCGCCCTGCGAAAGGGTGCGACCCCGCAGGAAGTGATGGAGGCGATCTGGGTGGCCGCCGAGATGCGCGCCGGCGCCGCCTACGCGCACTCGAACCTGGCGCTCGACACGATCAACCAGTACGCGAGCAAGCACGCCCACACCATCGCCTGACTCGTCTGATCCGGGCCGACGGGCGACAACAAGAAGTATGAAAATGACGACGCCGTGGCTGTCGAGCCTCGACACGGCCGACGCTACGCGGAGAACGCGAGCAGCCTGACAGCGGCCTCGCACGTCATCGCGATCAACTTCGCCACCGTCGCCGCTTCCAATCGGTACCGGATCGCCGGGAAGTGAGGCGCCGGGGGCGGAGAGCGCGATAGCGAAAAAAGGGCAGGCGCGCGAGCGCGGCTTGGATGCGGCGGTGATCGGCTGACCGCTGCTGCGCGGGTGTCCGCAGCATCGACACCTCACTGCGCATCGAGAGCCGGCGAGGCCTCGGCAAGCCGTACCGGGGTGGGTTTACACGGGTTTGACAGCCTTCCGGGCGGTGCCGACATTACATGTGCCTGGAATACATGTTAATCGCGGAGGACCACCAATGCTGACGCAAGATGCGGTCTGGATTTTTACGCTGGCAGGGATCGGAGTGGTCGCACTGACGTTCATCTACGTCATCGCCCACACGGACAAGCAGGCCGATTCGGAACAGGTCACCCGCAAGGCCTATGCCATTCGACGATGGTGGTTCGGCGCGTTGATCCTGCTCGGCGTGACCGTCGCCTACGCCACCTTGAATCCGTTCCCGTTGAGCGACCAGCAGGCGCAATCGCAAACCGCGCAGATCGTCGACGCGGTCGGGCGCCAGTGGTCGTGGGAACTGAGCCAGAACCAGGTCAAGGCCGGCACGCCCGTCCAGTTCAACGTCACCAGCCTCGATGTCAACCACGGCTTCGC
>JBBSBZ010000135.1:0-9218 GCA_038250795.1 Burkholderiales bacterium | reverse complement strand
GGGTCCGACCGGACCTGGCGCCAGCTGGCCGAGCGCGTGCGTCGCGCCGCCGCGGCCTTGCGGGCAGCGGGCCTCGTTCCCGGCGACCGGATCGCCGTGCTCGACCTCAACCACCCGTCGTGCCTGGAGCTGACGCTGGCCTGCGCCCAGATCGGCACGGCCAACGCGGTCGTCAACTTCCGGCTGGCGCCGCCCGAGATCGCCTATGTGATCAACGACGCGAAGGCGAGGCTGCTGTTCGTCGGGCCGGAGTTCGCCGGCGCGGTCGACAAGCTGCGCGCCCACCTGCCGGCCGTCGAGCGCGTCGTCCGGGTCGGCGGCGACGCAGACGAGTACGAGGCCTGGCTGGCGGCGCACGAGCCCGATGCGCGAGCGCACCCCGCCGCGCCGGGCGACTGCTTCGTGCAGCTCTACACCTCGGGGACGACCGGCTTTCCGAAGGGCTCGATGCTCACCCACCGCGGCATGCTGGCCCACTCGCGAAACGTGGCGCAGACGCAGTCCTTCGATCCGAGCTCGCGCGTGCAGGTGGCGATGCCGCTCTTTCACGTGGGCGGCACGAGCTATGCATTGATGGCGATCAGCCTCGGCGCGCGACTGTTCATCATGCGCACGCCAGATCCGGCGGCGGCGCTCGCCATGCTCGAGGCCGAAAGGATCACGCACACCTTCTACGTGCCGGCGCTGATGGCCATGATCAACCAGGTTCCCGGCGCCGCCGAGCGCGACTACTCGGCCCTGAAGGCCGTGTCGTACGGCGCGTCGCCGATGCCGCTGCCGGTGATGCGCGCGTCGCTCAAGCTCTTTCCCGGCGTCATGCAGCAGGTCTACGGCATGACCGAGCAGAGCGGTGCCGTGAGCGTGCTCGGCGCCGCGGACCACGACGATCCCGCCGTCGCGCACCGCCTCGTGTCGGCGGGCCGGGCGATCGCCGGCGTCGAGATCGCGATCCGCGACCCGGCCAGCGGCGAGGCCGTGGCCACGGGAGAGCGGGGCGAGGTGTGGGTGCGCAGCGACCAGATCATGGGCGGCTACTGGGGCAAGCCGGAAGCGACGGCTGCGACGATCACGCCGGACGGATGGCTGCGCTCCGGGGACGGCGGCTACGTCGACGCCGACGGCTATCTCTACATCACCGACCGCATCAAGGACATGATCATCAGCGGCGGCGAGAACATCTACCCGGCCGAGATCGAGCGCGTGCTGGCCGAGCATCCGTCGATTCGCGACGTCGCCGTGATCGGCGTGCCCGACGAGCGCTGGGGCGAGGTGCCCAAGGCGGTCGTCGTCGCCGCGCCCGGCGCCACGATCGACCCCGAGCAGTTGCTCGCCTGGTGCCGCGAGCGCATCGCGTCGTTCAAGTGCCCGAAGACCATCGACGTCGTCGCCGAACTGCCGCGCAACCCGACCGGCAAGATCCTGAAGAAGGACCTGCGCAAGCCCTACTGGGAGGGCCGCGAGCGGCAGGTGGCTTAAGGGCGCCGATCGACAGACGACGACGGCGACGGCGCAACCCCCGCGCCGGCGTCAGCGATCGCGCGCCGGCCCGCCCGCCTTGGTCGCGTAGTAGAGCCCTTGCTGGAAGAGGCGCACGACGTTCTCGTCGCTGATCCACGGGTACTTCGCCCGCAGGAGCGGCGCGAGCGACTCGGCGAGGAGCGCGGGCGTGCCGTCGCGAACAAGGCCGTGCACGGTCTCGTGGCCCAGTCGCATCGCGCCCCGACAGTCGTCGTCGATGCGGTCGAGTTCGACGCCGGTCAGCGACGGGTGGCGCTCGCGCAGCCGACCCTGGACCGGAGACAGCCACTGCTCGCCCCAGTCCATCGCCAGATCGAGGCCCTCGTTGCGCAAGGCGTCGGGCGAAACCGGACGCTTCGGCAGGAGCTTCGACAACCAGGACATGACCTTCAGCTTAGCGCGCGCCGGCCCGCAGACTATCCTCGCAGCCACGGCGCGACGCCACGCGTCCCCTTTCTCCTATCCCTGGAAACGACATGTCCGACAAGAGCACGCTCAGCCCCCAGTTCATCGCCGCCCAGCGCAAGCGCCTGGAGGCCTTGAAGGCAGAACTTCTCGGCGCCGAGAACACGGCCCAGGAGGAGAACCGCGACCTTCAGGAAGCCCGCGGCGCCGAGGCCCGGGAGTACGAGGACGCCGCGCAGGCGATGGACCGCAAGGAGGTCCTGCAGGCCCGGCACGACGTCGACCTGCCGCGCCTGGCCAACATCGACCGCGCGCTCAAGAAGATCGAGCTCGGCACCTACGGGATCTCCGACAAGAGCGGCAAGGCGATCCCGAAGGCGCGCCTGGAAGCGTCTCCCGAGGCCGTTCTCACGGTCGAAGAGGCGGCGGCGCAGGAATAGCAGCCGCGCCGATCAGGGCCAGCCCGTCGAGAGCCAGCGCGTCGCGCTGTAGATCGCCAGGCCGACGAGCCCGCCGACCAGCGTGCCGTTGATGCGGATGAACTGCAGGTCGCGGCCGATGTTGCGCTCGAGCTCGCGCGTCATCTCGGCCGCGTTCCAGTCGCCGACGCGGGCGACGATGTAGCGGCGGATGTCCTCGCGGTAGCGCTCGATCCAGCGCGGCGCCGCGATCCGGAGCTGCTCGTTGATCCATTCGCGCATGGCGGCGTCGGCGAGCAGCTTCTCGCCGAGCGAGCGCGTGCCGAGCATGGCCTGCTCGCGGATCGTCGAGCCTTCCGAACCCAGGTCGCGCTGCACCCAGGCGATCGTCTCGCTCCAGAGGCCGTGCAGGTACGCGGAGAGCGCCGGGTGGGCGAGCAGCTCCTGCTTGATCGATTCGCCCTTGAGGCGAACTTCGGGATCGTCCTTCAGTCGTTCGATGAAGCCGGCGACGAACCCGTCGAAGCGCAGGCGCAGCGGGTGGGCCGGATCGGCGCCCATCTCGCCGACGAGGCGCACCATGCCGGCGACCATCTTCTCGGTGGCGTAGCGGCCTGCGACGTTGTCGAGGCCGACGACCTTCAGATACTTGACCTCGGCAGCGACGACGTCCGCGACTTCCGCCTTGATGCTTTCGTCGTCGAGCATGCGGGCGAGCTGCTGGAGGATGCCGTCGAGCACCTCCTGGTGACGCTGGCCGGCGGTGAGCGCGTCGAGCAGCTGGCCGGCCAGCGGCGACACGTCGACCTGCTCGAGACGGGCCACGACCGTGGAGCGGAAGAAGGCTCGGACGCGCTCGTCGTCGAGCACGCCGATGGCGTAAGCGAGCGCCGACGACAGGTGCTCGGCCAGCCCCTCGGCATGGCGCGGCTCGGCGAGCCAGCTGGCCAGGCGCCTGGCCGGATCGAGTTCCTGCACCTTCGCCAGAACCTGCTCCGTGCTCAGGAAATTGGCGCAGATGAAGGTCGCCAGGTTCTCGCCGATGCGATCCTTGTTGCTCGGGATGATCGCCGTGTGCGGAATCGGCAGGCCGAGCGGATGGCGAAAGAGCGCGACGACCGCGAACCAGTCGGCGATCGCGCCGACCATCGCCGCCTCGGCAAACGCGGCCACGTAGCCCCACGCCGGATGTCGGCCATGCAGCACGACCGCGGTGACGTACACGAGCGCCGCCGCGCCCAGCATCGCCAGCGCGATCAGCTTCATCCGCGACAGGTCGGTCGGACGCACGGGACGGCGCATCGGGGAGGCCTATCGATGCTTTCCGGTGCCCCACCCTCGCGCCGAGAGATGCTTCTCGCCGACGACCTCGGCCTCTCCCTCGAGGGTCGTGCCCATCGAGTCGTTCCAGCGATTGAGGTAGCCGAACAGAGAGACGACGCCGAGGATCTCGACGATCTCCTCGTCGTTCCAGTGCGCACGCAGCTCGGCGCCGATCGTCGCGTCGACGCCGTTGGGCACGCTCGCGGCGGCGATCGCGAACTCGAACGCGGCCTTCTCGGCTGCGCTGAAGCGGTCGCTGTCGCGAAAGCGCCAGAGCGCTTCGAGGCGCTCGTCGCTCGCGCCGAAGCGCTTGGCGGCGAGCACGGTGTGCGCCTCGCAGTAGCGGCAGCCCGAGGTCGCGCTGGCAAGATGGCCGATCAGCCGCTTCTGCTCGCTGGTGACACGGCCGCCGTTCTCCATCACGGCGCGATTGAGCTGCGTGAACGCCTTGGCGATCTCCGGCCGGCGCTGCATCGTCAGCACGCTGTTCGGCGGAAAGCCGAGCGTCTCGAAGAAGAACTTCGCGACGCGCTCGACGTCGGGCGAGTGGTCGGTGGGCAGTGGGGCGACGAGCGGCATGGCGATCCTGGAACAGATGGGGATGTCGGATTGGAGCGCATTCGCGATCGCCGGAGGCGATGCCCTACGACTCCGCGGGCTCGATCGGCTGATGGCGCTCGCGCACCGTGAGCCACGCGCCGGCCGCACCGCAGACCGCGATCAGTGCCATGCCGGCGAGCGAAATCGCGTCGGGCAGGCGCGAGAACACGAGCCAGCCGGCGAGCATCGCGAAGGCGATCTGGGCGTAGAGGTAGGGCGTGAGCGTCGACGCAGGCGCACGCTGGTAGGCCAGGATCAGGAAGAAGTGGCCGACGGTGGCCATGAAGCCCATCAGGCAGAGCAGCGCCCACGAATGCCAGCTCGGCAACGCCACCCACACGAAAGGCAGCGGGATCGTCGCGATCAGCGTGCCGACCCAGCCGGTATAGAAGTGCATGGTCACCGGCTTCTCGGTGCGCGCGAGCTTGCTCGTCAGCACCTGGAACCAGGCGTTGCTGACGACGAGGCCGAGCGGCAGCAGGATCACCCAGCTGAAGACCGTGGTGCCCGGCCTCAGGATCACCAGCGTGCCCACGAAGCCGCCCGCGACCAGTGCCCAGCGCAGCGGCGACACCTCTTCCTTCAGGGTGATCGCGGCGAGCAGCGTGACGACGAGCGGCGCGAGCAGAACGACCGAGGTGAACTCGGCCACCGGCATCGAGCGCAGGCTCAGGAACGCGAGCGTGCTCGACACGAGCAACAGCGCGCCGCGCAGCAGTTGAAAGCGCGGATGTGCCGTGCGCAGCACCTCGACGCCGTAGAGCGGCAGCAGCACCGCGGTCGTCGCCACCGCCTGGAAAGCGTAACGGAACCACAGGCCCATCAGGATCGGCACCGTCGCGGTCGAAACCTTCGTCGCGGTGTCGAGCGTCGCGAAGCAGCCGACCGCGAGGATCACCAGGCCGATGCCGGCGAGGATCCGCTCGGAGGTGCGGTCGCGGGTGGGCTTGGGCGGCATCGACGCGGCGTCTTGGGGACCAGGGAGTTCTTGTTCCAGGCTCGACCTCGCGAAAGCTGCCGACGGGCAGCGCAGAGTCGAGTGTGCCGTGACCGACGAGGCGTGGACCCGCCGCGCGAACCCTGCCATCCTGCGGACCACCGAACTGTCGATCTGGATGCTCCACGACCCCGCCCGACATGAGCCGCTTCGGCCGAGCGCCTGGAGCGAGGCACGCGCGCTCGAGGCCATCGAATGCATCGTGCGCGACGCGGAGTCGCACTACTCTTCTTCGGGGTGGTGGCCTCCACATCCGCGCGACGAGATTCCAGCCGACGCTCCGGCAGAGCTGGCGACGCCGCTTTACTTCGGGGCCGCGGGCATGGTGTGGGCGCTTCGCCATCTGCGCGATTCGGATGCTGCGCACCTGCAACGCGACCGCGAGCTGCCGGAGCCTGAAGACCTCCTCGCGCGCAATCGTGAGTGGCTGCGTGCCGCAGAGGTCGACGACGGCGAGGGCTCTTATTTCTACGGCAGCACGCCGATCCTCCTCATGGGTCACGGGCCCGGCGCCGATGCGGCGCTCGACCCCCAATTGGCCGCGCTGATCGAAGGCCGCACGGCCCACCCGGCGCGCGAGCTGATGTGGGGCTCACCCGGTACCTTGCTCGCTTCCCTCTTTCTGCATCGGCACACGGGCGACGAACGCTGGGCCGCGCTTTTTCGATCGACAGCGGCGCATCTATGGTCAGCGCTGACCTGGTCCGAAGCGCATCGATGTGCGTACTGGACTCAGGACCTCTTCGGCCGCCGAAGCACGTTCCTGGACGCGCTTCACGGGTTCGTCGGCACGGCGGGCGTGATCGCGCGTGGTCGACATCTCCTCGACGACGCGTCGTGGCGTCGATGGCGGGAGTGCATCTCGAACACCGTCCTGCGAACGGCGTCGTGGAACGGCCCGTGCGCAAGCTGGCGCGCCGAGCTGCTGCCGGGCGACCCACCGTCGGCGGACAAGAAGCGCATGCAGTTCTGCCACGGGGCGCCCGGGTTCGTTGTCCAGCTCGCCGACCTGCCCGAATCAGACCTCGACGACGTCCTGCTCGCAGCCGGACGCGCGACCTGGGAGGCCGGGCCCCCCACGAAAGGCTCAGGCCTGTGCCACGGGACGGCCGGCAATGGGTACGCCCTTCTGAAACTCTTCGCTCGGACCCACGATTCGCTCTGGCTCGATCGTGCACGCGCCTACGCAATGCACGCCATCGAACAAAGCAAATCCGACCTCGCTCGTCATGGCCGGCTGCGCTACTCCCTCTGGACAGGAGACATCGGCCTGGCAATCTTTCTCCGGGACTGTGTACGTGCGTCGCCTCGATTTCCGACGATCGACGTCTTCTTCGCAGCAGATCCGGGCGGGTCATGAATCCGACCCGTCAGCCCGGGCATCGCCGTGAAACGTTGCCTGCGAACAATCAGGCGAGCTTCATCCGCTGCATCAGCGCCGCGAAGCGCCGGTCGTCGCTCACCGGCTTCCAGCGTCCGTCGTACTTGACCAGCGTCATGCGCACGTCGCGCACGGCGAAGGCCTGCTCGAGCGCGGTCAGCGCCGCCTCTCTGTCACCCAGCCCGGCGTGGATGAGGCCGATCGAGGTCGGCGGCACGTAGCGGCTCCGGCTCAGATCGACCAGGCGCTGCAGCACGGCGCGGGCGCGCTCGGTCTGCCCCTTCCTCGCGAGCAGGTTGCCGAGCGCGGCCGCGGCCTGCGAGCTGCCGTCGGAGAGCTGGTCGGCCAACGCCATCGTCTCGATGCCGGCCTCGGTCTTCCCGTCGGCGATCAGCAAGTAGGACTCGAGCATCCGCGCGACCCAGAAGTCGCGGTCGATGTCGAACACCCGCTGCAGGCGCTGGCGCGCCTCGGCGATCCGGCCGGCGCCGATCAGCGAGCTGCTCTCGAGCGTCAGCAGGATGAGCGACATCGGATCGCTCTCGCGCGCCCGACGCAAGTGCTCGAGCGCCTCTTCATTGCGTCCGAGTGCCTCGAGGAGCTGCGCGTAGCCGAAATGGGCGTTGGCCTCGCTCGCGTTCAGGCCAAGCGCCGTGTCGAACGACGCCGCTGCGCCGCCCCAGTCCCAGTCGTACCAGAACCGGTTCCAGCCGAGGCCGGCATGGCCTTCTGCGAGCTCCGGGTCGAGCTCTACCGCGCGTTCGTTGGCACGCTTGGCCTCGGCGAGCACGATCCTGGGCTCGCCGTCGGCGCCGAACACCATGCGCCGGTACGACTCGCCCAGGCCGCTCCACGCCTGCGCGTACGAGGGATCGAGGTCGATCGCCTGGCGATAGAGGTCGATGCTCTTGAGCAGTCCCGCCGCCTTGATGCCCTGCGCGTTCTGGCGTGCCGCGAGATAGAGCTGGTAGGCGTCGAGCTGGCGGGTGCCGCCGGCGCCGGCGAGCCGGAGGCGGTCGCCGCGCTCGAGGTGCGGCGCCAGGACCTGCGCGACCTTGGTCGAGATCGAGTCCTGCAGGTCGAACATGTCGTCGTAGCGCTCGTCGAAGCTGCCGCTCCATGCCGCCTCGCCGCTCGCGGTGTTCAGCAGGCGGGCCGTGATGCGCACGCGCGAGCCGACGCGCTGGATCGAGCCGTCGACGACCCAGGTGACGTCGAGCTCCTGCGCGGCGGCGATCGGATCCTGCTCGATGCCGCGGTAGCGACGCACCGAGCCGACCGAGCGCACGGCCACGCCGGGCAGGTTGGAAAGCCGTGCGACGAGGCTTTCCGCCATGCCGATCTGGAGCAACTCGTCGCCCGTGCCGGCGACGATCGGCTTGAACGGCAGGACCGCCAGGGTGCTGGATCGGCCGGGCGACGCAGGCCGGCGCGCCGGCCACCAGCGCCAGGCCGAAACGCCGGCGGCTGTCGCGGCCAGCGCCCCTGCGCCGAGCGCGACCGCGAATGTCCGCCGTGATGCCGGCCGCGGCAAAGGCGTCGCGGCAGCGATCGCCACGGTTTCGGGCGCCATCGCGCCGAGCGGTGGCTCTTCGGGCCTTGCCACCGACGCAGCCGCGCGCTCGTCGGACGTGTCGACCACCGTCACCGGCGCGACGAAGCGAAAGCCCCGCCGCGGCACGGTCTGGATGAAGCGGGAGCGCTGGGCGTCGTCACCCAGCGCACGACGCAGCGCGGAGACGCTCTGGCTGAGGTTGTTCTCCTCGACCACGAGGCCGGGCCACAGCTCGGTCAGGAGCCTGTCCTTCTCGAGCAGCTCGCCGGGTCGCTCGACGAGATGGAGCAGCGCATCGAAGAGCCTCGGCGTCAGCTCGACGACCTGGCCACCGGCGCCGAGCAGGCGTCGCGATTCGACCTGGAGCGCGAATTCATGGAATCGGTACTCGCGCATCAGAGCGTTTCAAGCCGGTTCATCAATGGTTCAGCGCAGTTCAAGACGGGGGAAGGCGCAAATCCGACAGTGAGGACGTCACGAATTTCGGTGACGTCTTCGGAGAATCCCATGAAGCAATTTACCCCCAAGTCGGCCGTCCTCTTCACCCTGTCGAGCGGCATGATGGCCCTGTTGATGCAGGCCTGCGGCGGCGGCGGCGACGCCCATGCGCAGACGGCGGCCACGCCCGATCCCATCGTCGGCCTCTGGCAGTCGAACGTGGCGCTGAAGGACTGCACCAGCAGCGCGCCGCTCGGCGCTTTTCGCGGCCTGACCAACTTCAACGAGGGCGGCACGGCGATCGCCGACAACAACCAGCCGTCGCCGACCAAGGGCGCCGCCATGGGAACGTGGCGCAAGACCGGTGAAGGCGCCTACGTGGTCGACCTGCGCTTCTGGCGTTACCTCGCCGACGGCTCGCCGGCAGGCCAGCAGCGACTGACGCGCACCATCGTGCTCGCCGCCGACGGCAAGTCGCTGACCAGCACGATCACGACGCAGGCCCTCGACAACGCCGACAACGTCGTCATGAGTGCCTGCGGGTCGGAGACCGGCGCGCGGATCGGGTCCTGACGGTCGCGC
>JBBSBZ010000134.1:0-9255 GCA_038250795.1 Burkholderiales bacterium | reverse complement strand
GGCGTCGCGCTCGGGGCCGTCGGGGATCGTGTCGAGCTTGCGGTAGATCGCGTCCATCGCCGGCATCTTGAAGCGGGCCATGTTCTGGCCGCCGATCTGCGTGCTGTCGTAGCGCGCCAGCGCACCGAGGCCGTCGAGGCCGGCCGCCGACGTGGCGACCGGCCACAGCATGAGCTTGCCGGCGCGCGCCGCCTTCAGGTTCTCCGGCCACTGTGCGACCTTGAAGATCGTGCGGATGCCGATCGCATCCATGTTTTTCTTGAACAGCTCGTCGAGCTGTCGCTGCGTCTGGTCGGACTGGGTCGCGACCTCGAGAACCAGGGGCGAGCCGTCGGGGCGCTCGCGGTAGCCGTCGCCATCCCGGTCGGCGTAGCCATAAGTGTCGAGCAGCCCCTTGGCGCGTGCCGGGTCGTACTCGCCGAACTCCGAGTGCGTCACCAGCTCGAAGCCGGTCGTGTAGGGAATGATCGGCGTCTGCGCCACCATCGCCTGGCCCTTCCTCAGCTGGCGAGCCTCCCGGCCGCTGTCCATGCCCAGGCCGATCGCACGCCGCAGGGCGACGTCGGCGGGCGTGTAGCCGCCCACCATCGGGCTCTCCATGTTGAAGAAGGTGAACGTCTCCACCGGCTCGACCTGCTGGTAGCCGCGAATGTGCTGCTTGGCCAGGTTGGGCGCGACCTTGCCGTTCGGCATGGCCTTTTCGATGAAGTCGAACGCGACCCGCTCGATGAAGTCGGCCTCGCCGTTGAGGAAGGCGAGCCAGCGCGGCTGGTCCTCCTCGACGATCGAGATCTCGACCCGGTCGACCATCGGCAGCCGGCGCCCCTTGAAGCGCGCGACCAGCGCCTGGCCCTCGGCGTCGTCGGCGGCCGGCTGCGCGTCGAAGAACATCTCGCGAAAGTCGGGGTTGCGCTCGAAAACGAGGCGCGAGCTGCGCCGCCATTGCACGAGCCGGAACGGGCCGGTGCCGACCGGGTGGGCGTCGACCTGGTCGCCGTAGAACTCGACCACCTCGCGCGCCACCGCACCGAAGAGGTCGCTGCCGGCGAAGTTCTCGATGAAGCGCGGCTTCGGCTCCGCGAGCCTGACCTGGAAGGTGTAGCGGTCGAGCGCGCGAAGGCCCTCGAGTTCCTGGTCGTAGTCGAACGGCGCCTTGCGTGCCAAACCATCGTTGCGCAGTGCCGCCAAGCCGACGTAGCCGTCGGCCTCCATGCCCGACCAGATCGGACTGCGATTGGCCGGGTCGGCGAAGCGCTTGAGCGTGTAGACGTAGTCCTGCGCGACGAGCTCGCGTCGCTTGCCCTTGAACGCCGGGTCGTCCATGAAGAAGATGCCCGGGCGGATCCGCATCGTCCAGGTGCGGAAGTCCTCCGACACCTGCGGCATGCCGTCGGCGGTGAGCGGCACGATCTTGATCGGCCGCGCCAGCGGGTCGTACTTGTAGAGCGCTTCGAAGATGTGCGGCGTGAGCGTGCGCGAGTAGATGTCGTTGATCTTGACCGGGTCGAGGCTGGTCTCGGCAACCCGAAACGCGTAGCGCAGCACCTTCTTCCCGGCGCCGGGCCCGGCCGACGGCGCCTGAGCTCTCGCCGGCAGGGCGACGCCGAGCGCGACCGCGGCGATCGCCTCGCTGGCGCGCCGGCGGTCGGCGCGAAAGCCGCTCTCGGGTCGATCGCGCTTCATCGCATCCGCCTCGCCTTCTCGGCCAGGTCGATGTCGACGTACTTCCAGAAGTCGCGCAGGAAGACGTTGCGGTGAAAGCCGATCACCCAGGGCTGCGCGAGGTCGGTGTAGATGCGGTGCACGTGAACCTTGTAAGGCATGTAGGCGACCATCAGCTCCTCGGCTCGGGCCATGACCGCGTCGCGCTCGGGGCCGTCGGCCATCTTCTTTTGCTGGTCGAACAACCGGTTGTACTCCGGCAGGTCGAAGCGGGCGAGGTTGCTCTGGCCCTTGCTCGGCCCGTAGCCGAGCTTCAGAAAATCGCCGCCGTCGGGGCCGGCGGTCTGGCCGACGCCCCACATCATCAGCTTGCCGGCGCGCGCCGCCTTCAGGTTCTCGGGCCACTGGGCGATCCGAAAGACCATGCGCACGCCGATCGCGTCCATGTTCTTCTTCCACTGCTCGATCAGCTGGCGGCTGAGGTTGTCGGACTGGGTCGCGTATTCGATGACGAGCGGCGATCCGTCGGGCTGGTCGCGCCAGCCGTCGCCGTCGCGGTCGACCCAGCCGTAGGTGTCGAGCAGGGCCATCGCGCGCGCCCGGCTGTATTCGCCCATCTCGCTGCGCAGGCCGGGGTCGAAGCCCGACGAGCCCGGCCCGATGAACTGCTGCGCGACGATCGCCTGGCCGCGCCGGACCTGGCGGATCTCCGTTTCGGTGTCGACCGCGAGCGCGATTGCCCGCCGCAGCGCCACCTTTTCGGCGCCGTAGCCGCCCACCACCGGGTTCTCCATGGAGAAATAGGACAGGGCCAGGTCGGAGCGCGGATAGCGGACGGCGTAGATGCCGCGTCGGGCCAGGTTCGGCGCGATCTGGTCGTTCGGGATCGCCACGGTGGTGAAGTCTTCGGGCACCTGCTCGAGGAGGTCCATCTCCTGGTTCAGGAACGACAGCCAGCGCGGCTGCGCCTCCTCGATGATGCTGATCTCGACGCGGTCGAGCATCGGCAGCTTGCGGCCCTTGAGGCGCGCCGCGGCAGCCTGAGCGATCGGGTCCGCCGCGGGCGCTTCCTCGGCGTAGTACACGTCGCGGAAGGCCGGGTTGCGGTCGAGCGTGATCTTCGAACTGCGCTTCCATGCGGCCAGCTTGAACGGCCCGGTGCCGACCGGGTGCTCGCCGACGTGGTCGCCATGGGCCTCGACGACTTCGCGAGCGACCGCGCCGAAGATCGCGGGATCGCTCAGGACCTCGGCCAGGCGCGGATCGGGGCTCGCCAGGCGGATCTGCAGCGTGTGTCGGTCGAGCGCACGCAGGCCCTCGATCTCGCGGTCGTAATCGAACGGCTTGCCGGCGAGCGCGGCCTGGCGCAACTCGGCCAGGCCGAGGATCTGCTCCTGCTCGACGGTCGACAGGCGCGGGCTCTTCCAGCGCGGATCGAGATGGCGCTTGATGCTGTAGACGTAGTCGGCGGCGACCAGCTCGCGCGGCTTGCCCTTGAAGGCGGGGTCGTCGGTGAAGAAGATGCCCGGCTTGAGGCGGATCGTGAAGGTCTTGAAGTCGTCGCTCGCTTGCGGCATGGCGAGCGCCGTGGAAGGCCTGAGACGCACCGGGCGGGCGAGAAACTCGAACTCGTACGGGGCCTCGAAGATGTTGGCGATGATGATCGCCGAGTAGAGATCGGTGACCGACGCCGGGTCGAAGCCGGTCTCGGCGACGCGAAACGCGTAGCGCAGCACCTTCGGCGCGGTGGCCGCCGGAGCGCTCGCCGACAAGTCGACCGCCGCAGCCGGCGCGACGGCGCCCGCCAGGGCGGCGGCGGCCAGGAAGACGGCGACGCTTCGGATCATGGCGATCAGTCTCTCACGAGCCCTTAGACTCACGGCCGTGCCGCGGTGCGGCTATTTTCCCGCGGCAAGCGCCATCGCGAATGACGGCCTATCTGATCCGGCGCCTGTGGCAGATGATTCCGACGCTCCTCGGCGTCGTCCTTCTGGTCTTCTTCCTGTTCAAGGCCTTCGGCGGCGACCCGGCCGAGATCCTTGCCGGCCTGAACGCCTCGCAGCAGACGGTCGACGCCATCCGCGAGCAGCTCGGCCTGAACGCGCCCTGGTACGTGCAGCTCGGCATCTACCTGAAGGGCATCGTCACCTTCGACTGGGGGCGCAGCTGGGCGACCAACGAATCAGTCGCGCACCTGTTCGCGACGCGCCTGCCGGCGACGCTCACGGTGATGCTGCCGATCCTGATCCTCGACACGCTGCTCGCCCTGCCGATCGCGATGTGGGTCGCCTACCGGCGCGGCTCGCTCGGCGACCGGGCGATCATGATCGCGAGCACGCTGGCGCTCTCGGTCTCGTTCCTGGTCTACATCATCATCGGCCAGTACGTGTTCGGCTTCCAGCTCGGCTGGTTTCCGGTGCAGGGCTGGAGCGACAGCGTCCTCACCAACCTCACCACCTACGTGCCGCTGCCGGTGATGCTGGCGCTCCTCGTCGGCCTGGCGCCGCAGACGCGTCTCTATCGCACCTTCTTCCTCGACGAGCTCGGCCACGACTACGTGCGCACCGCGCGCGCCAAGGGCATGACCGAGGGCACGGTGCTCTTTCGCCACGTCCTGCGCAACGCGATGGTGCCCATCCTCACCAACATCGGCCTGGCGCTGCCCGGAATCTTCGTCGGCTCGTTCCTGATCGAGGTCTTCTTCTCGATTCCCGGCCTCGGCCGCGAGGTGATCCTGGCGGTGAACCGGAGCGACTATCCGGTGATCCAGGCGCTCACCGTCTACCTGGCGCTGCTGACGATGCTGATCAACCTGGCCGTCGACATCCTCTACAAGGTCGTCGACCCGCGCGTGGTGCTGAAGTGAAGGGCCTGTCGACATGAACGCGGTCCTTCCCGTCGGCGTGCCGACTGTCGACCCGGCGATCGCCCGCTCCGGCGGCGTCTGGTACGCCGGCTGGCGCCGGCTTCGCAAGGACCGGCTCGGCATGGCCTCGCTGGCGATCGTGCTGCTCTTCGTGGTCATGATCGCGCTCACGGCCACCGGCATCGTCGCCAAGGGCTGGCAGCGAGAGGTCGGCGTGCCGAGCGCGCCGCCGACCTTCCTCGGCCCGGCCAAGGCGACGGCGACGGCGAGCACGGTGGCCGCCCCGGCCGGTCCGCCGGTCGACATCTCGGCGGTCGATCCGCTCGCGCCGCGCTACCAGGAATGGGCCGAGCGCGCCGCCAAGTACAAGACGGTCGAGCAGCCGAAGGCCGAGACGCTGCCGTTCGGCGGCGACCGCGTCGGCCGCGACGTCCTGTCGAAGGCGATGCGCGGCACTCAGACGTCGGTCTTCGTCGGCCTGCTCGGCGCCATCGTCGCCACCGTCATCGGCACGATCCTGGGCGCCCTCGGCGGCTTCTTCGGCGGCAAGATCGGCGACTTCCTGGAGTGGCTGTACAGCGTCTTCACGTCGATCCCCGACATCCTGCTGATCCTCTCGTTCGCGGTGATCTTCGGCCGCGGCATCGGCAGCGTCGCGATGATCCTGGCGCTGGTCGGCTGGACGGGCCTCTATCGACAGGTGCGGGCCGAATTCATCAAGCACTCGACGCGCGACTACGTGCGCTCGGCCGAGGCGATCGGCGCTTCGACGACGTCACGCATGTTCCGCCACATCCTGCCCAACGTCAGCCACGTCATCCTGGTGCGCATGTCGCTCCTGGTCGTGGGCTTCATCAAGTTCGAGGTGATCCTGTCGTACCTCGGCCTGGGCGTCGGCGTCGACGACGTGTCCTGGGGCACGATGCTCGCCGAGGCGCAAAGCGAGCTGATCCTCGGCTACTGGTGGCAGCTGGCCGCGGCGACCGCCTTCATGGCGGTCTTCGTCACCGCCTTCTCGCTGATGACCGACGCGCTGCGCGACGCACTCGACCCGAAGCTGCGGGGGCTCGAATGAGCGCCCTGCTGTCGATCGCCGACCTCCGCGTCGCCTTTCGCATGGGCAAGGAAGACGGCGTCGTGCGCCGCGTCGAGGCGGTCAGGGGCGTGAGCTTCGAGGTGCCCGAGAACACCACGGTCGCGCTAGTCGGCGAGTCGGGCTCCGGCAAGAGCGTGACGGCGATGTCGATCGTCAACCTGCTGCCCGACAACGCCGAGCGCTCGGGCGCGATCACGTTCCGCGGCAAGGACATGCTGGCCGCGCCGCTGGGCGAGCTGCAGGCGCTGCGCGGGCGCGAGATCGCCTGCGTCTTCCAGGACCCGATGAGCTCGCTCAATCCGGTGTTCACGGTCGGCCGGCAGATCGTCGAGCCGCTCATGAAGCATCTCGGTCTCGGCGCCCGCCAGGCGCGCACCCGCTCCGAGGAGCTGCTCGCCGAAGTCGGCATGCCCGAGCCGAAGCGGCGCCTCGCGGCCTATCCGCACCAGCTCTCCGGCGGCCAGCAGCAGCGCGTGATGATCGCCATGGCGCTCGCCTGCGAGCCCAAGCTGCTGATCGCCGACGAGCCGACGACCGCCCTCGACGTGACCATCCAGCGCCAGATCCTCGAGCTGCTCGGGCGGCTGAAGGAGCGCCACCGGATGAGCATGCTGTTCATCAGCCACGACCTCGGCGTGGTCGGCGAGATCTCCGACCACGTCGTCGTGATGAGAAACGGGATCGTTCGCGAGCAGGGCCCGGTCGCGCGCATCTTCGCCGCGCCCCAGGACTCGTACACGAAGGCGCTCCTGGCCTGCCGGCCGACACTCGACCAGCGCGCGCCGCGCCTGATGGTCGTCGACGATCACATCTCCGGCCGCAGCGACAGCGGCGTCGGCAAGGCCAAGGATCCCGACGCGCGCGTCGTGATCGAGGCGACGGCGCTCACCAAGAGCTTCTGGATCCGCAGCGGCGTCTTCGGCCGCAGCGAGTTCAAGGCGGTCAAGGGCGCCAGCTTTCGCGTGCGCGCCGGCCACACGCTGGGCGTCGTCGGCGAGTCGGGCTCCGGCAAGACGACGCTCGGCCTCGCCCTGCTGCGCCTGCACGAGCCGAACGGCGGCCCGGTCGGCGGCAAGGTCGTGTTCGACGGCAAGGACCTGTTCACGCTCTCCAAGGCGCAGATGCTGCCGATGCGAAAACGCATCCAGGTCGTGTTCCAGAACCCCTACGCTGCGCTCAACCCGCGCTTCACGATCGGCCAGACGCTGGTCGAGCCGATGACGATCCACGGCATCGGCGTCGACGACGCCGAGCGGCGTGCTCGGGCCGGCGCGCTGCTCGCCCGCGTCGATCTCGACGCGAGTGCGATGAACAAGTACCCGCACGAGTTTTCCGGCGGCCAGCGCCAGCGCGTCGCGATCGCGCGCTGCCTCACGCTCGACCCCGAGGTGCTGGTGCTCGACGAGGCGGTAAGCGCGCTCGACGTGTCGGTGCAGGCGCAGGTGCTCAACCTGCTGAAGGACCTGCAGGACGAGCTCGGCCTGGCCTACATCTTCATCAGCCACGACCTCGCGGTCGTCCGCTTCATGGCCGACGAGGTGGTCGTGATGCGCGACGGCGAGGTCGTCGAGCAGGCGAGCGTGGCGCAGATCCTCGAACAGCCTCAGCAGGACTACACGCGCCGCCTGCTCGACGCCATCCCTCGCGGCTACGTGCCGGCGTCCTGACCGGCGCGGCGGCGCACGCGCTTGGCGGCAACGCCGCGCAGCTCGAGGGCGAGCAGCAGCGCAACCGACGCCGTGAAGCTGCCGACGCCGACCGGGTTGTCGACCGCCATCGCCGCGACCTGGGCGAGCGCGTCGGGGCTCACCTGCTCGACGAAGCGTGCCAGCTCGGCGATCTGCTCCTTCGAGAAGCGGGCCGCGTCGGCGACGGCGACGCTGACCACCCCGCCACGCGGCGAGAGCAGGACCGTGAAGGCGCCCGCGCCGATGGCGGCGAGGCCAAGCGGGCCGAGCGGCCGCACGAGGCAGTCGAGGAACCGCGTCCGCAGCCCGAGGTTGGCCGATCCGTAGAGTCGGGCGAGCAGCCGCGCGGCGCGGCCGCGACGCGAGCCGCGCCTGGTGCCGGCGCGCGCCGGCAAGGCCTCGACGGTGTCGTCGAATTCATCGGACATGGCAGCTACCCCGTTCGTCGTTCCAGGGGTGGACTGCCGTTCGCACCGGCGCGTTCCCACGACGGCGATCTTTACTCGGTCTCAGGACCGACCGACGAACCGCCGGCGTAACAGACGCTTGCGACTGCGACGCTCCGGGTCGCGCCGGGGCGACCCCGGCGACACGTCGCGGCTGCGCCGACGCCCGGTCGCCACGGCGCTCGTGCAGCCGATCACGCCACACAGCCTGGCACGGTCGTTGCGCCGACTTGTCTGGCGCGCGGGGACTGCAACGAGTTGTGTTCGATCCGTGTCGCGCTATCACCGAAAGCCGCCCATGCCCGCTTCACGCCGCCCGTTCCCGCCCGCCCCGTCGCCGCGACGTCCACTCGGCCCGCGTTGCCACGGCGGCGCGTCGTCGCTTCTTCGCCTCGGCTTCGGCGCCGTGCCGCAGCGCGCCGCCTCGACACGCGTCTCGAGCTGGATGGAGATCAGCGAGTCGTTCGACGCCGCCCAGGTCGAGCACGTCGTCGGCTGGTCGGGGCGCGACAGGCAGGCACCGAACCGCACGTGCTGACGCGCGAGGTGACGCCATGATCATTCACCCTCCCGCGACGGCGCCGCTGATGTCGAAATCGAGCGGCTTCGTTCGAACCCAGCCGGCCTCGCTCGATGCGCTCGCGCAGCGCCCGCGCGTGCTGAGCAGTCCGTCGAGCGTGCCGCGCCAGCTGTCGCTGTTCACCCGTCCTGGGGCCTTCCGCTAGGACGAAGACGATTTCGGGCGACGAGCCGGACGCGATCCAGTGAATCCCACTTGCTCGCGCCTGGCGGTCCAGGAGGGGCGGGCGCTTCGGGGCTGTTAGAGAGCCAGCCTCGAGCCGGCGTCCCGCTCCTCCTTCTTTGTCGCGCCGCCCGGCGCGCATCGGGCCAGCCTCACGGCGAGGCTCCTGCGCCGATCGGCGGCGCTAGTCGCTCTTCGCGCGCTCGACCGCCATCTCGATCTGCTCCTGCACCTTGCGCGCCGCGCGCTGGGCCAGCAGCGGGTCGAGGTCGGCCTGCGGCGCCACCTTGCGGGCGACTTCGTCGAGCGTGTCCGGATCGGTCATGAGCGAATGCGCCATCGCCGAGATCGCGCACATTGCGCGCCGCTGGATGTTCATGGGCAGCTCGAGGGTGCTGTTGACGATCACGTGGTAGCGCACGCTGTCGACGGCCTGGGGCGCGAGGCCCCAGCTTTCGCACAGCGCCGCGCCGAGCGTGTCGTGGCTGACGCCGAACTCCTTGTGCTCGAGCATCAGGAGCTCTTCGTCGGACGCCGCCGCGGCGAGCATCGGCCGGTAGCGCTCCGTGGCGTGGCGGAACATCACCGCCTTGCCGCACTCTTCGAAGAGTCCCGCCGAATGAGCCGCCCAGGCATCGACGCCCAGGCCCGCGGCGATCCGCCCCATCAGGAGCCCGCGCACGCGCGCGCGCTCCCACACCGGCTCGAGCTCGGGCGCCGGCGGGAACACCGCGCGCAGCCCCATCTCGAAGGTG
>JBBSBZ010000133.1:0-9281 GCA_038250795.1 Burkholderiales bacterium | reverse complement strand
TCGCCGGCGCTGCCGAACATCGACGGCGCGCGCGACGCACTCAACGAGGCCAGCGCGGGCATCGCGATGCTGTTCGGCGTCGCCGGCTTCTTCACGCCGCGCATCCCGGCCGCGCCGTTCCAGACGCCGGGCACCGCGGCGGCGATCAGCTACTACGACACCGAGCCGCTGCGCCGCTCGCTCGAGCGCCTGGTCGACTTCGACCTGCTCAACGACCGTCGGGTTCGCCTGTCGGTGGGCGCGGTGAGCGTCACGAGCGGCAACTTCTGCTACTTCGACACGGCCGAAACGCGCATCGACGTGCGCCACGTCATGGCCAGCGCCGCGCTGCCGCCGGGCTTTCCGCCGATCGAGATCGACGGCGAGTTCTACTGGGACGGCGGCGTCGTCTCCAACACGCCGCTCCAGTACGTGCTGGACGAGCCGGGCAGCGCGCCGCGCCTCGTCTTCCAGGTCGACCTGTTCGCGGCGGGCGGCGAGATGCCGGCCACGCTGGGCGAAGCGAGCGAGCGCGAGAAGGACATCCGCTACTCGAGCCGCACTCGCCTGAACACCACGTACGAGCTGCGTCGCCAGGCGACGCTGCAGGCGACCCGGCGTCTGCTCGCCAAGCTGCCGCCCGGCCTGCGCAACGATCCCGACGCGAAGGCGCTCGCTGCGCTGCACTCGGAAAGCTCGGTCGACGTCGTCCACCTCATCTATCGCAGCAAGCACTACGAGAACCATTCGAAGGACTACGAGTTCTCGCGCACCTCCATGCTCGAGCACTGGTGCGCGGGCCGCACCGACACCCGATGCACGCTCGACGACCCGCGCTGGCTGGGCCGCGACCGCCGGGCCGAAGGCGTGCACGTGTTCGATCTCGCCTCGGCCGCTCCGACGGCCACCAAGACCATCACTCCGACCACGGGCTTCAAGGCCACCGCACCATCATGAGCAAGCAGCTTCAGGACAAGATCGCGATCGTCACCGGCTCGGCGAGCGGCATCGGCAAGGAAATCGCCGACGTCTACGCCGCCCAAGGCGCGAAGGTCGTGATCGCCGACCTCAACCTCGCTGCGGCCCAGTCCGCCGCCGAGCAGATCAAGGCCAGCGGCGGGCAGGCGATGGCCGTCGCCATGGACGTCACCGACGAAGGGCAGGTCGACGCCGCCGTCGCCTCGGTCGTGAAGGCCTGGGGCGGAGTCGACATCCTGGTGAGCAACGCCGGCATCCAGATCGTCCATCCGCTCGAGGACTTTCCCTTCGCCGAGTGGAAGAAGATGATCGCGATCCACCTCGACGGCGCCTTCCTCACCACCAAGGCGTGCCTGCCGCACATGTACGCCTCGGGTCGCGGCGGCAGCGTCATCTACATGGGCTCGGTGCACTCGAAGGAAGCGTCGATGCTGAAGGCACCCTATGTCGCCGCCAAGCACGGCCTGATCGGGCTGGCGAAGGTGATCGCGATGGAGGGAGCCAGGCACAAGGTGCGGGCGAACGTGATCTGCCCGGGCTTCGTGCGCACGGCGCTCGTCGACAAGCAGATCCCGGAGCAGGCCAAGGTGCTCGGCATCAGCGAGGACGATGTCATCAAGAAGGTGATGCTCAAGGGCACCGTCGACGGCGAATTCACGACCACCGCCGACGTCGCCGCGACTGCCCTCTTCTTCGCCGCCTTCCCGACCAACGCGCTCACCGGCCAGTCGCTCGTCGTGAGCCACGGCTGGTCCATGCAGTAGAGGCGTCCTGCCCGATCGACTTGGAAGTCATTCGTCCGCCGAGGCCTGTCCGCCCACCTCACGAAGGCGTCTTCGCCTACCGCAGGCGGCCGGCCTCGTCCTTACTCTCCGACCGAGATGCCGCCTTCGCGGCACGAACAAGGGGAGACCTCGATGACGCTCGGAACCATCCTGTTGATCGTGTTGATCTTGTTCCTGATCGGCGCGTTGCCGACCTGGGGCCACAGCCGGAACTGGGGTTACGGCCCGAGCGGCGGCCTCGGACTCGTCCTGGTGATCGTCATCGTCCTGCTGGTGCTCGGCAAGATCTGACCGCGGCAACGCCGCCGCAGGGGCGTCTCGGCGCTCCGGGCGGCGCAAGCATTGCATCTGTACCATGATCGTCTGGCCGCACCCGCCGGCCGGCATTTGAGCCTTCATGGACAGTCTCGATCTGCAGGTGCTTCAACAGGCGCGCGACTGGCGCGAGCAGGGCCGCGCCGTCTGGCTGGTCAGCGTGATCGAGACCTGGGGCTCGGCGCCACGACCGCCCGGCGCACTCCTGGCGATGCGCGAAGACGGCGTCGTCGTCGGCTCGGTGTCCGGTGGCTGCGTCGAGGACGACCTCATCGAGCGCGTCCGCCAGGGCGAGCGCGTCGCCACGCCGTCGCTCGTCAACTACGGCGTGAGCAAGGAGGAAGCGGCGCGCTTCGGCCTGCCGTGCGGCGGCAACCTGCGCCTGGTCCAGGAACCGCTCGTCGATACCGGCTGGATCACCGAGGTGCTCGATCGCACCGCCCGCCACGAGCTCGTCGCCCGCGTCGTCGACCTCGAGAGCGGCGCCGTCCGTATCGAGGCCGCCCACCGCGGCGATGCCTTTCGCTACGACGGCAAGACGATGCGCGCGCTCTATGGCCCGCGCTGGCGCATGCTCGTGATCGGCGCCGGCCAGCTGTCGCGCTCGCTCGCGCAGATGGCGCTTGGTCTCGACTTCGAGGTGATCGTCTGCGACCCGCGCGAGGAATACAGCCTCGCCTGGGACGTGCCCGGGACGACGTTCAGCAAGGCGATGCCCGACGACCTGGCGATCGAGCTGCGCCTCGATCCGCACACCGCCGTGGTCGCCGTCACCCACGACCCGAAGCTCGACGACCTCGCGCTCCTGGAAGCGCTGAAGTCGCCGGCCTTCTACGTGGGCGCGCTCGGCTCGCGCGGCAACACCGAGAAACGCAAGGAGCGGCTCGCTCTCTTCGACCTGAGCGCCGGCGAGATCGCGCGCCTGCACGGCCCGATCGGCCTCGACATCGGCAGCAAGACGCCGGCGGAGATCGCGGTTGCGATCCTGGCCGAGGTCATCGCCGTCAAGAACGGCATCGTCGTCACCCAGAAGAAGCCGACGGCGGCGGCCGCCGCGGCGTGATCCGCTGGCTGAGAGGCCCGGGCGATCCCCTGCCCGAGCCGGAGGAGGCCGAACCGCCCGGCAGCGAGGTGGCTGGCCTGCTCGCCGCCGGCGGCGAGCTCACCTCGCGCCGGCTGGCCGAGGCGTACTCGAAAGGAATCTTCCCCTGGTTCGGCGAGGGACAGCCGATCCTCTGGTGGTCGCCCGATCCGCGCATGGTGCTGCTGCCCGAAGAGTTCCGCCTGAGCCGATCGCTCAGGAAGACGCTGCGCCATTTCATCGCCTCGCCCTCGGCCGAGCTGCGCATCGACAGTGCGACCGACCGCGTCATCGAGCGCTGTGCGTCGACGCCGCGCGGCGGCCAGGACGGCACCTGGATCGTCGCGGACATGATCGCCGCCTACCAGGCTTGGCATGTCGAGGGCCGCGTGCACAGCTTCGAGACCTGGGTCGACGGCGAGCTGGTCGGCGGGCTTTACGGCGTGAGTCTCGGCCGGATGTTCTTCGGCGAATCGATGTTCGCGCAGCGCACCGACGCCTCGAAGATCGCGCTTGCCGCGCTCGTCGCCTTCTGCCGTGCCCGCGGCATCCAGACCATCGACTGCCAGCAGCGCACCGTCCACCTCGCGTCGCTGGGAGGCCGCGAGATCCCGCGGCGCGAGTTCAGGCATCGTCTCGGCACGGCTCTTGCGCACGTCGATGTCGACGATTGGACCTATGATTTGCGCCTGTGGGAGCAGATCGGCATCGCTTGACCAGAGCCCGGCTGGTCGCCCTCGAGGACACCCGCCCGTGACCCATCCGAAGGAACTCCCGCTCGCGTCGCTGCAGTTCTACGCCACGGCGCCCTATCCGTGCAGCTACCTCGCCGGCCGGATGGCGAGGTCGCAGGTGGCCACGCCGAGCCACCTGATCCACGCCGACGCCTATTCGGGCCTGGTGGCCAATGGATTTCGACGCAGCGGCATGTTCACCTATCGACCGTACTGCGACGGCTGCCGCGCTTGCCTGCCGCTGCGCGTGCCGGTCGCGACCTTCGAACCGACGCGCAGCCAGCGACGCGCGCGGCGCGCGCACGGCCATCTCGAGGCACGCGTGCTGCGTCTCGGCTTCGTGCCCGAGCACTACCAGCTCTATCTGCGCTACCAGGCCGGTCGCCACATCGGCGGCGGCATGGACCACGACTCGATCGACCAGTACACGCAGTTCCTGCTGCAAAGCCGGGTGAACTCCCGCCTGGTCGAGTTCCGCGAGCCGAGCGCCGACGGCCTCGGCGCGCTCAAGATGGTCTCGATCCTCGATGTCCTGAACGACGGCCTGTCGGCGGTCTACACCTTCTTCGAGCCCGAGGCCAGGACGAGCTACGGCACCTACAACGTGCTCTGGCAAATCGAGCAGACCCGCCAGCTCGGCCTGTCCCACGTCTACCTCGGCTACTGGATCGACGGCAGCGGCAAGATGGCCTACAAGGCCCAGTTCGGCCCCCACGAGCTTCTTGTCGGTGGCGAGTGGCGTGCCGCGACGACGGCCGCGGCGGCGGCGAGGGAGGGCTAGCGATGCAGTTCGACGTCACCCGCGAGCAATGGGTCGATCGCTTCACGATGCACCTGAGCCAGCTCGAGGTCGGGGCCGAGCCGGACGACTTCCTGGCGCTGGCGCACCGTCTCTACGAGAGCCAAGGCCATCTCGATCCTGCAGCCGTCGCGAACGACCAGGTCGCGGCTGGGCTCGACAACGGCTCGCGAACGGGTGCGCTCGGCCGTCCACCGGCGGGTCCCTCCGAGCCGCGCTTCGAGCGCACCGAGCGCATCCCGGTGGAGCGTCTCACGACCGGTGGCGAGTACGTCCGCGACAACGACGAGTGGATCGAGCGCTGCCTTCGCCGCGTGCTCGAGCTCGATCCGATCATCCGCGCCGACGAGGCGCGCCGGTCGGTCACCGAGCTCGCGGGTCTCGAACGCTGGCGGCTGATGAAGCCCGAGGCCGCGGCCGATCAGCTCTACACGCCGATCCGGCCGAGCCACTGATTCCGTCCGGCCGCGCCGACCGGAACCGGGCTCACGGCAAAATCGGCACATGCACCCGCGGCTCGCGTTCCTGATCCTGCCCTATACGCGGGCCGAGCTGCCGGGCTGGTCTCGTGTCATGCGCCTGTTCGGGTTCGGCGCCGCGCTCGGCGGCGCGGCACCGATGCGGCCCGAGTGGAAGGCCTTGCCGACAGCCGTCGTCACCGGCAAGCGTCACGGCTTCAAGATGAAGCTCGACCGCTCCGACTGGGCGCAGTGCGCGACCTATTTTCTTGGCCGTTATTACGAGCTCGGCGTGCAGCGCACGATCGACCAGCTCCTGCGCGAGGGCGACACGATGGTCGACATCGGCGGCAACATCGGCATGATCGCCCTGCATGCGCGGTCGCTCGTCGGTCCGACAGGCCGCGTCATTTGCTTCGAGCCCAACCCGGAGTGCGCGGCCGCCATCGAGGAGCACATGGAGATGAACGGCATACGCAACGTCGAGGTGCGGCGCTGCGCACTTGCCGCGTCGCCGGGCACGCTGACGCTCAATCTCACCTCGGAGCACTCGGGAACGGCGACGCTCGCACCGGTCTCGGGCAAGGTCGTCAAGTCCCTCCAGGTCCCGGTGCGGGTCGGCGACGACGAGCTGGAGCAGATCGCGCCCAAGGTGATCAAGATCGACGTCGAGGGCTTCGAACTCCAAGTGCTGCAGGGCCTTCGCCAGACGCTCGCCCGGCACAAGCCTGTCCTCATCACCGAGCTCGTCGACGAACACCTGGCTCGTGCCGGCACGAGCGCAGACGAGATTCACGAGTTCCTGAGCGAGTTCGGCTACAGCCCTTACGGCATCGACACCCAGCGTTCGCCGATCCGCCACGACGTCGTGCTTCGGCCGCGTGCCGCGCCGACGCCCGAGTTCTGGGACTGGCTCTGGAAGTGAAGGCTTCGGCGCCGGCGGCCGCGGACCCGGCCTGGCCGCGATACGTCGTCTGGGGTGCCCTCGTTGCAGTCGCCTGCGTCTGGTTCCTGACGCTCGACGCGCGCCACCTGCTCCGCTCCGACGAGGGGCGCTACGCCGAGATCGCGCGCGAGATGGTCGAGACCGGCGACTGGGTGACGATCCGCTACAACGGCATCAAGTATTTCGAGAAGCCGCCGTTCCAGATGTGGATGACGGCGCTCGCCTTCGAGGCCTTCGGCATCGGCGAATGGCAGGCGCGGCTCTGGGTTGCGCTGAGCGGCGCGTTCGGCCTGGTCGTCACTGTGATCGCTGCGCGGCGCTGGTTCGGGTTGGCCGTCGCCATGCTCTCAGGCGCCGTGCTGCTCGCGGCACCGGGCTGGAACCTTGGCAGCCACTTCAATTCGCTCGACATGGGCGTCTCGGCGGCGCTGACCTGCGTCCTCGCGGGCGTGCTGATGGCACAGCATCCGTCGGCCTCGTCGGCATCGCGACGCCACTGGATGTGGTTCGCCTGGGCCTCGATGGCGGTCGCGGTGCTGACCAAGGGCCTGATCGGCATCGTCCTGCCGGGGCTCGTGCTCGTCCTCTACAGCGCCATCGCGCGCGATCTGGCGATCTGGCGCCGCATCCACATCGCGAGCGGGGCGCTCGTCCTGCTCGCGATCGCCACGCCCTGGTTCGTGCTGATCTCCCTGCGCAATCCGGAGTTCGCGCACTTCTTCTTCATCCACGAGCATTGGCAGCGCTACCTGTCGACCGTGCACCGGAGGGACGGCGCCTGGTGGTACTTCGTGCCGCTGCTCGTCGGCGGCTTCCTGCCCTGGATCGGACTGGCGTGGCGCGTGCCCGCCGTCGTGCGCGACGGCTCGCACGGCAACGGCTTTCGACCCGTGCTGCTGCTCGGGATCTGGTCGGCGGCGATCTTCGTCTTCTTCAGCACGTCGAGCAGCAAGCTTCCCGGCTACATCCTGCCGGTGTTTCCCGCGCTGGCCGTGATCCTGGCGATCGCGCTCGACCGCCTGTCTCCCTTGCAGTGGCGGCGTCAACTGATCGGCGCAGCAGTCGTCGTGGTCGCGGTGCTTGCCGCGGCGCCGTTCGCCGATCGGCTGGCAAACGGGCCAGTGCAGGCTGCGACCTATCGCAGCTTCGCGACCTGGCTCGCCGCGGGCGCTGCGCTTGCGATCTTCGGCCTGGCCCTCGCCTGGCGACTGAGCCGTGGCGATCCGCAGGCGAGCAAGGTCGCCTATGCGCTGGCCTTTTTCCTGATGGCGACCGCGGCGCTGCGCGGCCACGAGGCGTTCGGCGGCAAGAGCTCGGGCGCCGACCTCGTGCCGGCGATCGAGGCCTTCGCAGGACCGGGCGTTCCGCTCTATTCGGTCCGCATGCTCGATCACACGCTGCCCTTCTACCTGCGCCGAACGCCGGTCATGGTCGACGTCGCCGACGAGCTCGAATTCGGCATCGCCCAGGAGCCCGGACAATCGCTGCCGACGCTCGACGATTTCGTCCGGCGCTGGACTTCGGGACCGCATGCCCTGGCACTGATGGGACACGACACGTACGCGACCCTGAAGGACCGCAGGCTGCCGATGACGCTGGTCGCCCAGGACGACCGGCGCGTCGTCGTCGCCAACTTCGAAAGCCCCCACCGATGACGCTGCCCACCTTCCTCTTTCTCCTCACCGGCGTGTTGCTGAACGCCGGCGCGCAGCTGCTCCTCAAGGCCGGCGTGAAGCCGCTCGGCGCTCTGAGTGTCGAGGCGTCGACACTGCTCTCGACCGGCGCGCGCGTGCTGACGCAGTGGCCGATCCTCGCCGGCCTGGCCTGCTACGTGATCAGCGTCGGCGTCTGGCTGGTGGCGCTGTCGCGGGTGGAGGTGTCGATGGCCTACCCGATGCTGTCGCTCGGCTACGTCGTCAATGCGCTCGCCGCCTACTGGCTGTTCGGCGAAGCCCTCGGCCCGGCGCGCTGCGCCGGCATCGGCATCATCCTGGTCGGCGTCTACGTCGTCGCCCGCAGCTGAGAGACCTGCCCATGCCAGAGCCTTCGTTCCTGCCCTTCGCCAAGCCGGTCATCGACGCCGCGACCATCGCCGCGGTCGGCGAGGTGCTGGCCTCGGGCTGGATCACCTCGGGGCCGAAGATGCGCGAGTTCGAGTCGCGGCTGTCGGCGCTGTTCGGCGGCCGGCCGGTGCGCTCGTTCGCCAACGGCACGGCGACGATGGAGGTGGCGCTGCGCATCGCCGGCGTCGGCCCGGGCGACGAGGTCATCACGACGCCGATCACCTGGGTCGCGACGGCCAACGTCGTCCTCGCGGTCGGCGCGCGGCCGGTGTTCGTCGACGTCGATTCGCGCACCCGCAACCTCGACCTCGACGCCGTCGAGGCGGCGATCACGCCGCGCACGCGCGCGCTGCTGCCGGTCTACCTCTCGGGCCTGCCGGTCGACATGGAACGCCTCTACGCGATCGCGAAGCGCCACGACCTTCGCGTCGTCGAGGACGCGGCGCAGGCGATCGACTCGCGCTGGAACGGCGAGCGCATCGGCAGCTTCGGAGACCTCGTCAGCTTCAGCTTCCAGGCCAACAAGAACATCACCTGCGCCGAAGGCGGCTGCCTGGTGATGAACACCGAGGCCGAGGCCGAGCGCTCCGAGCGCCTGCGCCTTCAGGGCGTCGTGCGTTCGGGCGAGGACGGCATGGAGGTCGAGGAGCCGGGCGGCAAGTTCAACCTCGGCGACATCAACGCCACCATCGGCCTGCACCAGCTGAGCGGGCTCGCCGACGTGACGAGGCGGCGGGCCGTGCTGGCGCAGCACTATTTCGCGTGCGCCGAGCGATCGGGCCTTGCCGCGCTCGGCATCGAGCTGCCGCAGCCCCTGCAGGCAAGCGGCGCGATCACCAACTGGCACATGTTCCAGGTCGTCCTGCCGGCAGACCGGCTGCGCGGCGGCCGGGCTGCCGTCATGGCGGAGCTTCGCGCGCTCGGCATCGGCACGGGAGTGCACTATCCGGCCGTGCACACGTTCGCCCTCTACCGCGGCCTGGGCTGGAAGGACGGCATGCTGCCGAACGCCGAGCGCATCGGCAGCGCCATCCTGACGCTGCCGCTCTACCCGAGCCTTCGCGAGAGCGACGTCGAGCGCGTCTGCGACGGGCTGGCGCGAGTCTGCCGGAGTCTCCTTTCATGAGCGCGCCCGCCCTCTCG
>JBBSBZ010000132.1:0-9293 GCA_038250795.1 Burkholderiales bacterium | reverse complement strand
GACATGGACTACGGCCGCAGCGAGCTCGCCGACGCCCTGGCGGCCGACTACGTGATCGGCACGCTGCGCGGGCCGGTACGCCGGCGCTTCGAGTCGCTGCTGCCGGCACACACCGAGCTTCGCGACGCGACGATCGCATGGCGCGCCCGGCTGATGCCGCTCACCGCCGTGCTCGCGCCGGTGCAGCCGTCGAGCGACGTCTGGCGCCGCATCTCCGACCGGCTCGAGGCCGACCGACCCGCGCCGTCGACGAACGGCGCCTGGACGCGTCTGGCCTTCTGGCGCGGCCTCACCGCCTTCGCGAGCGTCGCGGCGATCGGCTTCGCCGTGCTGCTCGCGAGCCCCCGCCCGATCGCACCCCCGGTGATCGTGGTGCTGAGCGCGACCGGCGATGCCGCCGGCGGCGCGCAGGCGATGCCGATCGTCGCCAGCATCAGCGGCGACCGCGCGACGCTCGTCACCCGGCCGATCACGCCGGTCGCCGAGCGGCCCGATCGCTCGCTCGAGCTCTGGGCGATCCCGCCGGGCGGTGCGCCGCGCTCGCTCGGCGTCCTGCCCACCGGCAACGGCACCGTCGCGCTGCATGGCAAGGTGCTCCAGGGCACCGACACGCTGGCCGTGACGGTCGAGCCTCCGGGCGGTTCGCCGACCGGCAAGCCGACCGGCCCGGTCGTCTACGCCGGGAAGTTCACGCTGTAGCGAGAACTCCCGGCGATGCCGGGTCAGGGTTGCTCCCTCCCCATCCCCTCCCTCCGAGAGGGACGGGCGGGCGACGTTGTCGCCCCCGCTTCGCGGAGCGCCTGTTCGACACGGGCGGGCGCCACCTCCGTAAGGCAGCGGTAGTGGCCGAAGCGGCAGGTGCGATCGAAGCACGGCATGCAGTCGAGCGCAAGCTCTTCCTTCAGCCAGAGCACCCGAGCGCGGTCGTTGAGCGGCGGCGTGTGGGTCGGGCTGGTCGAGCCGAAGACCGCGACCTGCGCGATGCCGAACGCCGCCGCCACGTGCATCAGGCCCGAGTCGTTGCTGGCCAGGCCGCGCGAGGCGGCGATCAGGGCGACGGCCTCGAGAAGCGACGTGCGGCCCGCGAGAACGACGCAGGCGCCCGGGGCGAGGGCGGCGATCTCGTCGCAGAGCCGCTTCTCGCCGGGCGAGCCGAGCAGCGCCACGGGCGTCCCGTCGGCGTCGTGCAGCGAGCGCGCGAGCGCGGCGTAGTGCGCTTCGGGCCAGCGCTTCGCCGGACCGTATTCCGCGCCGGGAGCGAAGGCCCAGTAGCGGCGGCGATCGAGGTTCGCGCTCGCGAGTGCCGCGTCGATCACGCCGTCGGCCACCTGCAGGCGCGGCCGTCGCGCGGCGTCGAACGACGGGCCGGCGAGGGCCCCGTAGAACGCCACCATCGGTGGCCGTCCTTCGGGATTCGACAGGGTGCGGTTGAGCAGCACCGGCCGGCCCTCGCCGCGATAGCCGATCCGCAAGGGCACGCCAGCGAGCCAGGGCAGGAGCGCCGACTTGATCGAGTTCGGCAGCACGTAGGCCTCGTCGAAGCGGCCGCGCAGCTCGCGCGCGATGGCGCGCCGCGCCGTCCAGTCGAGTCGGCCGTGGGCGAACGGCAGCTCGACGATCTCGGCCACTTCGGGCATCGCCCTGAACACCGGCGCGACCCACGGGAGAGCCGCCAGGGTGAGACGCGCGCCACGCGCCGCGAGCTCGGCGAGCAAGGGCTCGGCCATGACCGCGTCGCCGATCCACTGCGGCGCGACGACGAGCGAGCGGGTCACGAGCGCCGCCGCCCCGCTTCGCTCATCTCCGCGCTCAATGCGACCGGTCGACCTTCTCGCCGGCCTTGAGCCGGTACTCGGTGCCGCAGTACGGGCACTTGCCGACGCCGGCCGTGGCGACGTCGATGAAGACGCGCGGGTGATTGCTCCAGAGCGGCATCTTCGGGTTCGGGCAGAACACGACGCCAGGGCCCTGCAGCTCCGAGGCGAGCAGCTCGACGGCCGGGCTCTTGGCATCTCCGGTGGCCATGGTCATAGGCTCCTGGTCAGACCTTGGTCAGCCACTCGGCGTATTTCCGATTGCGGCCGTTGACGATGTCGAAGAACGCGGCCTGGATCTTCTCCGTGATGGGCCCGCGAGACCCGGCGCCGAGCTCGATGCGGTCGAGCTCGCGGATCGGCGTCACCTCGGCGGCCGTGCCGGTGAAGAACGCCTCGTCGCTGATGTAGACCTCGTCGCGCGTGATCCGCTTTTCGACGAGCTTCAGGCCGAGGTCGTTGCAGATCGCGAGGATGGTGTTCCTCGTGATGCCGTCGAGCGCGCCGGCCGAGAGGTCGGGCGTGTAGACGATGCCCTTCTTGACCATGAACAGGTTCTCGCCCGCGCCTTCGCTCACGAAGCCGCTCGCGTCGAGGAGCAGCGCCTCGTCGTAGCCGTCCTCGGTCGCTTCCATGTTGGCGAGGATCGAGTTGGTGTAGTTCGACACCGCCTTGGCCTGCGTCATCGTGATGTTGACGTGATGGCGCGTGAAGCTGGAGGTCTTGACGCGGATACCGCGCTTCAGGCCGTCCTCGCCGAGGTACGCGCCCCAGGGCCACGCGGCGACCATCAGGTGCACGGTGTTGCCCTTGGGCGAGACACCGAGCTTTTCGGAGCCGATCCAGGTGAGCGGGCGCAGGTAGCAAGACTCGAGCTTGTTCTCGCGCACGACGGTGCGCTGCGCCTCGAACACTTCCTCGAAGCTGAACGGGATCTTCATGCGCAGGATCTTGGCGCTGTTGAAGAGCCGCTCGGTGTGCTCGCGGAGTCGAAAGATCGCCGTGCCGTCGACCGTGTTGTAGGCGCGCACGCCCTCGAAGGCGCCGCAGCCGTAGTGCAGCGTGTGGGTGAGGACATGGATCTTGGCGTCGCGCCATTCGACGAGCTTGCCGTCCATCCAGATCTTGCCGTCGCGGTCGGCCATCGACATGGCGCTCTCCATCGGTCGTCGGGCTGGTGATTCTAGGGCGCGGCCCGTCTTCAGACGACGCTGCAGCGCGGCGTGCTTCGCACGATCAGCCGGGATGAAGCCGCGGCCGCCGGCGCTTCGTATGATGAACTCGCATGAAGCCGACCTCGACCTTCTCCCCCACCCTGGCGGCAGCGATGCCGCGACAGTGGCCGGCGCTCGAGAACTCGCGATCTCCACCGGGCAACAGCCGATGACGCCGCTGGAGTTGCAGCTTCTCAGCGAGCCGCGTGTCGTGCGCAACGGTCAGCCGCTGCACATCGGCTCGCGCAAGGCTCTTGCCATTCTGGCGGTCGTCGCGCTCGACTCGGGCGCGACGCGCTCGCGGCTGACGGCCCTGCTGTGGCCGGAGCTCGACGCCGCTGCTGGCCGGCGCAACCTCCGCCGCGAACTGTTCCGGCTGCGCGAGCTCGAGGTGCCTATCGACGAGGAAGCCGACGGCCGCCTCTGTCTGGGCGCCAGCGTAGCTGTCGATGCTGCGCAGCCGGCGGCTTCGGGCATGCTGCCGACGAGGGCCGGTGCGCCGCTCGACGGTCTCGACGGCGTCGGCAGTGCCGAGCTCGATCTCTGGCTTCAGCGCTGGCGCGAGCGCCTCGCCGCTGGACGCGACGCGGCCCTTGCGCGCGAGGCACAGGCCAGCGAGGAGCGCGGCGATCTGGCCAAGGCGCTGTCGCTTCAAGCGCATCGTTGGGATCAGGATCCTTGCGCCGAGGAGGTCGCGGTCGAGGTGATGCGGTTGCGCGCCGCACTCGGCAATCGCAGCGGCGCATTGCGCGACTACCGGCGACTCGCCGAGGCGTTGCGAAAGGAGCTCGGCGTCGACCCGTCGGCAGCGGCGCAGGACTTCGCCGACGAGATGCGCCGGGACCTCACGGCCGACGCCGGTCCGAGAATCCGGCCGCAAGTCAACGCCGGTCTGCGAGTCGATCCCGCGACGACGAACCCGACCGTTTCCGCAGACGACTCGAGCCTACCCTACGCGGTGCCGGCGATGTCGGCGCCGGCGCTGCCAGCTGTCGCGCCGTTCGTGCCCCGCCGCCGCGCCGCGGCGCAGATCGAGTCGGCCTGGGCAAACCGCCAACGCGTCTACCTGCACGGCCCGGCAGGCATCGGCAAGACACGCCTGGCGAGCGAGCTGGCGGCCGCGCGCGGAGCCTGGCTTCGCGTTGCCTGCGAGCCTCAGGACGTGGAGCTGCCCTACGCGTCGGTCGTTCGGCTGCTCCGCGCCCTGCGCGAGTCGGCCACCGATGTGGAACTGCCGGCCTGGGTGCGGCGCGAGCTGTCGCAGCTCATGCCCGAGTTCGGAGAACCACCGCAGTCGCTCGCCACGGACGAAGCCCGGCAGCGCCTGCTGGCTGCCGCCGCGGAGGCCTGGCGGTTGCTCATGCATGACAACTTCAGCGTGCTCGTGCTCGATGACTGGCATTGGGGCGACGCCGCCAGCGTCGAGCTGTGGTCTCGACTCGACGACAGCGCGGCCGGCTCGGTCGCGTGGATCATTTCGTACCGCAGCGCACAGCTGCCGCAAGCGGCGCTGGCGCGGCAGCGCGCCGACCTCGACAGCCGGCGCGCCGTCTCGATCGGCCTCGACGGCATGGCGGCCTCGGAAGTGCTCGAACTGACGAAAGCACTGTCGGGCTCTGCCGGCGGCCGGCTGTTCTCGCAGCGGCTGCACCGCGCCACCGAAGGCAACCCGTTCTTCCTGCTCGAGACGCTCCGCCACCTCTTCGAGCAGGGGCTGCTTACCGCCGACGCCCGCGGCTGGAGCACGCCGTTCGACGACCACACCGAGGACTACGCCGAGCTGCCGGTACCTACCAGCGTGCGCGACGCCGTCCTGTCAAGAGTGCGAGCCCTGGGGGAAGTCCCGCAGCGCCTCCTGGAGGCAGCCAGCCTGTGCAGCGGCGACATCGAGACGCGGCTGCTTGCGGGCGTCGCGGCCGGTATCGCAGGCGAGGAGGCGATCGTCGCCGCGCTGGAGCATGGCGGCGCGGCGCAGTTGCTGGCCGAGACCCGCAGCGGGTGGCGTTTCGCCCACGACCTGGTGCGCCAGTCGCTGGCGCAGAGCCTGTCACCGGCCCGCCGGCGTTTGCTGCACGAGCGGCTGGCGCGTCGGCTCGGGGAGCTTGCGGCGCCGGCGGGGCTGGTGGCGGCGCAATGGGAGGCCGCCGGTCGTCGGCTCGACGCCGTGCCCTGGCGGATCGCGGCGGCCGAGTCGGCGCTGCGCCTGCACGCGCTCGCCGAGTCGCAATCGCACTACGGCCAGGCGCTCGACGACGGCGCGACCGGCGTCGTCGCGGCGCGCATTCACCGCGCCCTGGCGCAGCTGCATCGCCGGCGCGCAGACCGCGCGGCCGTCGATGCGGCCTTCGGTGCGGCCGTCGCGGCCGCTGCCGGCGACCCCGTCGAGGGCGACGCCGAAGTGCTGAGCGTCCAGTTGGACCGTGCGCATCACCTGAGCGCGAGCGATCGGGTCGACGAAGCGCTCGCCTTGCTCGAATCGATGTCGGGCGACCTGCTGCGCGCGCCGCCGGCGCCGCGGGCGCTGGGGCTGACCGCGGTTGGCACGGCGCGGATGGCGCTCGGCCAGCACAACGTTGCGGCACGGCTGATGGGCGAGGCCGCCGACCTGCTGCACGACCGGCCCGAAGCGCGTGAGCAGCTCGGCGCCCTGCTGATCGAGACGGCGCGTCTCGGCCTGCGCAGCGGCGATCTCGACGCCGCCATGAGCGCGGCGCAACGCGCCGTGATCGTCAACGAATCGATCGGCTTGCCTGGGGCGACCGCGCATGCGCTGACGTTGAAGGGCGTCGTCGAGCTCTACCGTGGCGATCGCAGCCGAGCGCGTGACGACCTCTCGCGTGCCCGTGATTTGGCACAGCGCGCGGGCAACGTACCGGTGCACCGCGGCGCGATCCTCAATCTGGTCAAGCTCTACACCGACGACGGCGACGCCGCCACTGCGGTTCGGTTGCTCGACGAAGGAGAGGCGCTGGCGCCCTCCTACGAGCATCGCCGCTCGGAGCAGGCGTTTCGCGAGGCGCGCTACTTCGTCCACTACCTGCGCGGCGAGGTGTCCGAAGCGCGGGCCGCGGCCGAGCGCCTGCTGGTGCTGGCGCGCGATCCGACCGCCGTGTTCGAGTGGATCGGTGCCTTGCACCTGGTCGTCGACCTGCATTTGCTGACAGGCGACCTGGCGCAGGCGAGCGCACTGCTGGAAGAAGCGCAGGCCGTATGCGACCGGTTCGCCATCGACGTGGAAGGCAGCCTCTACGACGGGCAGCAGCGCATCAAGCAAGCCTGGCTCGCGCTCGCCGAGGGTCGTGCCGACGAGTCGTTGTCTCGTCTGCCGGCGCTGGAGCGACTGACGCGCGACGATGACCGCTACGCCGTCGCCTGGATCGGTGCGCGCGCCTGCCGGCTGCTCGGTGACGGTCCCGCGGCCCGGCGTTTCCTCGATCTCATGACACTGGATTCGCCGGCTGCGATCGACCACTACGCGCCCTGGCTCACCGAGCGACTGGCTGCGGAATTCGACAGCTCGCTGGCGCGCGCGAGCGCGATCGCCAGGGCGCGCGAACTGCTCGCTTCGGGGAAAGTGCCGATGCTTTGCGCCGAAGGGCTGCTGCGCGCGGCCGCCAGCGCCGCCGCGTGGATCGCTCAGGCCGAAAGCGGCTAGCCGCGTTCGGGCCGGGCTTCAACGCTCTTTCAACGCCTGACTCCTATCGTGATGTCGAAGCCCTGGACATCACGATGCACCCCGATCCCAGCCGACCTCCCGACCTGCGCTTCGAACTGCACGTCGCATTGACACTGCAGCCCGACGGCCTGCAGCCGGTCTGGCAGGCGGATCTGCTCGGCGAGGCATCCGAGCCGGCGATTCATTTCGATTCACTGCCGGCGCTGATCGGCTACCTGGCCCGGCTCGATCGCCACGGTCCGCCATCACGTGGCCTCCGCTGAGCGATCGGGCGAATCACGAGGAGAACGACATGCATCCGTCTCGACCCACAACCACACCCACACCGTTCTCCCGAGTGCGCCAGTGCCTGGCGCTGGCAACCCTCTGCCTCGGGCTCGCTGCCTGCGGCGGCGAATACCGAAACGATCCGATCGTCGCGCCTGAGATCACGGTGCAGCCGGCGGACCAGAGCGTGACCGCGCCAGCGGCCGCCACCTTCAGCGTCACCGCCACCGGGACCGCGCCGGAGTACGAGTGGCAGTTGAGCACCGACGGCGGCGTCAGCTTCGACACAGTGGCGGGCGCCCCTGACGCGCCGAGCCTGGTCCTGACAAACACCACGTCGACGCAAGGCGGACAGCGCTTTCGCGTCCGCATCAGCAACCCGGCCGGCAGCGTCACCAGCAACGTGGCCCTGCTGAGCGTGAACCTGGCATCGGCCGCGCCCCTGTTCACCACGCAGCCGATGCCGCAGGCCATCGTCGTCGGCCAGTCGGCGACCTGGACGGTCGCGGTGTCCGGTACCCCACCACCTGTGCTGCAGTGGCGGCTCAACGGGGCCGACCTCGCCAACGGCGTCCAGGCGAGCGGCGTGTGTGCCGGCGCCATCGTGGCGGGCGCCGCCGGCACGACGCTGTCGGTCACTTCCGTGCCGATCAACTGCAGCGGAGCCGTGTTCAGCGCCGTCGCCAGCAACGGCCTGAACCCCGATGCCACGAGCAACGGCGCGCCGCTCACGGTCACCGCGGCTTCTGTGGCGCCGACTGCCACGCTGCAACCGGCCGATGTCTCGGCCGTGGTGGGGGCGACCGCGACCTTCACGGCCGCCGCCGGCGGCACGCCGACGCCGACGGTGCAGTGGCAGCAGAGCACCGACGCGGGTGCGACGTGGGCCAGCATCAACGGGGCGACGACGACAAGCTACACCACGCCGGCGACGGTGCTGGCCGACAGCGGCAAGCTTTACCGCGCGATGTTCACGAACGCCTCGGGCAGCGCCAACAGCAACGCGGCGACCTTGACGGTGACGGCAACGCCGCCGACGGCACAGCTCGACTCGCCGCAGGGCGTCGCGTTCGACCCCGCGGGCAACATCTACATCGCCGACACGTTCAACCACACGATCCGCAAGATCACGCCGACCGGGGTCGTGAGCACGCTGGCTGGCCTGGCGGGCACCGCTGGCAGTACCGACGGCACCGGCAGCGCCGCACGCTTCGATACCCCGCGCGGCATCGCGGTCGATGCGGCAGGCAACGTCTATGTCGGCGACACGTTCAACAACACGATCCGCAAGATCGCGCCGGCCGGCGTGGTCAGCACGCTCGCCGGTCTGGCTGGCAGCAGTGGCGGCGCCGACGGCACCGGGAGCGCAGCGCGCTTTGGCAGTCCGCAGGGCATTGCACTCGACGCCGCGGGCAACCTCTACGTCGCCGACCTCGGCGTCGCGACGATCCGCAAGGTCACGCCCGCCGGTGTCGTCACCACGCTGGCCGGGCTGCCCGGCAGCCCCGGCAGCACGGATGGAATCGGCAGTGCGGCGCGGTTCCGGTTCCCGGCCAGTGTCGCGGTCGATTCCGGCGGCAACGTGTATGTGGCCGACTTCGGCAACCAGACCATTCGAAAGGTCACGCCCGCCGGTGTCGTCAGCACGCTGGCCGGTCTGGCCCAAGTGTTCGGCAGCGCCGACGGCACCGGCGGTGCGGCTCGCTTCGCGGGTCCGAAAGGCGTCGCGGCCGACACCTCAGGCAACGTCTACGTCGGCGACACCGGCAACCACACGATCCGCAGGATCACCCCCACGGGGTTGGTCAGCACGTTGGCCGGCGCGGCGGGCACACCCGGCAACGTCGACGGCGCGGGCAGTGCGGCCCGGTTCAATGAACCGACAGGGCTCGCGTTCGACGCTGTCGGCACCCTGTACGTGGCCGACAGCAAGAACAACGCGGTCCGCAAGGTCACGCCGGCCGGCGTTGTGACGACGTTCGCCCAGTAGGCGACCAGTGCTTCGCCCTGCACAAGGCCGATACCAGCCCGGCACGGCCCCCTGCGGTCCGATGAGTTGCGACGTCACGGCCGGCACGGGTCCGAACTGCGTCATCACGAGCGGCACGCTGCGGCTGGTGCAGTGACCGCGCTGCTGGCGCAGAGGCCCGTGAGGACGTCAAGCCCGCGGCGCATCCGGTTCGTTCCACTCACCGTCGACATCCACTTCGTGTCGCGAAGCAGATCGGCGCCCATAGCCCCATTTGCCGTCGTGGTCCGGGATCCGGCGACCGGGCCTAGAGCGAGCGAGCGAGCGCGATCGCCTCTTCGATGCGCTCGACG
>JBBSBZ010000131.1:0-9318 GCA_038250795.1 Burkholderiales bacterium | reverse complement strand
TTCGAAAGCCAGCCCTTGCGCCGGCCATGGCCCCACTCCGCGGCGAGGACGACGAGGTCGAGCGTGCGGGCGCGCTTCACCTTGAGCCAGCTCGCGCCGCGCCGGCCCGCCTCGTAGGGTGCGTCGAGCGCCTTCGCCATCACGCCCTCGTGGCCGCGCGCGAGGGCGTCGGTGTAGAAATCCTCGGCGGCGGCGACGTCGGCGGTGACGATGCGCGGGATCACGAGCGCCGCCGGCAGCGCGGCGGCCAGCGCGTCGAAGCGCTCGCTCGCGGGAGCGTCGAGCAGCGAGCGGCCGTCGACGTGCAGGCAATCGAAGAAGTACGCCGCCAGCGGCAGCTCGGCGCGCATGCGCTCGACCGCGAGCTTGCGGCCGAAGCGTCGCATCGTCACCTGGAACGGCTGCGGCGAGCCGTCGGCGGCGAGCGTCACGGCCTCGCCGTCGAGGATCAGCTCGCGCGCGGGCACGGCGTGCATCGCCTCGACGATCTCCGGCGCGGATTCGGTGACGTCCTTCAGCGCCCGGGTGTAGATCTTCACCTCGCCGCCCGCCTTGTGCACCTGAACGCGCGCGCCGTCGACCTTCCACTCGAGCGCGGCGGTGCCGAGCCGGGCCATCGCATCGGCGATGTCGTCGGCGGGCGTGGCGAGCATCGGCTGGATCGGGCGGTGCAGGGCGACGGCGAAGCGGGCGAGGCCGGCCGCGCCTTCGGCCATCGCCACCCGCGCGGTCTCGCGCAGGCTGCCGCTCACCATCGCCGCGCGTCGCACGTCGGCGGCGGGCAGGCCCGACGCGGCCGCAACGGCGTCGAGCATCACGCCCTCGAGCGCGCCCTGGCGCAGCTCGCCGACCAGGAGGCGGACGAGGAAGTCCTGCTCGGCTGCGGTCGCGCGCTCGAAGAGGCCGCGCAGCGTCGCGCTACGCGCCGCGGTCGAGCCCTTGCCGGCGGTGGTCGCGACGGTGCCGAGCGCGGCGTCGGCTTCGCGCAGCGTCAGCGACGGCTCGGCTGCCGGCGTGCCGCGGAGCGCCGCCACGGTCGACCAGCCGACGCCGATCCGGCCCTGACGCGTCTCGCCCGAGAGCCAGGCGACGGCGATCTCCACCTCGTCGGCCGCGGCGTCCCGCAGCAGCGCGCCGATCGCGTCGCGCTTGTCGAGACGGCTCGAGGTCGCTGCGGCACGGGCCGAGGCGTCGACGAGGGCGGCGAGCGAAGTGGTCATCGGCTCATTTTCGGCGCTCGCCGTAGCATGGGGCATGACCGACACCGCATCGAACACTGCACCGAGCACGCCCTACGTGCCGCCCGCCGTCTGGACCTGGAGCCAGGGCAACGGCGGCCGGTTCGCGAACATCAACCGGCCGGTGGCCGGGCCGACGCACGAGAAGGCGCTACCGGTCGGTCGCCACCCGATGCAGCTCTATTCGCTGGGCACGCCGAACGGTGTCAAGGTCACGGTGATGCTGGAGGAATTGCTCGCGCTCGGCCACGCCGGCGCCGAATACGACGCCTGGCTCGTCCGCATCAACGAGGGCGATCAGTTCGGCAGCGGCTTCGTCGCCGTCAACCCCAATTCCAAGATCCCGGCGCTCGTCGATCGCAGCGGGCCCGAGCCGATCCGCGTCTTCGAGTCGGGCGCGATCCTGATCCATCTGGCCGAGAAGTTCGAGGCCTTCCTGCCTGCTGGCGGCGCGGCGCGCGCCGAGTGCCTGTCGTGGCTCTTCTGGCAGATGGGCAGCGCGCCGTTCCTCGGCGGCGGCTTCGGCCACTTCTACGCCTACGCGCCAAGCAGGATCGAATACGCCATCGACCGCTATGCGATGGAGGTCAAGCGCCAGCTCGACGTGCTCGACCGTCGCCTCGGGGAGAGCCACTACCTCGCGGGCGACGACTACACGATCGCCGACATCGCCGTCTGGCCGTGGTACGGCGCGCTCGCCAAGGGGCAGCTCTACGGCGCCGGCGAATTCCTCTCGGTGCAGGACTACGGGAACGTGCGCCGCTGGACGGACGAGATCGCGCGGCGCCCGGCCGCGCGTCGCGGTCGCATGGTCAACCGCACCTTCGGCGAGCCGTCGAGCCAGCTTCACGAGCGTCACGACGCGAGCGACTTCGAGACGCGCACCGCGGACAAGTTCGCACCTTCGGCATGACCCGGGCGGAGACGACGCCATGACGACTTTCATCCTCTACGACTGCGCGACCGCGCCGAGCCCGCGTCGCGCCCGCATCCTGCTCGCCGAGAAGGGCGTGGCGCACGAGACCGTCGAGATCGACCTGCGCAGCAACGAGCAGCTGGGCGACGCCTATCGGCAGGTGAATCCGCAGTGCACCGTGCCGGCGCTGCGCACCGACGACGGCCTCGTGCTCGCCGACAACGCGGCGATCACGGCCTGGCTCGAGGCGCGCTTTCCCGAGCCGCCCGTGCTCGGCGTCACGCCGAGGGAAAAGGCCGAGATCGCGAGCTGGAACTGGCGCGTCGAGTTCGAGGGCCTGCTCGCGATCGCCGAGGCGATGCGCAACAGCGCGCCGGCCCTCGCCGAGCGCGCGCTCACCGGCCCGGTCGGCTACCCGCAGATCCCGGCGCTCGCCGAGCGCGGCCGGGCGCGGGCGCGCCAGTTCTTCGCGACGCTGGAAGAGCGTCTGGCCGGCCGCGAGTTCCTCGCCGGCGACCGCTTCAGCGTCGCCGACATCACGGCCGTCGTCGCCGTCGACTTCGCGCGCGTGATCAAGCTGCGCGCCGACGAGCAGTGGCCCGAGCTGCAGCGCTGGCGCGCCGGGATGGCGCGGCGGCCGGCGATGTCGCTGTAGCGCGGTCGCCGCGAGCTTGTCCGTGCGGCAAGGGCTCCTTGTCCGACCCGGAAGGCTTCGCGGACGTCGAAGAATGAAGGCTTCATTCTTCAGGAGCCATGCATGACCGATCCCCGCAACGTCGCCCACGACAAGAAGGTCCAGCAGGAGAAGAAGCATCGTCACGAGGAGATCGCTCCCGGTGCCGATGCGACACCGCAACCGGGCAGGAAGACCCACATGGAGCATCACGCGTCCGACGTGGCCAAGGTCCCCGACGAGGCAGCGCCCGAGGAACCCGAGAAGTCCTAGGCGGGCGGGGCGGGCGTCGGCCCGTCCTCTCTTCTAGAATTTCGGGTTTCCCCTGCCAGGAACTGCCATGCCCCTCGTTTCCATGCGACAGCTGCTCGACCACGCCGCCGAGAACGGCTACGGCATTCCCGCGTTCAACGTCAACAACCTCGAGCAGGTGCAGGCGGTGATGAGCGCCGCCGACGAGGTCGGCGCGCCGGTCATCCTGCAGGCCAGCGCCGGCGCCCGCAAGTACGCCGGCGAGCACTTCATCAAGCACCTGATCCAGGCCGCGATCGAGAGCTGGCCGAAGGTGCCGCTCGTGATGCACCAGGATCACGGCCAGAGCCCGGAGGTGTGCAAGAGCGCGATCGACCTCGGCTTCTCGTCGGTGATGATGGACGGCTCGCTCGAGGCCGACGGCAAGTCGATCGCGAGCTACGACTACAACGTCGACGTCACCCGCAAGGTGGTCGACATGGCGCACGCGCGCGGCGTGACGGTCGAAGGCGAGCTCGGCTGCCTCGGCTCGCTCGAGACGATGCGCGGCGACAAGGAAGACGGCCACGGCACCGAGTCGACGATGACGCGCGAGCAGCTCCTCACCGATCCGGAGCAGGCCGCCGACTTCGTCAAGCGCACCCAGCTCGACGCCCTCGCCATCGCCATCGGCACCAGCCACGGCGCCTACAAGTTCACCCGAAAGCCCACCGGCGACATCCTGGCCATCGACCGGATCAAGGCGATCCACAAGCGCATTCCCAACACCCACCTCGTGATGCACGGCTCGTCGAGCGTGCCGCAGGACCTGCTCGCGATCATTCGCCAGCACGGCGGCGCGATGAAGGAGACCTACGGCGTGCCGGTCGAGGAGATCCAGGAGGCGATCAAGCACGGTGTGAGGAAGATCAACATCGACACCGACGTGCGCCTGGCGATGACGGCGGCGATCCGCAAGTACCTCGCCGAGAACCCCGAGAAGTTCGATCCGCGCGACTACCTCAAGCCCGCGCGCGAGGCCGCGAAGAAGATCTGCCGCCAGCGCTACGTCGAGTTCGGCTGCGAAGGGCAAGCGGCGAAGATCACGGCGCAGTCGCTGACGACGATCGCCAAGCGCTACGCGCAGGGCGAGCTCGCGCAGACCGTCGTCTGACGCGCGGCGGCGCGATGCCATCCGCCCACGGCGCAGCAGCGGCGCCCGACGCGCCGCTGCTGAAGAGCGAGCTGCACTCGCTGCCGCTCGTCGCGCGCGGCAAGGTGCGCGACAACTATGCCGTCGGCGGCGACCGCCTGCTGATGGTGGCCAGCGATCGGCTGAGCGCGTTCGACGTGATCCTCGGCGAGCCGATTCCCGGCAAGGGCCGCATCCTCACGCAGATGGCGCTGTTCTGGTTTGCCAGGCTCGCTCACATCGTGCCGAATCACCTCACCGGCGACGACCCGCTCGGCGTGGTCGCCGCCGACGAGCGCGACCAGGTTCGTGGCCGCTCGATGCTCGTGAAGCGGCTGAAGCCGGTGCCGGTCGAGGCGGTCGTGCGCGGCTATCTCGCGGGCAGCGGCTGGAAGGAATATCAGGAAAACGGTGCGGTGTGCGGCGTGATGCTGCCGCCGGGCCTTGGCAACGCGTCGAAGCTGGCGGCGCCGATTTTCACCCCAGCGACCAAGGCCGAGATGGGCGACCACGACGAGAACATCGACTTCGAGCGGATGAGCGACACGATCGGCGCCGACTTGGCGACCCGGGTGCGCGACACGGCGATCCGCCTCTACCTCGAGGCCGCGGAATTCGCACTCGGCACGGGCATCATCATCGCCGACACCAAGTTCGAGTTCGGCCTCGACGCCGACGGCACGCTCGTGCTGATGGACGAGGTTCTCACCCCCGACTCGTCGCGCTTCTGGCCGGCCGAGCAGTACGCGGCGAGCTGCGCCGCCGGCAGCAATCCGCCGAGCTTCGACAAGCAGTTCGTGCGCGACTGGCTCGAGTCGGTGCGCATCGACGGCAAGCCCTGGAACAAGCGCCCGCCGGCGCCGCCGATGCCGGCCGACATCGCCCGACGCACCAGCGAGCAGTACGCGGCCGCTCTCGCGCGGCTGACGGCCTGAAGCCGCTGGCGTCGGCGACCGTGTCGCCTAGAACAGCACCATGCTGAGCTTGCGCCGATAGGCGTCGACGACCGGGTCGGCCGGCGCCGCGAGGGCCTTGCCGGCGATCTCGAGCGCACCGGCTTTCGGCGCTTCCGCCTTCGGTGCGACGACCGGCTTGGTCATGATCTGCAGGATCGCCACATAGGCCTTGCGCGCGGCCTCGTTGTTCCAGGCCTTGTCGCGCATCAGGATCTCGAGCAGCTCGTCCATCGCCTGGGTGAATTCGCGCTTGGCGAAGTGCGTCTGGGCGAGCTCGAAGCGCGCCTCGAAGTCGCGCTTGTTGGCGGCCAGGGCGGCGGCGAGCGTGTCGGCCGGCCGCGCCGTCGGCGCCGCCTCGATCGCGGCGATCCACTGGCCGGCGGCGGCCAGGCGCGGGTCGAGCACCGGGCTTGCGGCCACCGGGTCGAACGCTGCGCGTGCCTCGGCGACGCGGTCGACGTCGAGCAGGGCACGCAGGTAGTCGTAGCGCGCCGTGTCGTTGGCCGGATTGGTCGCGAGCGCCGCCTGCAGCCGGTCGAGCGCGGTGTCGGTGTCGCCTTCGGCGAGCAGCTCCTCGGCGGCAGCGACGTCGTCTTCGGCGGCCTGCTCCTCGGCGCTCGGCACGTGCTTGTCGAGGAACTTCTTCACCTCGCCCTCGGGCAACGCACCGACGAAGCCGTCGACCGGCTGGCCGCCCTTGAAGAGAACGCAGAAAGGAATGCTGCGCACGCCGAACATCTGCGAGAGCTGCTGGGCAACCTCGGGCTCCTCGTCGGCGTTGAGCTTCGCGAGTTTGAAGCGGCCCGCGTAGTCGACTTCGAGCTTCTCGAGGGTCGGGCCGAGCGTCTTGCACGGGCCGCACCACGGTGCCCAGATGTCGAGCAGGACGGGCTGGGCGAGCGAGGCGTTGACGAGGTCGGCTTCGAGGTTCTGGTGGGTGATGTCTTGCATGTTCGTCTGCGGCGCGCGAAGCCGGTATGAGGGAGCGGGGTCGACCGGCTCAGATGATGCCCGGCCGCCTACAATTCAAGGCTCTCGCCGGGGCCGGTTCCCCGCGTCACCCGAACCTCGAAAGCGAACGACTTGAGCAGCGCCCCGGCGGTGATCGGCGTGGTCATGGGCTCCAGCAGCGACTGGGACACCCTGCGTGCCGCGACGGAGATTCTCGCCGAGTTCGGCGTCCCTCACGAGGCGCGTGTCGTCTCGGCGCACCGCATGCCCGACGAGATGTTCGCCTATGCCGAAGGCGCGTCGTCGCGCGGCCTCAGGGCGATCATCGCCGGCGCCGGCGGCGCGGCGCATCTGCCCGGCATGCTGGCCGCCAAGACGACGGTGCCCGTGCTCGGCGTGCCGGTCGAGAGCCGCACGCTGAAAGGCCTCGACTCGCTCTACTCGATCGTGCAGATGCCGCGCGGCATTCCGGTCGCGACCTTCGCGATCGGCAGCGCCGGTGCGGCCAACGCGGCGCTCTTCGCCATCGCGTTGCTCGCCGCCACCGACGCCACGCTTCGCGGCAAGCTCGACGCCTTTCGCGCGCGCCAGTCCGACGCGGCGCGGGCGATGACGGCCGAGCTCAAGTGACGGCCGGCGCGGGGCCGGCCGCGAGCGACGCGGCACTGCCGTCGATCGCGCCGGGCGCGACGCTCGGCGTCCTCGGCGGCGGCCAGCTCGGCCGGATGTTCGTCCACGCCGCGCAGGCGATGGGTTATCGCACGGCCGTGCTCGATCCCGACCCCGACAGTCCCGCCGGCCTCGTCTCGCACGAGCACATCCGCGCGGCTTACCTCGACCCGACCGGCCTCGACCGGCTCGGCGAGCGATGTGCGGCGGTCACGACCGAGTTCGAGAACGTGCCAGCCGCCGCGCTCGAGACCCTCGCGCGGCGCCGGCCGGTCGCGCCGGCGGCGGCGTCGGTCGCGGTCTGCCAGGACCGTGCCGCCGAGAAGGCGGCCTTTGCCAAGAGCGGCATCGCCTGCGCGCCGCACGCGCGCATCGCCACGCGGCGCGACGTCGACAACGCCTCTGCCGCGATGTTCCCGGCCATCCTGAAGACGACGCGCCTGGGCTACGACGGCAAGGGCCAGGTGCGCGTCGCCGATCGCCACGAGCTCGGCACCGCCTGGGCCGCACTTGGCGAGGTGGCGTGCGTGCTCGAGCAGCGCCTCGCGCTCGCGGCCGAGATCAGCGTCATCGTCGCCCGCGGTCGCGACGGCGCGGTCGTCCACCTGCCGGTGCAGGACAACGTGCATGCCGACGGCATCCTCGCGGTCACGCGCGTGCCGGCACGCGCGATCGTCACGCCGGCGCTGCAGGCCGAGGCGATCGCCTCGGCAGAGAAGATCGTTGCCGCGCTCGGCCACGTCGGCGTCCTGTGCGTCGAGTTCTTCGTCCTGGCCGACGGCTCGCTGGTCGCCAACGAGATGGCGCCCCGGCCGCACAACTCGGGACACTACAGCCTCGACGCCTGCGACCTGTCGCAGTTCGAGCTCCAGGTGCGCACGCTCGCCGGCCTGCCGCTCGTCGCACCGCGCCTGCACTCGGCCGCGGTCATGCTCAACCTGCTCGGCGACCTCTGGCAGCGCGACGGCGCCGAGCCGCGCGCGCCCGACTGGGCCGCGCTGCTCGCGCTGCCGGGCGCGCATCTTCACCTCTACGGCAAGACCGAGGCGCGGCCGGGCCGCAAGATGGGCCACCTCACCTTCACCGCGGCCAGCGCGGCCGAGGCCGAGGTGTCGGCCCGCGCAGCGGCAAGCTTGCTCGGCCTCGACCTCGGGCCCGACGGCGCGGGCTGAGCAGCGCTGCACCATGGTCCTCGACGGCCTCGACCCGGCAGCGATCGATCGCGCCGCCCGCCTGATCGCCGACGGCGAACTGGTCGCCTTCCCGACCGAGACCGTCTACGGCCTGGGTGCGCGCGCCGACGACGACGTCGCCGTCGCGAAGATCTTCGCCGCCAAGGGCCGGCCGTCGGGCCATCCGCTGATCGTCCATGTCGCCGACCGAGGCGGTGCCGGCCGGTTCGCGGCGGAGCTGCCGCCGGTGGCCGAGCGGCTGATCGACGCCTTCTGGCCCGGCCCGCTGACGGTCATCGTCGCCCGGCGGGACGGCGTGGCGGCGGCGGCGGCGGCCGGGCAGGCGACGATCGGCCTGCGCTGCCCGGCGCATCCGGTCGCCCACGCGCTCCTCATCCGGGCCGGCGAACTCGGCGTGCCCGGCATCGCCGCGCCGAGCGCGAACCGCTTCGGCAAGGTCAGCCCGACCGCCGCCGAGCATGTCGTCGACGAGTTCGGTGCCGATCTGGTCGTGCTCGATGGCGGCGCGGCCCGGGTCGGCATCGAGTCGGCCATCGTCGACTGCTCGACCGGCCAGCCCGTGCTGCTTCGTCCCGGCGTGCTGACGCGCGAGCGGATCGCGGCGGCCGCAGGCGCGGCCCTCGTCGAGCCGAAACCCGACGCGCCGCGCGCGCCCGGGACGCTCGCCGCCCACTATGCGACCAACGCCCGGTTGCGGGTGATGCCGACCGGAATGCTGAAGGCGGCGCTCGAGGTGCTCGGCTCCGACCCTCTGAAGCTGGCGGTATATTCGCGTTCGGTGCCATCGGGCGTGGCGCCCGGCGTCGTCCACCGGCGCATGCCGGCGCGGCCCGAGCAGGCGGCGCACGAATTGTTTTCGATCCTGCGCGAACTCGACCGCGAGGGAGTGCATCTGATCTGGGTCGAAGAGCCGCCCCCCGGTCCCGAATGGGACGGGATCCGCGACCGGCTCACCCGCGCCGCGGCCTCCTGAACGCGGCGCATCCCCCGAATCCTGGAGCCTGGAATGAGAGTGAAGTGGAGTCAAGCGAGCCGCCGATGCGGGCTCGTCGGCGTGGTGCTGGCGGCAGCGGCGCTCGCCGTGTCGTGCGGCGGCAGCAGCGGCCCGCAGACGAGATTCGTCGCCAGCCGGGTCATCGCGTTCGGCGACGAGTCCAGCGTGATCGTCGACAGCGACCGCAACGCCAACGGCCACAAGTATTCGGTCAACGCGACCGTGGCCGCGGGCGACCCGACGGTCGACTGCCTCAACAACCCGATCTGGGTGCAGGCGGTCGCCGGCTTGTATGGCCTCGTCTT
>JBBSBZ010000130.1:0-9414 GCA_038250795.1 Burkholderiales bacterium | reverse complement strand
CGAAGGACGGTCGGCCCTCGCCGATATAATTGCGCTTTCCACCGCGGCACTTGTGACGAGTGCCGAGTGCAATGACCAAGTTCGTCTTCGTCACCGGCGGCGTGGTGTCCTCGCTGGGCAAGGGGATCGCTTCCGCATCTCTCGCCGCGATCCTCGAATCGCGGGGCCTCAAGGTCACCCTCATCAAGCTGGATCCGTACCTCAACGTCGATCCGGGAACGATGTCGCCGTTCCAGCACGGCGAGGTGTTCGTCACCGAGGACGGCGCCGAGACCGACCTCGACCTCGGCCACTACGAGCGCTTCATCACGACGCGGATGAAGCGCACGAACAACTTCACCACGGGCCAGATCTACAAGAGCGTGCTCGAGAAGGAGCGGCGCGGCGACTACCTGGGCAAGACCGTGCAGGTGATCCCGCACGTCACCAACGAGATCCAGGAATTCATCCGGCGCGGCGCCAGCGCGGCGGCCGAGAGCGACGCGCCGCCGGTCGACGTGGCGATCGTCGAGATCGGCGGCACCGTCGGCGACATCGAGTCGCTGCCCTTTCTCGAGGCCGTGCGGCAGATGAGCCTGAAGATGGGGCCGGGCAGCTGCGCGTTCCTGCACCTCACGCTGGTGCCCTGGATTCCCGCCGCCGGCGAACTGAAGACCAAGCCGACACAGCACAGCGTCCAGAAGCTGCGCGAGATCGGCATCATGCCGGACGCCCTGCTCTGCCGCGCCGATCGGCCGATCCCCGACGAGGAGCGCGCCAAGATCTCGCTCTTCGCCAACGTCCACGAGTTCGGGGTCATCTCCGTGTGGGACGTAGACACCATCTACAAGGTGCCGCGCATGCTGCACGCTCAGGGCCTCGACGAGCTCGTCTGCGCCAAGCTGCAGCTGCACACCAAGCCCGCCAATCTCACGCGCTGGGACAAGCTGGTCGACGAGGTCGAGCATCCCAAGCAGGAGGTGACGATCGCGATGTGCGGCAAGTACACCGACCTCTCCGACTCGTACAAGTCGCTCAACGAGGCGCTGCGCCACGCCGGCATCCACAACCACGCCCGAGTGAAGATCGAGTACGTCGACTCCGAGGACCTGACCGCGACCAACGTTGCCAACCTCGGCCGCTTCGACGCGATCCTCGTGCCCGGCGGCTTCGGCAAGCGCGGCGTCGAAGGCAAGATCCTCGCTGTCCAGTTCGCGCGCGAGAAAAAGATCCCGTATCTCGGCATCTGCCTCGGCATGCAGGTTGCGACGATCGAGTACGCGCGCCACAAGGTCGGCCTCGCCGGCGCGAACAGCACCGAGTTCGACGCGTCGACGGAGCACCCGGTGATCGCCCTCATCGACGAGTGGCAGGACCGCGACGGCAGCATCCAGAAGCGCGATGCCCAGTCCGACCTCGGCGGCACGATGCGGCTTGGTGCACAGAGCTCCGACGTCAAGCCGGAGACGCTCGCCCACGAGATCTACGGCAGCGTTGTCACCGAGCGGCATCGCCACCGCTACGAGGCCAACGAACACTACCTGCCGCAGCTCACCGGCGCCGGCCTGGTGATCTCGGCGATCACCCAGCGCGAGAAGCTGACCGAGATCGTCGAGCTGCCGCAAAGCGTCCACCCCTGGTTCATCGGCGTGCAGTTCCACCCCGAATTCAGGTCGACGCCGTGGGGCGGCCACCCGCTCTTCAAGTCCTTCATCCACGCCGCGCTCGAGCACCAGGCCAGCCGCACCGAGAAAGTGGCCGCGTGAAGCTCTGCGGCTTCGACGCGGGTCTGGCGCATCCGCTCTTCCTGATCGCCGGCCCCTGCGTCGTCGAGTCCGAGCAGCTCCAGATGGACGTCGCCGGGCGTCTCAAGGAGATGACCACTGCGCTCGGCATCCCCTTCATCTTCAAGTCCAGCTACGACAAGGCGAACCGCTCGAGCGGCACGACGTTTCGCGGTCCGGGCATCGACAAGGGCCTCGAGATCCTCGCCAAGGTGAAGCGCGAACTGGCCGTGCCGGTGCTCACCGACGTTCATCGCGAGGACGAGATCGCCGCTGCTGCGGCCGCGGTCGACGTGCTGCAGACACCCGCTTTCCTGTGCCGGCAGACCGACTTCATCCGCGCCGTCGCGCAGAGCGGCCGGCCGGTGAACATCAAGAAGGGTCAGTTTCTCGCACCGCACGACATGAAGAACGTGGTCGACAAGGCACGCGCCGCCGCACGCGAAGCGGGCCTGCCGGAAGACCGCTTCATGGCCTGCGAGCGCGGCGCGAGCTTCGGCTACAACAACCTCGTCTCCGACATGAGGAGCCTGGCGATCATGCGCGAAACCGAAGCGCCCGTCGTCTTCGACGCGACCCACTCGGTCCAGCTGCCCGGCGGCCAGGGCACTTCGTCCGGCGGCCAGCGCGAGTTCGTGCCGGTGCTGGCGCGCGCCGCCGTCGCGGTCGGCATCGCGGGCATCTTCATGGAGACGCACCCCGACCCGGCGAAGGCGCTCTCGGACGGCCCCAACGCCGTGCCGCTGAAGCACATGAAGGCGCTCCTCGAACAGCTCGTCGCGCTCGACCGCGTGGTCAAGTCGTCGCGACTGATAGAGAACGACTTCACCTGATCCTCACCCCTCTCTCGAACTGAAGAAAGCCAACCCATGAGCGCCATCGTCGACATCGTCGGCCGCGAGATCCTCGACAGCCGCGGCAACCCGACGGTCGAATGCGACGTCCTCCTAGAGTCCGGAACGATGGGCCGGGCAGCTGTTCCCTCTGGCGCGTCCACCGGCTCGCGCGAGGCGATCGAACTGCGCGACGGCGACGCCGCGCGCTACGGCGGCAAGGGCGTGCTGCGCGCGATCGAGCACGTGAACACCGAGATCAGCGAGGCGGTGCTGGGCCTCGATTCGAGCGAGCAGGCGTTCCTCGACCGCACCCTGATCGACCTCGACGGCACCGAGAACAAGAGCCGGCTCGGCGCCAACGCGACGCTCGCCGTGAGCATGGCCGTGGCGCGCGCCGCTGCCGAGGAATCGGGCCTGCCGCTCTACCGCTACTTCGGCGGCTCGGGCGCGATGCAGATGCCGGTGCCGATGATGAACGTCGTCAACGGTGGCGCCCACGCCAACAACAACCTCGACCTGCAGGAGCTGATGATCATTCCGGTCGGCGCGCCGACCTTTCGCGAGGCGCTGCGCTACGGCGCCGAGACCTTCCATGCGCTCAAGAAGATCATCGATGCGCGCGGCATGAGCACCGCGGTCGGCGACGAAGGCGGCTTCGCACCGAGCGTCGCCAGCCACGAGGCGGCGATCCAGATGATCCTCGAGGCGATCGAGAAGGCCGGCTTCGTCGCCGGCGCCCAGATCGCGATCGGCCTCGACTGCGCGGCGAGCGAGTTCTACAAGGAAGGCCAGTACCGGCTCGAGGGCGAAGGCCTCACGCTCGGCGCCTCCGAGTGGATCGACACCCTCGAAAGCTGGATCGGCAAGTACCCCATCATCTCCATCGAGGACGGCATGGCCGAGGGCGACTGGGAGGGATGGAAGCTCCTCAACGACCGGCTCGGCTCGCGCGTGCAGCTGGTCGGCGACGACCTCTTCGTCACCAACACCAAGATCCTGAAGGAAGGCATCCGCCGGAATGTCGCCAATTCGATCCTGATCAAGATCAACCAGATCGGCACGCTGACCGAGACGTTCGCGGCGATCGAGATGGCCAAGCGCGCCGGCTGGACATCGGTCATCAGCCATCGCTCGGGCGAGACCGAGGACGCGACCATCGCCGACATCGCCGTCGGCACCAACGCCGGCCAGATCAAGACGGGCTCGCTCAGCCGCTCCGACCGGATCGCCAAGTACAACCAGCTCCTGCGCATCGAGGAAGACCTCGGCGACGTCGCCGCCTACCCGGGCAAGACCGCGTTCAAGCAGTTGCCGCAGGACTGAGCGCGCCCCGGTCGCACGAGACGCCGCCGCCATGCGCTGGATCACCTTCGGCCTCGCCGCGCTGCTCGTCCTCGTCCAGGGCGAGCTCTGGTTCGGAAAGGTCGGCATGCCGCACATGATCGAGATGGAGCGAAAGCTCGCTGCGCAGAAGGCCGTCAACGACGCGGCGCGGCACCGCAACGAGCAGCTCACGGCCGAGGTCAACGACCTCAAGGACGGACTCGAGATGGTCGAGGAAAAGGCGCGCAGCGAGCTCGGCATGATCAAGCCCGACGAGATCTTCGTCCAGCTTTCGCCTGCCCGGCGTTGAACGGTCTGGCCGATCTCGTCGCGGCGGCCGGGCCGCTGTTCGCAAACGCCTTCGTCGCCTGGAACGCGCCCGTCACGTGGATCGAGCTGCTCGCCTTCGCGCTGGCGATCCTGATGGTGATCTTCAACATCCGGGTCAACGTCCTCGGCTGGCCGCTCGCGATCGCAAGCTCGCTGCTCTATTTCCTCGTCTTCTGGAAGAGCCGGCTCTATGGCGACGCCAGCCTGCAGATCTTCTTCGCCACCGTCGCCGGCTGGGGCTGGTGGCAGTGGCTGCGCGGCACCGACGACTCGGGCCACGCCCTGCAGGTGCGCGCGCTCGGCTGGCGCGGCCGGCTCGTCGCGCTCGTGGCGCTCGCGCTCGCCTGGCCCGCGGTGGCCCTCTTCCTGCGCCGGTACACCGACACCGACGTGCCGTGGTGGGACGCGTTCCCCACTACGGCGAGCGTCCTCGGCCAATGGTTGCTCGGTCGCAAATACGTCGAGAACTGGCCGACCTGGATCGTCGTCAACATCGTCGGCGTGGCCCTCTTCGCCTACAAGGGGCTGTGGCTGACGGTGCTGCTCTATGCCGTCTTCGCCGTCATGTCGGTGGTCGGCTGGCGCGCCTGGCTGCGGCTCGCGCCAGGGCCTGGGCCGATCGCCACCGCGCCATGACAGGAATGGCCTTCGTCGTGGTCCTTCTCGGCGCCGAGAGCACCGGCAAGACGACGCTCGCGCACGAACTCGCGCAACGCCTCGCGGCACGCGGCGAACGGGTCGCTCGCGTCGACGAGGTCCTGCGCGAGTTCTGCGACGAGCATGAGCGGACGCCGCGCCGGGAGGAACAGGCCGGCATCGCCGCGGCCCAGACCGCGCGCATCGAAGCCGCCGCAGAGGCGGCCGACGTCGTCGTCGCCGACACGAGCGCGCTCATGATCGCCGTCTACAGCGAGATCGTCTTCGGCGACACCAGCCTCTACGCGAGCGCGCTCGAGGCGCATCGTCGGGCGCAGCTCACGCTCGTCACGGCGCTCGACCTGCCGTGGCGAGAGGACGGACTGCAGCGCGACGGACCGCACGTGCGCACTCCCGTCGACCGGCTGCTCCGGGCGGCCCTCGCCGGCGCGGGCGTCGCCTGCACGACCATCGAGGGCCACGGACCCGCGCGGCTGCACGCGGCACTGCAAGCCGTCGATTCGGCTCGGGCAGCGCCGCGCGCCTAGGCCGTGCCGCCGAGCCGGACAAGCACGATGATGAAGACCCCGACGACGAGGTTGAGCGTCACCTCCCACCGGATCGCGCCGAGCGCGGCAGCGCCCTCGGCCCAGCGCTGGCTCGCTGCCGCCCGCGCCAGGCGCTCGAACAGGACGAGGCGCACGTGCAGGAACACGGCGAGCATGAAGAAGAAGAGCCCGATCATGGCGTACCAGTCGAGCGGCATGTTGAAGGGGAGCGACGCACGTGCCGACGCCGACCAGGCGACGCCGATCATCGTCGCGCCCGACACGAACGCCACGGCGGCCGCCACCGTCACCAGCGTGCTGAAGCGGCTTATCGCCGCGTGCATCAGCGTCACACGCGCCGGCGGCTCCAGCACGGCGGCGGCGGGACGAAGGCAGAACAGCATGAACGCCATGCCGCCGACCCAGGCCACGGCGGCGAGCAGATGAAGGGCCTTGAAGGTGGCGTAGAGCACGGGCTGACGCTCCGGTGGCTGCCGAAACGAAACGAGGTCGCGGCAGAGTTGGCATTGTCCATCCCCCGGCGCGCTCCGGTTCGGGCCATGCCGACAACCTGCGGTATCGTCCCTCGACCCGGGGGACAAGGCTGAGGAGCCCGAAGGAATGACCAAGGTCTGCTCGGTCTGCGCGACCGAAAACAAGGACGACGCCCAGTTCTGCCGCTCGTGCGGAACGTCGTTCACCGCCTCGCCGCCCGCCAATCCGACGACGGCGCCCGCCGTGCCGCCCGGCGCAGCGAAGGAGAACGTCTGCGGCGAGTGCGGCTTCCAGAACAAGCCCGGCATCCGCTATTGCGCCAACTGCGGCATGAGCCTGACGACGGCCGCTTCCGGCTTCGGCGATCTCTCGAAGTCGCCTGCGCCGACGACCGGCGCCACCGAGCCGTCCGCCGGCCATGGACCGCCGCCGATCACCTACCACTCGTTCGCGCCGGTTGCGCCGTATTCGACGGCAGCCGGCCCGGCGACGAGCGAAGGCGCTCTCTTCGACGAGCTCGACGCGCCCGACGCTGCCGACCCCGATCCAGAGATCGCGGCGCGCCAGAACATGGCCGCCGAGCGCTATGCGCCGCCGATCGAGTCGGGCTTCTCGAGCCCGGACGAGGTCGTCGAAACCGTTCCGAACCGGGGGCGCACGATCGCCATCGCCGTCGCGGCGGCGCTGGTCGTCCTCGGCGCCGCAGCCTGGTGGTTCATGGGGATCTCCTCGTCGACGTCGCCGGCCGAGTCTGCCGCAGCGCCGGCGCCGGCCGTCCTCGTGGCGCCGACGCCGACGCCGACTCCGGCGGCAGAGGCGGTTGCGTCCGCGCCGGAGCCTGCGCCGGCGGTGGCCGATGCCGCCTCGGCGCCACCGGCGGCGATCGAAGCGGCCGCTTCGGCGCCGGAAGAGCCAACCGTCACGTCGGCGACGACGTCATCCGGAACGGTGTCGAATCCGCCTCCGGCGGCGGCGGCGCCCCTTCCGCAGACCCTGCCGCCCGCCGCGGCCGCGCCGCTGCCGCGCCACGTCGACGTGGCACCCGCCGACGCGCAGGCGAAACGGGCGGTCGCCGACAAGGCGCGACGCGACAAGGCCGCTCGCGACAAGGCCGATCGCGAGGCGAAGGCGATGGCGCAGCGCGAACAGGCCGCCGCGAGTGCGAAGTCGGAGCAGGACGCTCAGGCCCGGCGCCGCACCGAGGAAGCGCAGCGCGCTCGCGCCGCCGCCGCGCCTGCACCTGCGCCTGCACCGGCGGCGGCGCTCCAGCCGCGCGGCGTGCGAGAGATCTGCGCCGGCCGCGGCACGATCGCCGAGGCGGTGTGCCAGTCGCGTCAATGCGCCGCGGCCGAGCACGCCAACGATCCGATCTGCCGCCGGATCCGCGAAGCCGACGATCGGCGGCGCAACCTCCAGAACTGACGCGGGAGCGATGCCGGCCGCCGGCATCGCACAATCGCCGCACTGCCCGGCGTCGACGAACGCCCGGGGCCCGCCGCGCGCGGCTGCACCGCGCGCGGCATCGAAGACCGAGGAGTTCTCATGAGCATCGATCCGGCAGCCCGTCCCTTGTCCGCGGGACTTTCGGGACAGGCGTTCGCCAGCCTCGCGGAGGCCATCCGCGGACTGCGCAATCGCGACGCGATCGTGGCCATGCTCGGCTGCACCTTCGCCGGCGTCCTCCTCGCGGGGCTGCTGATGGCGATGGCCGGCACGATCGGGTTTCTCGCGGCCGTGCTCGCCTTCATCGTCTGGGTCGTCGCGATCGGCACCGGCGTCAACGCCGCCGGCCTGCTCCAGATGGACAGCGCGCGCGGCATTTCCCCGCGCAGCCTCGGCGACGCGCTCGTGCAGGGCGCGCTCTGCATCCCCAAGCTCGTGGTCCTCGCCCTGGCGCTGCTCGCCGTCGAGATCGTGGTCTTCGTCGCGATCGCATTGCTGCTCGTGATCTGCAAGATCCCCTTCCTCGGCCCTCTCCTGTTCGTCGTGGTCTTCCCGGTGTCGGTCGTCGTCGCCGGCGTCACGATCACCGGCCTTTTCATCTGCGGCGTGCTGTCGTTGCCGGCCATCTGGCAGGGCGCGGGCATCACGCGCGCCCTTGGCCAGACCTTCGCGATCGTCAAGAGCCGTCTGCTCGAGGCGGTGCTGCTTCTCTTCGTCCTCGGCCTGCTCTGCTTTCTCGTCGGCATGATCGTCTTCGGCATCCTCGCCGCGGGCATGCTGCCGACCATGGGGATGTCGCTCGGCATCGTCGGCTTCGGCGGTCTCGGCGTGGATTCGGTGATGGCGCTGTCGCAGGGCGGGGGCGGCGGCCACGCCATCGCCGGCGCGATCGGCGCGGCGCTGCTGTGGGCGGTCGCGGCCTCGCTGGTCGGCCAGGTCTACCTGCTCGGCCTGTCGCTGGTCTACCTGCGCGTGACCGACGGGCTCGACCTCAGCGCGTCGGAGGCGTCGCTGCGGGCCGCGTTCGACGAAGCGAGGCGTCGCACGGCCGAGCTCGGCGAGAAGGCGCGGCAGGCGACCCAGAGAGACGCGGTGGCGCCGGCGGCCGCTGCCGCCGCGGCATCGCCGTTCGCCTCGCCTCCGTCGCCGCCGCCATTCGCTGCGCCCCCACCGGCCGCGAACACTTCGGTAGACCTGCCCATCGGCGAGACGACCACCGTCGCCTCGCCGCGCACCGTGGGGGCGCCGGGCTCCGACATCGACCTGCCGCTCGACAGGCCCGTCACTGTCTCGTCGGTTCCGACCTACTCCGCGCCTCCGACCGCCGCTCCCCTGCCTGCCGCGAAGCCGCTGCCGGCGGCAACGACCTGCCCGCAGTGCCTGTCGGCGATCTCGGCGGAAGACGTCTTCTGCGGCGTCTGCGGCTATCGCCTGAAGTAGCGCATCGGGCCGCCGGCGACGGCCTCAGTTGATCGCGGGGGAACCGGGCGCCTGGTCCGGGAGCGGCGTGAACAGCTCGCCGACGTCGACCGGGTCGAACCGGTACTTGACGCCGCAGAACTCGCAGCCGACCTCGACCTGCGCCTGCTCCCGAACGATGTCGTCGACCTCGGTGCGGCCGAGCGAGCGCAGCATCGCAGCGACGCGCGCACGCGAACAGGTGCAGGAAAAGCGCGGCGCGGCGGCGCCGACCAGGGGCGCGAAGCGGGTCACGCGCTCCTGCCAGAACAGTCGGCGCAGGAGCATGTCGGCATCGAGCGTCAGGAGCTCGTCGCGGGTCAGCGTCGCGGCGAGCAGCGCGACGCGGTTGAAATCCTCGTCTCGACCGATGAGGGATTCGTCGACGCCGGCGCCCGGCTTCGGCAAGCGCTGCAGCAGCAGGCCGGCCGCGACGCCATTGTCGGCGGCGAGGACAAGCCGCGTGTCGAGCTGCTCCGACTGCAGCATGTAGTGCTCGAGCACGGGTGCGATCGACTGCAGGGGCTCGCCCGAGTCACCGTGCAAGGACACGACGCCCTGGTAGGGCTGCTGGCCCGGCGT
>JBBSBZ010000129.1:0-9513 GCA_038250795.1 Burkholderiales bacterium | reverse complement strand
GCGCTTCCCGGGCAACGCCCGCGAGCACGCGCGCGTCGCCGTGCCGCCGCAACTGGGTGCGTCGGTGCAGGCCTGCGATCCGGTCCAGCCGATGCACTTCGAGCTCGACGCGACCGGCCAGCGCGTCGAGTTCGCCGAATTCGACACCCGGCTTTTCCATCAGGTCGCGCTCTGCTACGGCGGCAGCTTTCCGATGCTGCGGACGATCGCCGTCGCGGCGCGCGGCGACGGCGCCGAGACAGCGCGCAACGCCGGCTCGCGAGCCTGGCCGCAGGGCTCCCTGATCGTCGCCGGCAAGGTGCGTGACCTCCCGGCGCTCGATCCGGGCGCCAGTGCCGTCATCGGCGCCGCGAGCGCGCCGGGCAGGCGCGACGATGCCTTGCGCACGGCGCTGACCCGAACCCCCGCCGACGGCACTGCCGCGCTCTGGCAACTCGACCTCGCCGGCGTCGCCGGCGCGCCGATCGACTCGCAAGGGTGGCTGCTCGTGTCGATTCCGCCGCCATGAACGAGACTTTCGCCCGCCGCATCGCCGCGCTCTCGGGGCTCGCGCTCGCCGGCGTCCTGGCCGTGTGGTGGCTCGGCAGCACGCGAGTCGCGATCGATCGCGGCGTCGATCCGGGCCCGCGCTCCACGGAGATATTGCAGATGGCGTGGCTCGCTCGCGCGATGCTGGTGCCGGCGCTGGGCGTGCGCGTCGGCGCGCTGCGCGGATGGCGCTCGGGCGCGGCGTCGACGCTGGCGCTCGTCGTGCCGTCCTGGCCGATCGTCGCGCTCGCCGGGTCGGCAAGTGTCGTCCCGCTCTGGGCGCTGGCGTTCACCGAGTGCCTCCTGCTCGCGGGTGCGATCGCGCTTCCGGCCATCGGCCCCGGCCTGCGTCGGGTCGTGCCACGCGCCGACACCGCCGAAGCGCTCGCGTCCATGATCGGCGTCGTGCTGGCCGCATCGGTGTCTTTCGCCTACTCCGCCTGGCCCTTTGTCTCGGCGGTAACCGGATGACCGCGATCGCTCCCTCGGTGCAGACCCTGCTCGGCGGCGCACGCGCGCGCCTCTGGCGCGAGGAAGGACGGCGCGCGGTGCGGCGCGCAGCCTGGGCTTCGGCCGCCGCGGTCGTGCTCGTGGCGGCTGCGCATGTGTCGGCGCTCGGCGTCACTGCGCACACGGCAACCGCGCTCATCGGTGCGATCTGGCTCGCGCTGGCCGCCTGGGCAGTCGGGCGACGGCCGACGGATGCGACCGCGGCACTCTGGATCGACCGTCGCCTCGGTGGCGCATCGGCGTTCACGACCTTGCTCGACGAGTCGTCGAGCGCGAACCGGGCTGCACCGCCGCACGCTCTCGCTCACCTGGCGCGATGGGCGGCCGCCCGCGTGCCCGACGCCGAGCGCCTGCTCGCCGACCAGCGCTCGCCGACGCGCATCGCGCCGGCGCTGCTGTCGATGGGGGTCTGCATCGCGCTCGCGCTGGTCGTGCTGGCGCTGCCCGATGCCCGGTCGACCCTTGGCGGCCCGGCAAGCGCATCGGACTCGACGTCGACATCGACACCGACATCGGTCGAGCGGGCGCAAGCGTCGACGCCGGCCCCCGACCGGGCGGCTGCGACGCAGGTCGCGAGCGATCTTTCGCGCGCGCTGCGAGCGAACGAATCGCCGCTCGATCCGGAGCAGCGTGCAGCGCGCGAGCCGGCGCCCGGCCCCGCCGATCCGGCCCGTCGCGACGGCCCGCCACCGCCCTCGCCGAATCTGGCTCGATCAGGCGATGCACCTTCGTCCCGCCTTGCTTCGTCGAGCGCGCCGGACGAAGCCACTGCCGCCGCGGGCTCGCTCCAGCCGTCCGAGAAGGTCTCGGGTCGCAACGCCGGCGACAGCCGCGACGAACGCGCCGATGCCGGCGTGTCGCGGATGGCCGGCGGCACGATGGTCCTGAAGCGAGCCGGCTCGGACGCGTCGACGACGCGCGACAGGCAGGCCGACATGACGCGTGTCGCCGGCTTCGACGACAGCTCGGCCGAAGCCGTCGTGCGCGCTGCGCGTGGCGCGCTCGTCGCGGCCGCGGCGACGCCGCCACCGGCCACCAACGCGGCGAGGCTCAGCCCCGCCGAGACACACTACGTGCAGGCCTGGATGAAGGCGAGCGGGCGCAACCCATGAACTCCCCATCGATCAACGACGACAACGCCTTCGCCGACGCCCAGCGTCGCCTCGACGAGCTGCGCACCAAGCTCGGGCAGGTGATCGTCGGCCAGGACGAGCTCGTCGTTCATCTCGTCACCGCCGTGTTCGCGTCGGGCCACGTGCTCATCGAAGGATTGCCCGGCCTGGGCAAGACCCATCTGGCCAAGGCGCTCGCCGCCGCGCTCGGCCTGCGCAGCGCGCGCGTCCAGTGCACGCCCGACCTGATGCCCGCCGACGTCACCGGCGGCGAGATCTACACCACCTCGGCCGGCGGCGCGTCGGGCTTCGAGTTCCGCCCCGGCCCCGTGTTCGCGCAGCTCGTGCTCGTCGACGAGATCAACCGGGCGACGCCGCGCACCCAGTCGGCGCTGCTCGAGGCGATGCAGGAAGGGCAGGTGACGCATGCCGGTGTCGGGCATCGCCTGCCGAGGCCCTTCTGCGTGCTGGCGACGCAGAACCCGATCGAGCTCGAAGGCACTTACCCGCTGCCCGAAGCGCAGCTCGACCGCTTCATGTTCAAGCTCGCCGTGCCCTTCCCGTCGCGTGAGACCTTGCACCGAATGCTCGACGTCTCGCTCGACACCGAGCCTTCCGACACGCTCGAGCCGATCGCCGACGCCGGCGACGTGCTGCGGATCGCCGAGCTCTGCCGCACCGTGCTGCTCGGTGGCCGGTGCCGGGACGCCGCGGTCGACCTCGTCGTCTCGACCCAGCCCGGCCCGGGCGCGCAGGCGCCTGACCCACGTCGCCACATCCGCTACGGCGCCAGCCCGCGCGCGCTGCAGGCGCTGGTGCGCGCGGCGCGGGTGCGTGCGGTGATGGCCGGCCGTTCGCACGTCGACGTCGACGATCTCCAGGCGGTCGCGCTGCCCGTGCTGCGCCACCGCGTGCTCCTGCGCCTCGAGAGCGAGCTCGACGGCCTGGACGCCGACGCGACGCTCGGATCGGTGATCGAGGGATGGCGCTCGCGCCTGTGACCGGCTCGGCGCTGCCGGCCGAGCCGGAGCTGCAGTCGTTCGCGCGCGCCGCCGCGCAGCTGCTGATCGACCGTCAGGCACGCGCGCCGGGCTCGCGCACGGTCGCGCGCCGCGCCGGCGTCGGCATCCAGCACTTCGACCATCGCGACTACGTGCCCGGCGACGAGGTCCGCCACATCGACTGGCGCCAGACGGCGCGCTTTCGGCGTCCGATCGTGCGCCGGTTCGAGTCCGAGTCGGTATCGGAGTGGACCCTTCTCGTCGACGCGAGCTCGTCGATGGCGGCGCACGGCGGCGAAAAGGGGCGCGCTGCCGTTTGCATGGCGGCGGCGATGTCGTATTCGCTGCTGCACCTGGGCCATCGCGTCGGCGTGATGACCTTCGGCGCGCGGGTGCTGTCGCAATGCGCTCGTGGGCGTGGCCAGCATCACTACGCCGAGATCGCGCGGCTGCTCGCCGCGTCGCGGCCGGCACGCCGAGGTGAGCGCTCCGACCTCGGCGCGTGCCTGCGCCACGTGCACGGCGCGGCGTCGGTCTTCGTCGTCGGCGACTTCCTCGCCGACGACGAGATGACCCGCGACCTCGCCGCCCTGCGCCAGCGCTCGACCGCGCTGCATGTGATGCAGGTCAGCGACTGCGCGGAGACGGCGCTGGCCGAGTCGGGCGAGTTCGATCTCGTCGACGTCGAATCGGGTGCGCGCATGCAGGCCCGGGTGGGCGAAGACGCGAACGCGCTGGCCCGCCGCGAGCGCGCCGACATGACGTCGAGGCTGCACGCGTTCTGCGTGCGCAGCGGCGCGGCGTTCACCGACTGGGACGTGAGCCGGCCCTGGCAGCAGACCTTGCTCGCCCACCTGGTCCGGGCGCGATCGCATTGCTGAGCTTCCTGTCGCCGCTGTGGCTGCTCGGCCTGGCGCTGCTGCCCGTCATCCGCTGGCTCCATCGCGGCGGCCAGCACCGCCGCGACGTCGCCGTGTCGAGGCTGGCCCTCTGGCGCGGCTCGGAGGTCGCTCGCGCCGAGGCCGGCGCGAGGCGACCGCCCGATCCGGCCTGGCGTCGCCGTGCCCTGCTGACTGCGCTGCTGCTCCTCGTTCTCGCCGGTCCGCAGTGGCCGGAGAAACGCGTTCGCGTCACGGTCTGGATCGACGACTCGCTCAGCATGCTGACGCGCGAAGCCGACCAGCCGAGGCTGATCGTCGGGCTGTCCCAGGTCCGATCGCAGCTGGCCCGGTCCCCCGGGGCCGAGGTCGAGCTGCGATCGCTGTCCGATCCCTGGCTCCGGCTCGGCGCCCTCGACGATGCCGTCGTGGCGACCCTCGTCCGGGGCGCCGGACGTCGCGAGCCGAGCGCGCCGCCCGCGGCGCTCTTGCCGAACGACCGCCAGCAGTGGCTCCTGACCGATGGCGCCGACGCGAGCCTCTTCGAATGGCCGGACGGACGTCGCCCGGACCGTGTCCTCCAGGTCGGCAGCGTCCGCCGCAACGTCGGGATCGAGCGCCTGTCGGCTCGTCGACAGGCCGACGACGCCGGACAGGTCGACCTGCTCCTCAAGGTGACCAACGGCGGCACCTCGGCAGAGGAGCGCACCGTGGTTGTCGCCACCGGCACGACCGAGCGCGCACGCCGGCCCGTTCGGCTCGAAGCCGGCACGTCGCAGCTCGTCGCCGTCTCGATCCCGGCCTCGCCCGAAGTGCACGCGGCGCTTCTGCCCGGCGATGCGCTCGTCGAGGACGACACGATCGCGCTCGCGCTCACGCCGCTTCGGCAGCGCCGGATCGCGCTCGATCCGCGCTGTCCCGGCGCGTTGCAGACGGCGCTGAAGGCGCATCCCGCCGTCGCCGTCGTGCCGCCGGGCACGGCCGGCGCCGACGCGCTCGTCGCCTGCGCCGACGCCGCCCTGATGGGCGACCTGCCGAAAATCCGAATCGTCGCCGACCGCACGCCGGTCGCTCCGGCAGGCCTCGTCGAGTGGTCGGCCGACGTACCCGATTCCCGTCGACTCGCGCTCGACGCGGGCCACCTGCGACTCGCGGCGCGGCTGCAGGCGCGGCCCGGCGACATCGTGCTGCTCGCGGTCGGCGACGAGCCCGTCGCCGTCGTGCGCAGAGGTCAAGCCATGCTGATCGAGACCTCGCTCGACTTCGAGGCGATGTCGGCGACGCGCGGCGCGGCAACGCCGCTGCTCGTGAACCTGCTCCTCGAGCGGCTGCTCGATCGTCGTGTCCTCGACGAGATCGTGTCCGTCGACCGGGGGCCGCGTTCGAGCCTCGTCGCCCCGTTGCCTCGACCGAGCGCGCCCGCGGTCGATGACGGCCCTGTCACGGCGCGCGCGGTGCGCGACGACTCGCGCTTGGTGCTCGCCGTCGCCCTGCTCGCGATGCTCTGGGAGATCGGCGCGCTCGTGCGGCAGGCCCGGCGCCTGCGCGAGCCTCAGGAGGCGCGGGCATCGTGAGCAGCCTGCGTTTCAGGACCTGGCTGGCGCTCGCGCTGCAGGCGAGCGCGCTCGCGCTGCTCGTGGCAGCCTGGCTCGGTGCCACCTGGCTGGACGCGCGCAGCCGGCCGCACTGGCTCGTCGTCGTCGATCGCTCCGCGAGCGTGCCGCGCGCTGCGGCCGACGACGCCGTCGCCGAGGTCGTGCGGGCTGCGCGTGCCGGCGCCGGCGCGCGGCTTCAGCGCCTCGAGTTCGCCGGCAAGCCGTCGACGCCCCTGCCGCTCGACGCGGCCGGCGGCGCGGCGCTGGAGCCTTCGTCGACCGACATCGAGGCCGCGCTCGATGCCGCCCTGGCGGCGCATGCAGCGGCGCCGCTCGACGGCGTCGTCGTCGTCTCGGACGGCCAGCAGACCACCGGCGACGCGACGCGCGCCTTGCGGGCGATGCACGATGCACACCTGCCGGTGCAGTGGGCGACCGTCTCCCGCCCGCCGCCGCGAACGCGAATCGCGCAGGTGCTGGCGCCGACGCGCGCCCGCGCCGGCCAGCGTCTCGGCCTGACGATCGAACTGGCCGGGGCGCTCGATCGGCCGGTGCGCGTGGAGGCGAATGCCCGCGGTGCGGGTGGAGAGACCCAGGCGGCTGCGGTCGACTCTGTCGGCACCGACCGGGCGACGGTCGAGCTCGACGCGAGCCGAGCCGGCGTCGTCGTCGTCGACGTCACGCTGCGCGACCCTGCGACCGGCGCCGCGCTCGATGCATGGTCGGACGCGGCGGCCGTCGACGTCTCGCCGCCGGCGTCGATCCTATACGCCCGAGGGTCTGGCGGGGCGCTGTCCGAAAGCCTGCTGCGGGGCGGCTGGTCGCTCGACCTGGTCCCGGCGGCGCGCCTCGACAGCCGCGCCGACGCGCTCGGCGGCTATCGGGCCGTCGTCCTCGACGACGTCGCCGTTGCCGACGCCAGCCCGCGCTTCTGGAGCGCCCTCGCGACCGCCGTGCGCGAGCGCGGCCTCGGCCTGCTCGTGCTCGGCGGCGAGCGCTCGTTCGCGCGCGGCGGCTATCGCGGCTCGACGCTCGAATCGATCCTGCCGGTGACCTCGGAGCCGGCGGCGCTCGACCAGCCGGCGAGCGTCGTCTTCGCGGTCGACAAGTCGGGCAGCATGGCCCGTGGCAGCAACGGCGTCGACCGCTTCCAGCTCGCCCAGCGCGCCGTGCTCGAGACGGCGCGCGCCCTGGGCCCGCGCGACTCGCTCGGCGTCGTCGTCTTCGACGTCGTGCCGCGGATCCTCGTGCCGCTCGAGCCGGCCGCGACCGGCGTCGCGATCCTGCAGCGCGACTGGCGCGCCAGCCCGAACGGCGGCACCCGGCTCGGCCCGGCGCTCGAGACGGCGATCGCCGAGCTCGAGCGTTCGGGCGCGGCGCGGCGGATGCTGGTCGTCGTCACCGACGGGTTCACCGACGAAGCACCGGTCGATGCGCTGCGCGCGCGGCTCGCTGCCGCCCGCATCGAGACAGTGGCGCTGGCCATCGGTCCCGACGCCGACGTCGCGGCGCTGCAGCGCCTCTTCGGCGCGCAGGCCGGCCAGGTCCTGCGCGTCGACGAGGCCGCCGAGCTGCCGCTGGCGATGACGAGCGGACTCGAGCGCCGCCGGGCGCGGATCGAGCGCGGCACGATCGCCGTCGACCAGAAGCTCGAGCTGCCGTTTCCCCCCGCGACGTTCGGCGACTGGCCGCCGGTCGCGGCGCATGCCGTGACCCGCTCGCGCGCGGGTGCGGTGGTCGCCGTCGAGAGCCGGCAAGGCGAGCCGCTGATCGCCTTCCAGCGATCGGGGCAGGGGCGTGTCGTCACCATCACCAGCGGCCTGGGTGCATGGACGCCGCAGTGGCTGGCGTGGCGCGAATGGCCTCGGCTCGCCGGCGGCCTGGCCGACTGGATCAGCGGCGCTTCGCTGAGCGAAGCGTTCGCGGTGACGATGACGGATTCGCCGGGCGCGCTGGTCGTCGAGGCGGACCTCTCCATCGGCGCGGACGGAGCGCGTGACGGTCCGGTGTCGATGGTCGTGGACACGCCCACGATGCGAGGGCGCATCTTGCCGGCGGAGGAGATCGCCCCGGGGCGCTGGCGCGCGACCTTGGCCGATGCCGACGCGGGGCTCTACGACGTCGTCGTCACGACGCCGCTCGGCACCCAGCGCCAGCTGCACCTGCGCCAGGCGCGCGCCGAGGCACGAAGCTGGGGCGCCAGCCCGTTGCTGCAGACGTGGAGGTCCGGCCAGCTCATCGAGGACTTCGATCCCGGATCGATCGGACAGGCTCGCCACGCCGGGCGCGACGGCCGGCCCCTGGATCGCTCGCTGGTCGGGATCGGGCTGCTTCTCTTGCTGCTCGGCGTCGTCGTCGATCGATGGCGCCTCGGCGGCCGACCTGTCCCCGGCCTCAGCTCCAGAAAAGCACCCGCCCGTGCGACCGATCGAGGGCGAGGAAGCCGCCCATCGTGATGCGCGCGCGCGGGCCGGAGATCCGGTCGACGCGGTGCAGGCAGCGTCCCGAGGCGAGCAGGAACAGGTCGCCCGCACCGGTGGCGATTCGCGCCTGCTCGTAGCGCTCCTCGATCGCCGCCAGGTCGTACGAGTAGCCGTTCGGCAGCTTGGGCAGATCCGGATCGTCGGAGGCGGCGCCGTAGACGACGAGCTCTCCGCCGGTGAGCGGCGCCTGCAGGGTCGCGACATAGCTGACCAACGTGCGGGTGTCGACCTGGGTTGCCAGCTCCTTGTAGAGGTCGAGCCGGTAGTGGTAGTCGTGATGGACGCCGATCTGCCTGCCGTCGACGAGGCGGCGGATCGTGAACGGCACGTAGTCGCGGCCGTCGGTCGCGCGCGGCAGCGCCACCGGCCGGCCGCCGGAGAAGCGGCCCAGCAGGGCGCCGATCTCGCGAGCCGCATCGAAGCTCTTGTCGAAGACCGCGGCCGCCCGCGTCGCGTGGGCGACGGCGCTGCTCAGGTACTCGTCGAGCGAGGCGCCGCGCGGCGCCTGGAACGTCGGCGTCGCCGGCGTGTCGGTGCCGAGGAGCTGGAGATCCTCGACCGGCATCTTCTCGTTCGGCCGCGACCACGCGACGGCCAGCGCACCCGAGTCGAGCTGCTCGCCGACGCGGGCCAGCATGGCGCCGTCGAGCGCGTTGCGGGCGACGACGACGTCGAGGCGGTCGTCGTACATGTCCTCGATGCCGTTGGCCACGGCCGAGGTATCGCGCGCGTCGACATCCAGGACACGGACCGATCGGCGAACCCGGGGAGCGACGCGATCCGTGATTTCGGCCATGGCGGCAGGCTAGGGTCGGCCCCGCCATTCGTCAAGGCAGGTGGGCTGGCAGCCGTGTCTGTCCCCCGAGTCAGGGGGGCTCGGCGCCGGGCCCGCCGCTACACTGCCAGCGTTCGATGACCCCGACCCTCGTGCTCAATGTCGTCGGCCTGACGCCGGCGCTCCTGGCTCATGCCCCGCACCTCGAGGCGCTCGCAACGGCCGGCGCGATGCGCCCGCTCACGACCGTTCTGCCCGCCGTCACCACGACGGTCCAGTCGACCATGCTCACCGGCGAGTTGCCGCGCGGGCATGGCATCGTCGGCAACGGCTGGTACTTTCGCGACCTCTCGGAGATCTGGCTGTGGCGCCAGTCGAACCGCCTCGTCGAGGGAGAGAAGGTCTGGGACGCGGCCCGGCGGCTCGACCCGTCGTTCACCTGCGCCAAGCTCTTCTGGTGGTACAACATGTACGCCGATGTCGACTTCGCGGTGACGCCCCGGCCGATGTACCTGGCCGACGGACGCAAGCTCCCCGACATCCACACGCATCCCTCCGCGCTGCGCGACGAGCTCCAAGGAGCTCTCGGGCCGTTCCCGCTCTTTCGCTTCTGGGGCCCGGGCGCGGACAT
>JBBSBZ010000128.1:0-9551 GCA_038250795.1 Burkholderiales bacterium | reverse complement strand
TTCGACAAGGCGCGCGGGCGCATGGTGGGCTCCGAGGACTACCTCACCAAGCCCTTCACCAAGGACCAGTTGCTGACGGCGGTGCAGCAGCACCGGCGTTCGGCCTGAGCGGGCGGCCGAGCGCCACCTGAACGAAGACCGAGATTCCCATGCCGATCCAGAAAATCCTGCTCGTCGACGACTCGAAGACCGAGCTCCATCACCTGTCCGACCTGCTCGGCAAGAGCGGCTTTTCGGTGCGCACCGCCGAGAACGGCGAAGAGGCGATGAAGCGGCTCGGCGAGGACAAGCCCGACCTCATCCTGATGGATGTCGTCATGCCCGGCCAGAACGGCTTCCAGCTGACCCGGGCGATCACCCGAGACCCGCGCTTCTCGACCGTGCCCGTCATCATGTGCACGAGCAAGAACCAGGAAACCGACAAGGTCTGGGGCATGCGCCAGGGCGCACGCGACTACATCGTCAAGCCCGTCGACGCGACGGAGCTGATGGCCAAGATCCACGCCTTCGACTGATCTCGCCTGCAACGGAACGATGTGAATGGCGAACAAGCAGGCGCTGCGCGATCTTCAGAGCCGTCTGGCCGACCGGCTGCAGGCCGCGCGTACCGAGCCGCTCGCCCAGTCGTGGCTGGCGGTCGAGTGCAGCTCGACCGGCTTTCTCTTCCCGCTGAGCGAGGCGGGCGAGATCTTCCCGGTGGCGCCGATGGTGCCGGTGCCGCACAGCCACCGCTGGTTCCTGGGCGTTTCGAACCTGCGCGGCCATCTCCACGGCGTCGTCGACCTGGCCGGGTTCCTGGGGCTCAAAGGCGCCGAGGCGCCGCGCGAGCAGGGCCGGCTGGTCGGCTTCAACCAGTCGCTCGACATCAACTGCGTGCTCTTCGTCGACCGGCTGTCGGGTCTGCGCAGCGCGGACGAGCTTACCCGCGACACCGACGAGGCGGGCACGCGCCCGAGCTTCGCCGGCGCGCGCTTTCGCGACGCGTCGTCGCGCGTGTGGCAGGAGTTGCATCTCGCCGAGCTGGCGGGCGACGAATCGTTCCTTCGCATCGTCGTCTGACATGACGTGCGGCAAGCGGCGATGGAACAACGCTAAGAGGTCGATATGAGCTTCGTGAACAAGATCAGGGGTTGGGGTCACAAGGGCGCCGAGGCGGAAGGCGACGTGATCGAGCACGATCGACCGGAGCTCGACGTCGAGCCGTCCGGCCACTCGGCTTCGGCTGGCGCAGCCACCGACCTGCCGCTGGTCGACATCGAGGCGGCGTCGGCGTTCGATGCGGCGCCGCTGCAGACAGGCGAGAGCGCGAGCCAGGAAAGCTCGATCATCTCGGAGGCGACGCCGTCCGAGACCGCCGACTTCACCGAGACGCGCCTGCAGGAAGACACCGGCGCCGCGCCGCTCGGCGCCGCGCTGCCCCTGATCGGCAACCGGCCGGCCGCGCAGCAGCAGCGCATCCTGCTCGCGATCCTCGGCATCGGCCTGTTCGGCCTGATCGTCCTCACCGTGCTGTCGTTCGTCTCGGCCGGGCGCGGCTCGGCCCAGGTCGCGGCCAGCGGCCAGGCGCTGATGCAGTCGCAGCGGCTCGCCAAGTCGGTCTCGCAGGCCCTCACCGGCAATGCCGCGGCGTTCCCGGTGGTCAAGGACAGCGCCGCCGTGCTGGCCAGCAACGTGCGCAGCCTGAAGACCGGAGAAGGCGCCGTCGCCGCTGCTCCCTCGGCCGTGCAGAACGAGCTCGACGCGGTGCTGCCGCTGGTCGACCGTGCCGAGAAGAACGCCGCCATCGTCGAGGCGCAGCAGAAGGCGCTGACCGAGGTCGGCCTGTCGCTTCGAGCGATCAACCGGCAGTCGGTCGAGCTGCTCGAGTCGACGCAGGCGATCCTGTCGCTCAAGCTCCAGCGCGACACCAGCCCGAACGAAGTCTCAGCGCTCGGCCAGCTCGTGATGCTGACCCAGCGGATCGGCAAGTCGGCCAACGAATTCCTCACCGCCGAGGGCGTGAATCCCGAGGCCGTCGTCCTGCTGGGCAAGGACCTGAACTCGTTCAACGAGATCAACAAGGGCCTGCTCGACGGCAATGCGCAGATGGGGCTGCCCGGCGCGCGCGACCCGCAGGTGCGCGAGCGTCTGATCGCCCTCGCCAAGCAGTACCAGGAAACGCGCACGCGCGGCGGCGTCATCCTCGACAACCTCGCCGGCCTCAACGCCGCGCGCGAGGCCGAGAACTCGATCGTCACCGACAGCGAGGCGCTGCGCAAGAACCTCGAGGCGGTGCAGGACAAGCTCGGACGCGAGACCGGCTTCAGCGCACTGTCGCTCGTCCTGCTGATCCTCTCGGCACTCCTCGTGATCTTCGGCGGCTACGGCTTCCTGCGCCTGTACGTGAGCGAGCAGGGGCAGCGCGCGAGCCTGGCGCAGAACCGGCGTGTCGAGGCCGAGACGCAGGAGAAGGAGGCCAAGCGCGTCAACGACGCGAACCAGGCGGCCATCTTGAGGCTGATGAACGAGCTGCAGGGCGTCGCCGAGGGTGACCTCACCCAGCAGGCGACGGTCACCGAGGACATCACTGGCGCCATCGCCGACTCCGTCAACTACACCGTCGAGGAGCTGCGCACGCTGGTCTCGCAGGTGCAGGGCACGGCGACGCGGGTGACGTTGACGACCGAGCAGGTCGAGGCCAATTCGACCGAACTGCTCGCGACCTCGTCGGAGCAGCTGCGCGAGATCCGCGACACCGGCGAATCGGTGCTCCAGATGGCCGGCCGGATCAACAACGTGTCGACGCAGGCGCAGGAGACGGCCCAGGTCGCGAAGCAGTCGCTCGAGGCCACCGAGTCGGGCCTGAAGGCAGTGCAGAACACGATCGGCGGCATGAACGCGATCCGCGACCAGATCCAGGAGACCTCGAAGCGGATCAAGCGCCTGGGCGAATCGTCGCAGGAGATCGGCGAGATCACCGAGCTGATCTCGGACATCACCGAGCAGACCAACGTGCTGGCGCTGAACGCCGCCATCCAGGCCGCGTCGGCGGGCGAGGCGGGCCGCGGCTTCTCGGTCGTCGCCGAGGAAGTGCAGCGGCTGGCCGAGCGCTCGGCCGACGCGACGCGCCAGATCGCCGCGCTCGTCAAGACCATTCAGACCGACACCCAGGACGCCGTCGGCGCCATGGAGCGGTCGACTCAGGGCGTGGTCGAGGGGACGCGCCTGTCGGACGCCGCCGGCACGGCGCTCGGCGAGATCGACCGCGTGACGCACAAGCTCACCGACCTGGTCGCGCAGATCTCGACCCAGTCGCTCTCGGAAGCGCAGTCGGCCAACGTCGTCGCCGCCAACATCCAGCACATCTTCGCCGTCACCGAGCAGACCTCCGAAGGCACGCGCGCGACGGCAACCATGGTGCGCGAGCTGTCGCGCACCGCCGAGGAGCTGAAGCAGTCGGTGTCGCGCTTCAAGATCGCCTGAGCGTCGCCAAGCGCGCGCAGCACCGCCTCATTGCCTGACATTCGCCGAGACGCCCGATGGACAGCAACCTCATGGGTCTCGACGACCTGCCGACCACCGGGCCGTCCGACGACCTGAGCTCGATCGCCTGGGTCCACGAGGAGCTGCGCCGCTCGCTCGAGGCCGCGCACAAGTCGCTGCGCCGATTCCTGAAGGACACCGAGGCCGTCACCGGCTCGGACATCGATTCGGTCGACCCGGGCGTGCTGCGCGCCGCGCGGGCGCAGATCCACCAGGGCGTCGGCGCGCTCGAGCTGGTCGGCCTGCCGGCCGCGGCGATCGTGCTGCGCGCGAGCGAGACGGCGGTCCAGCGCGCGGTCGCCAAGCCGCTCTCGCTCACCCCCGATCTGGTCTCCGACCTCGAGCACGCGTCGTTCGGGCTGCTCGACTACCTCTCGCGCCTGCTCAACGGCAAGCCCGTTTCTTCGCTGTCGCTCTTCCCGCTCTACCGCGCAGTGCAGGAGTCGGTCGAGGCCGAGCGCGTCCATCCCGCCGACCTGTGGCCGGTCGACTGGCGCTGGCGCGAGCTCGCCAGCGATCCGGACGTCGTCCCGCGCCAGGCCGACACCACGGTGCGCGGCGAGTTCGAAGGCCACCTTCTGTCGCTGATGAGAGGCACGCAACAGCTCACGGCGGCGGCCAAGATGAGCGAGATCTGCGCCGGCCTCGGCGCCGGCACGAGCCACCCGCAGGTGCGCACGTTCTGGAACCTGTCGGCGGCGATGTTCGAGGCGCAGCATCACGGCCTGCTCGGCTTCGACGTCTTCACCAAGCGCGTCGCCTCGCGCCTGCTGGCCCAGTTCCGCCTGCTCTCGAAGGGCGATTCCGACGTCTCCGAGCGGCTCGCCCGCGACATCCTCTTCTTCTGCTCGCAGGCCGCCGCCGCGGGCCGCGGCGTGAGCGTGCCGCGCATCGAGGCGGTGCGCGACGCCTACGGCTTTGCGGAGCAGGTGCCCACCGACTACTCGCACAGCGTCCTCGGCCGATTCGACCCGGCCATCGTCGCCCACGCCAAGAAGCGTGTCGTCGCCGCCAAGGAATCGTGGTCGGCGACCGCCGGCGGCGAGATGCACCGGCTCGCCGGCCTCTCGGAGCAGTTCGCGCTGGTTGGCGATTCGCTGCGGCGCCTGTTCCCGTTCGGCGAAGCCTTCGCGACCGAGCTGCAGACCGCGGTCGTCCAGACCCAGCAGTCCCAGGCCGCGCCGCCTGCGCCGCTGGCGATGGAAATGGCGACCAGCCTGCTCTATCTCGAGGCAGCGCTCGAGGACGGTGACTTCGACCAGCCCGAGCACGCCGAGCGCATCAGGCGTCTCGGCGAGCGGCTCTCGCTGGTGCGGCAGAAAGCACCGCCCGAGCCGCTCGAGCCCTGGATGGAGGAGCTCTACCGGCGCGTCTCCGATCGGCAGACGATGGGCAGCGTCGTCCAGGAGCTGCGCGCGTCGCTCTCCGAGGTCGAGAAGGCGATCGACAAGTTCTTCCGCAACCCGTCCGACTCCACCAGCCTCATCGACGTGCCGGTCCAGCTGGGCTCGATGCGGGGCGTGCTTTCAGTGCTGGGCATGGATGCCGCATCGCAGGCGCTGCTGCGCATGAGGAGCGAGGTCGACGGCCTCGTCTCGACCGAGGTCGATCCGGAGAAGGTGAAGGCGGCCGGCGTCTTCGAACGCCTCGCCGGCAACCTCTCCGCGCTCGGCTTCATGATCGACATGCTGAGCGTGCAGCCGCACATGGCCAAATCGCTCTTCGTCTACGACGCCGAGGCGGGAACGCTGGCGCCGGTGATGGGGCGCAGCGCGGCACCGAAGCCCAGCGGACCGTCGCCGGTCGAGCCCCGGCTGATCGAGCAGGCCCAGATGCTCGCGTTCACCTCGGTGCGCGAGGACGTGCCGGTGGAAGAGGTCACGCGCGAGCTCGAGCGGCTCTCGCACGAGGCCCAGGCCGCCGACCAACCGGCGCTCGCCGCCACCGTGCTGAAGGCGCAGGAAGCGATCGGCAGGGCCGAGGACGCCGAAGCCGTGACCACGGCACGCGGCGAGCTTTCGGAAGCGCTCGTCGATTTCGTCGCGACCTCGACCGAGCCGGTCGGGTTCACGCCGGTGAGCACCCCGGCGCCGCTCGAGCCGATCAAGTCGATCACGCTGGTCGGCGTCGACGAGCACGACGACGAGATGCGCGAGGTATTCCTCGAGGAGGCGCGCGAGGTCATCGAGTCGGCGCAGGCGGCGTGCGCCGACCTGCACCAGTCGCCCGACGATCTCGGCCTCTTGACGACGCTGCGCCGCGCGTTCCATACCCTCAAGGGCAGCTCGCGCATGGTCGGCCTGAATGCCTTCGGCGAGGCCGCCTGGGCGTGCGAGCAGATCTTCAACACCCAGCTCGCCGACCAGCGCGCCGCCGAGCCGGCGCTCCTCGATTTCGCGGTCTGGGTGCTCGGCTACCTCGGCCACTGGGTCGAGGACGTCGCCGCCAAGCGCGATGCCGGCCGCGACGAGCGCGAGGTCAAGGCAGCGGCCGAGCGGTTCGGGCGAGGCGCGCCCCTGTCTTCGGGCGCCGCCGCCGACATTTCGCTGCCGGTCGGACTTCCGCCCGGCCTGCCGAGCCGCGCCGACCTCGACCTGCGCTCGACGACCGTCGTGCCGCGTCACGACGAGGCCGAGGCTGCCGAGGACCTGTCGTTCGAGCTCGATCTCTCGGGCTTCGATCGCCCGGCCGAGCCGGGCGCGGCGCCGTCTTCACCGCCGCCGGTGGCGCTGCCGGCGATGGCCGACCCTTCGCCGATGTTCGATCCGTTCGACGACGCGCGCGACCGCGGCATGCAGACGACGCTCACCAACGAGCAGTTCGAGGCGATGCCCACGGCCGAGGTCGACCTCGATCTGGGCCATCCCGCCGGCGCCCCGTTCAGGATCGAGAGCCTGGCGCTCGCTTCACCGGGCCACGACAGCGTCGCCGGGCTCGAACTCGACCTGTCCGTCGACGAACCCATGCCGGTCGGCGAGGCCACGGATTCGGAGCTCGTCGATCTCGACGTCGGCGCCGACGCCCCGCTCGCGGCGGGGCCCGCGACCGACGAGCACGTCAAGGTCGTCGGCCCGCTGCGAATCGGCATCCCGCTCTTCAACATCTACCTGAATGAGGCCGACGAGCTCTCTCGCCGCCTCGTCACCGAGGTCGCCGAGTGGGCGATGGAGCTGCATCGGCCGGTCGGCGAGGTGCCGATCGCGCTCGCCCATTCGCTTGCCGGAAGCTCGGCGACGGTCGGCTTCGCCGACCTCTCGCATCTCGCCCGCCTGCTCGAGCACGCCCTCGCGCGAACCCAGGTCATTGGCCACGGCACCGAGGAAGAGGCGCGCCTCTTCGTCCATTCCGCCGAGGAGATCCGGCGCCTGCTGCACCAGTTCGCCGCCGGCTTCCTGCAGCAGCCGGTGCCGGAGCTGCTCACGCGCCTGGCCGAGCACGAGCTCAGCTCGGCACGCCGGCTCGAGGCGGTGACCGCGGCATCGGAACTCGCCGAGGGCAAGGACAGCGAATCGCCGGCCGAGCGTGGTATGGCGGTGGAACCTCTGCTGTCGCTCGACGAGGCGTCCGATTCGACTGCCGAAGTCGGGGACGCGTCCGAGCCGGGCCAGCCCGTCGCCGACACGGCCCCGGCGGCATTGCCGCCCGAAGTCGAGACGAAAGCGCTTGCGCCGGAGCCGACCGAAGCGACCGCAGCGACCGAAGCGACCGAAGCGACCGAAGCGACCGTAGCGCCGGTCGCGCCGGTCGACGAGCCGGTCGACGTCGAGCCCGCCATCGCCGAGCCGGCTTCCTTGGCCGAGGCCGCGGAGCCGGCACCCGTGCTCGAGGCCGAGGAGCCGGTGGAGGCTGCGCCGTCGATGTTCGGCGGCCTGGGCACGATCGGCGCGCTCGGCATCGCCGCGCTCAAGCCGCTGGCGGCTGCAACGTACGAGCCCGGCCGCCCTCTGGCGGCGCGGGCCTCGACCTTCGGCGACGTCGACGACGAGATCGACGCGGTCGACGCCGTCGATCTCGAGCTGTTCCCGATCTTCGAGGAGGAGGCCCAGGAGTTGCTGCCCAAGCTCGACGGCCAGCTGCGCGAATGGCTGGGCGAGCCCGCCGCGACGAAGCACGCCGCTGCCTGCATGCGCACCCTGCACACGCTCAAGGGCGGCGCCCGCCTCGCCGGCGCGATGCGCCTGGGCGAGATGGCGCACCGGCTCGAGACCCGGATCGAGCGCCTGACCGCCTCGGATGCACCGGCACCGGTCCGTGTCGACGTCGAAGCGCTGCAGGCCGTCTCCGACGCGATGACGCACGCCTTCGAGGCGCTGCGCAGCCGCGACGCCCAGGCGTATTCCGATGCCGTGGCCGCCGTGACGACACCGCAGGTCGCCGAGCGCCCGACCGAGGCGCCAGCACGGTCGGCGGAGTCCCCGCAGCCGGTGGCGGCGCGGCCTGCCGATCGGCCGGCAATCGACCTGGCCATCAGCGCCGCGCCGGTCACCGAGCCGGCTGCGCCGGCCGCGCCGCCCGAGCCGGTCGCCACGACAGCCTCGCCGCGCGAGCGATCGCGGGGCCGCGGCCGCGGTGCGAAGGCGCCGGCCGCCCGCGACCTCGCCGCCGCCAACGAGCCGTCGATCGAGCCGGCCGCGATCGACTGGGGCCGATTCACGCAGGCGCCTGCGGCCGCCCGTCCGGTCGAGCGCACGCTCGCGACGCAGTCGGCCGTGCGGGTCCGTGCGCCGTTGCTCGACCGTCTCGTCAACCAGGCGGGCGAAGTCAGCATCACCCGCTCGCGGATCGAGTCGGGCGTTGGTCAGATCAAGGGATCGCTCGTCGACCTCACCGAGAACCTGGAGAGACTGCGCGGCCAGCTGCGCGACATCGAGCTCCAAGGCGAGGTGCAGATGACTTCGCGCCTCGAGGCGGCGAAGGCGGCGTCGCAGTCGTTCGATCCGCTCGAGTTCGACCGCTTCACGCGCTTCCAGGAGCTGACCCGGATGATGGCCGAGTCGGTCAACGACGTCGCCACCGTGCAGCGCACCCTGCAGCGTTCGATCGAGCAGGCCGAGGACGAGCTGGTCGCGCAGGCGCGCCTCACCCGCGACCTGCAGGATGACCTGCTGCGCACGCGCATGGTCGAGTTCGAGGGCCTCTCCGACCGCCTCTATCGCGTCGTCCGGCTCGCCGCCAAGGAAAGCGGCAAGCAGGTCAGGCTCGACATCGTCGGCGGCTCGATCGAGGTCGATCGCGGCGTCCTGGACCGCATGACGGGCGCCTTCGAGCACCTGCTGCGCAACTGCGTCTCGCACGGCATCGAGGCGCCGGCGGCGCGCACGGCCGCGGGCAAGGACGCGACCGGCACGATCGTCGTCTCGCTCTCGCAGGAGGGCAACGAGGTCGGCGTCGAGTTCCGCGACGACGGTGCCGGCCTCGACCTCGACCGGATCCGCGACAAGGGCCGGGCGATGCACCTGCTCGACGCGACCGCGGAGCCGAGCGACGCCGAGCTGGCCAACCTGATCTTCACCGCGGGTTTTTCCACCGCCGAGTCGGTCACGGAGCTGGCCGGGCGCGGCGTCGGCATGGACGTCGTGCGCTCCGAGGTGATCGCGATGGGCGGCCGGATCGAGACGGCGACGGCGCGCGGCCAGGGCACGTCGTTCAAGCTCGTCCTGCCGCTCACCACAGCGGTGACGCAGGTCGTGATGCTTCGCTGCGGCGAGAACACCGTCGCCGTGCCGTCGACGCTGGTGGAGATCGTGCGCCGCGCCACTCCTCCCGAGGTCGAGGCCGCGTACCGGAGCGGGGGCTACGAGTTCGGCGAGGCGACGCTGCCCTTCTTCTGGCTCGGAGCGCTGCTGCAGCTGGGCGGCGAGCCGAGCGCGGCGCAGGGCCGCACCCGTACCGTCGTCGTCGTGCGCAGCGCGCAGCAGCGGATCGCGGTCCACGTCGACGAGGTGCTGGGCAACCAGGAAGTCGTCGTCAAGAACCTCGGGCCGCAGCTCTCGCGCCTGCCCGGCCTGGCCGGCATGACGCTGCTCGCC
>JBBSBZ010000127.1:0-9576 GCA_038250795.1 Burkholderiales bacterium | reverse complement strand
GTGCACGGCGGAGCGAATCGGCCGCGGCCTCCGGCTCGCCCGCCGCGTCGGCCTCCAGCGCCAGCTCGCACCAGTAGTGCGCGACGCGTGACGCGAAGGAGCCCGCGCCGCTCTTCTCGAGCTGCCCGGCGACCGCGATCGCGGCCTTCCAGTCGCGCGAGCGCTCGTGCAGGTCGAGCAGGGCCAGACGCGATTCGGTGTCGAACGCCGTGCCCGCGAGTGCCTGGTAGGCGGCCTCGGCACGGTCGAAGAGACCGGCCTTCAGGTAGTCCTGGGCCAGCCCGTACTGGGCCCGGTCGCGGTCGCTCTTCGGCAGGTCGGCGCGGCCCAGGACGTGCTGGTGGACGCGCACGGCTCGCTCGTACTCGCCGCGCTTGCGAAACAGGTTGCCGAGCGCGAGGTGGAGCTCAGACGTGTCGGGGTCCTGCTGGACGGCGGCGATGAAGGCGTCGATCGCCTTGTCATGCTGCTCGTTCAGCAGGAAGTTGAGCCCCTGGTAGTACACCTTCTGCGAACCTTCGAGCTCGCGTCGACGCTGGCGCGCATCCCAGCCGCGGGCGAGCCAGCCGAGCGCGAACGCGATCGGCAGCGCCCAGAGCAGCCACTGCTGGTCAAAGTCCATCGCGGGGTGGATGGACGAGCGCCGGCTCGGACCCGGCGACGTGTGCCGGCGAGGCCGCAGGCGTGGCAGCCGGCGAGCGCGCTGCTTCGCGACGTGCGCTGCGCCGGTGCCGCCACCAGCTCGGCACCATCGCGAAGATCCCGAAGGCGACACCGAGCGCGAACACGGCGAGGACGATGAACACCATCGGCGCCTGCCACTCGTAGCCGAAGAAGAGGTTGATCCTGGACGTCTCGCGGTTGTTCAGCGCGAACACGAAGAGCGTGAAGAAAACCGCCGCCCGGATGAGCCAGACGAGGATGCGCATCGGTGAAGCGCTATTTCTCCGCGGCGACGACGCCGTCGTCGGCTGCGGGCACCGCCGCCTGGCCAGCCCGGCCGTCGACCGCTTCGCGCAGCGCCTTGCCGGGCTTGAAGTGCGGCACGAGCTTTTCCGGGATGACGACCTGCTCGCCCGAGCGCGGATTGCGACCGACGCGCGGCGGCCGCCGGTTGATCGAGAAGCTGCCGAAGCCCCGGATCTCGATGCGATGGCCACGTGCGAGCGCGGAGGCCATCGCGTCGAGGATCGTCTTCACCGCGAGCTCGGTGTCTCGATGGGTCAGCTGGCCGAATCGCTCGGCCAGCTGGATCACGAGGTCGGAGCGGGTCACGGAGAAGCGCCGGGATCCTTCGTCGCGCTCAGGAAGACGACTTGTCGTCGCTGCCCTGGTTGTCGAGCTTGGCGCGCAGCAGGGCACCCAGGCTCGTCGTGCCGGCGTTCTCGCGCTCGCTGTCCTTGGCCAGGCGCTGCATGCCTTCCTGGGCGTCGGCGTTGTCCTTGGCCTTGATCGACAGCTGGATCGAGCGCGCCTTGCGGTCGACGTTGATGATGATCGCCGAGACCTCGTCGCCTTCCTTCAGCACGTTGCGCGCGTCCTCGACCCGGTCGCGGCTGATCTCGGAGGCTCGCAGGTAGCCGGTGATGTCCGGGTTGAGCTGGATCTCGGCGCCGCGCGCGTCGACCGAGATCACCTTGCCGGTGACCGCAGCGCCGCGGTCGTTGACCGACGAGTAGCTGGTGAACGGGTCGCTGTCGAGCTGCTTGATGCCGAGCGAGATGCGCTCGCGGTCGACGTCGACCGCAAGAACGATCGCCTCGACCTCCTGGCCCTTCTTGTAGTTGCGCACGGCGGTCTCGCCGGGCTCGTTCCACGAGAGGTCCGAGAGGTGGACGAGGCCGTCGATGCCGGCCGCAAGACCCACGAAGACGCCGAAGTCGGTGATCGACTTGACCGGGCCCTTGACGCGATCGCCGCGCTGCACCGTGGTCGAGAACTCCTCCCACGGATTGGCCTTGCACTGCTTCATGCCCAGCGAGATGCGGCGCTTGTCCTCGTCGATCTCGAGGACCATGACTTCGACTTCCTCGCCGAGCGAGACCATCTTCGACGGGGCGACGTTCTTGTTGGTCCAGTCCATCTCCGAGACGTGGACCAGGCCTTCGATGCCCGGCTCGATCTCGACGAAGGCGCCGTAGTCGGCGATGTTCGTGACCTTGCCGAACAGGCGCGTGCCCTGCGGGTAGCGGCGCGAGACGCCGTGCCACGGGTCGTCGCCGAGCTGCTTGATGCCGAGCGAGACGCGGTTCTTCTCGGCGTCGAACTTCAGCACCTTGGCGTCGAGCTCCTGGCCCACCTGGACGACTTCGCTCGGGTGGCGGACACGGCGCCAGGCCATGTCGGTGATGTGCAGCAGGCCGTCGATGCCGCCGAGGTCGACGAACGCGCCGTACTCGGTGATGTTCTTCACCACGCCGTGGACGATCGCGCCTTCGCGCAGCGTCTCCATCAGCTTGGCGCGCTCTTCGCCCATCGAGGCTTCGACCACGGCACGGCGCGACAGCACGACGTTGTTCCTCTTGCGGTCGAGCTTGATGACCTTGAACTCCATCGTCTTGCCTTCGAACGGCGTCATGTCCTTGACCGGACGCGTGTCGAGGAGGGAGCCGGGCAGGAAGGCGCGGATGCCGTTGACGAGGACCGTGAGGCCGCCCTTGACCTTGCCGTTGACGGTGCCGGTGACGAACTCGCCCGACTCGAGCGAGTTCTCGAGCGAGAGCCACGACGCGAGGCGCTTGGCCTTGTCGCGCGAGAGGATGGTGTCGCCGTAGCCGTTCTCGACCGCGTCGATCGCGACCGAGACGAAGTCGCCGGGCTGCACTTCGAGCTCGCCGATGTCGTTCTTGAACTCATCGATCGGAACGTAGGCTTCCGACTTGAGGCCGGCGTTGACGACGACGAAGCTGTGCTCGACGCGGACGACCTCGGCGGTGATGACTTCACCGCTGCGCATTTCCGCCTTCTTGAGCGAATCCTCGAACATGGCCGCGAAAGAATCGGGCGCGAAGGACTCGGACGTGGCAGCTTGGGCTTGAGACATGTGGATTGCGTTTCCGTGCGGCCGGGACCGCGGGTTAAGTTGTCGATCCGGCGCTTCGAGATGCCAGGAGGCATGCGGGAGGGAAGCACCGGGCCCTTGTCTCGCAGGTTCGTCCTGCGAGAACTCCTTCGACCTTCACACCGCCCGGCGATGGAAAGGCCTACGCGCTTCCCAGGCTTCCAGCACCGCCGCGACCGAGGCTTCGATCGTGAGCGAGGAGTTGTCCAGGAGGAGCGCGCCTTCGGCCGGCTGCAAGGGCGAGACGCTGCGATTCGCATCGCGGGCATCCCGGGCCTCGAGGTCTGCACGAAGACTGTCGATATTAGCTGAAATCCCCTTTGAAATCAACTGCTTGAAGCGGCGATCGGCACGCTCGGCGGCGCTCGCGGTCAGGAAGACCTTGAGGGCCGCATCGGGGAAGACGACGGTGCCCATGTCGCGCCCGTCGGCGACCAGCCCCGGCAGGCGCCGGAAGGCCGTCTGCACGCCGAGAACGGCCCGGCGAACCCGGGGCCAGCCCGAGATCCTTGACGCGAGTGCGCCGACTTCCTCGAGCCGCAGCGCGTCGCTCACGTCGGCGCCGTCGAGGAAGGCGCGGCCGGTCGCGAAGCGCAGGTTCATGGCCAGCGCCAGCGCTTCGAGTCCGGGCTCGTCGTCGGCCGCGACGCCGGCCTGGAGCGCGGCGATGGCGGTCGCGCGGTAGACGGCGCCCGAGTCGAGCAGCACGTAGCCGAGCGCATGGGCAACCTCGCTCGCGAGCGTGCCCTTGCCGGAGGCGCTCGGGCCGTCGATCGCAAGGACCGGGATCTCGGTCGGTGCGGCCGCGGCGACCGCGAACAGCGTCTCGAAGTAGTCGGGCCAGGTCTTGGCCACGCAGCGCGGATCGTGGATGCGCAAAGGTCGACCCTCGGCGATGCCGGCGGCGCCGTTGAACGCGGCCAGCGACATCGCCATCGCCATCCGGTGATCTTCGTAGGTGTCGATTGCCGCCGCGCACCAGGTCGAAGGCGGCGTGATCGAGAGCCAGTCCGGGCCTTCCTCGACCGCGGCGCCGACCTTGCGCAGCTCGGTCGCCATCGCCGCGAGCCGGTCGGTTTCCTTCACGCGCCAGCTCGCGATGTTCTCGAGCCGCGTCGTGCCGTCGGCGAAGAGCGCGAGCGCGGCCAGCGTCATCGCCGCATCGGGAATCGCGTTGCAGTCGAGCGTGACCGGCGCGAGCGGGAAGCGACCGCGCCGCACCTCGAGCGACGTCGGCCCTGCAACGATAGACGCGCCCATCGCGCGGGCCGCCTCGACGAAGGCGAAGTCGCCCTGGATCGAGTCGGCGCCGACGCCTTCGATCAGAAGTGGCGCGTCGCGCGCAGCGATCGCGGCGGCGGCGATGAAGTACGAGGCCGACGACGCGTCCGCCTCGACCGCGAAGTGCCCGGGCGAGCGCAGGCCCGCCGTGCTGAGCCGAAAGCGCGTCCAGCCGTCGCGCTCGACGGCAACACCGAAGCGCTCGAGAAGCTTCAGGGTGATGTCGACGTAAGGCTTAGAGATCAGCTCGCCCTCGACCTCGACGACGGCGCTGTCGGCTCCGGCGCGAAGCGGCAGCGCCATCAGCAACGCCGTGAGGAACTGGCTCGAGACATTGCCGCGCACGACGACGGGCCGAGCGAAGGCGAGAGGCCCGGGCGGCGCACCGATCGCCAGCGGCGGATAGCCGGTCTGCCCGAGATATTCGATCGCGCAGCCGAGCGCTCGCAAGGCATCGACGAGATCGGCGATCGGCCGCTGGTGCATGCGCGGAGTGCCGCGGCACTCGAAGCGCGCGCCCGGCGGCGCAGTGAGCGCGATTGCCGCGACGAGCGGCCGCATCGCGGTGCCGGCATTGCCGAGCCACAGGCCCATCGGGGCCGCCGGCAGGCGCGCGCCGAGCCCGGTGATCGCGATGGCCGCACCGTCGCCCTCGATCCGGCAGCCGAGCTGCTGCAGGGCCTCCAGCATCACCTGGGTGTCGTCGGAGTGGAGCAGGCCGGAGATCGTCGTCGTTCCCTCGGCGAAGCCGGCGAGCAGCAGGGCGCGGTTCGAGATGCTCTTGGAGCCGGGCACGCGCACCGAGCCGCCGATGGCGCAGAGCGGCGGCAGGTCGAGAAAAGAGGTGCGGAACATGGGCGTGGCGCGGCCGACGACGGGGCGGGCGACGCCGGTCAGCGATGCGTGTGAGGTGTCGCCGAGTTCATCTGCCAGCCGGCGCGCGCCTCGCTCGCGCTGCGGATCAGTGCCTCGAGCGCCTCGCTGTTGCCGGTCCGCACGACGTGCTCCATCGCGTCGAGGGTATGACGAAAGTGCTGCGTCTGTTTCAGGATCTCCTCGCGGTTGGCCATCAGGATGTCGCGCCAGACCTCGGGGTTGCCCGCGGCGATGCGCGTGAAGTCGCGAAAGCCGGGCCCGCCGAGCGACAGGAAGTCGCGCCCGTCGGGCTGGCGCGAGATCGAGTTGAAGTAGGCGAAGGCGAGAAGATGGGGCAGGTGGCTGACCGCCGCGAATGCGGCATCGTGGTTCTCGGGCGTCATGCGCAGCACATGCGAGCCGATCGCCGCCCACACGTGGGTGGCCCGCTGGACGAGCTCGGACGCGGTCTTCGGCAAGGGCGTGAGGATCACCTGACGACCCTGGAAGAGGGCGCCGTCGGCGTGGTCGATGCCCGCCACTTCCTTGCCCGCGATCGGATGGGCGGGCACGAACGAAGACACGCGATCCTTCAGCACGCGCCGCGCCGCATCGACGACGTCGCGCTTGGTGGAGCCGACGTCCATCATCAGCGTGCCGGGCTCGAGCAGATGGCGGATCGCCTTGAAGGTCGCCTCCATCGCCGCGACCGGCACGGCGATCAGCACGATGTCGGAGCCCGACACCGCGAGCAGCGCCGACTCGGCGGCAACGTCGATCACGCCGAGCTTCCTCGCCTTTTCCGTCGTCGAAGGCGACTTGCTGTAGCCGACGACGCGCCGCACCAGGCCAGCGCGGCGCAGCGCGAGCGCGAACGAGCCGCCGATCAGCCCGCAGCCGATCACACCGAGCTGCTCGAACACCGGCGCCGATCCTTCTGGCTTCATCAGTGGGCGTCGACCGGATAGGTGCCGAGCAGCTTGAAGAAGGCGCAGGCCGCGCGCAACTCGCCCAGGGCGAGCGCCACGTGAGGCTGCTCCGGGTGTCCTTCGAGGTCGATGTAGAAGTAGTACTCCCACTGCCCCGAGCGCGCCGGCCGCGACTCGAATCGCGTCATCGACACGCCGTGCGCCTTGAGCGGCTGCAGCAGGTCGTGGACGGCGCCCGGCCTGTTGGCGACCGACACCACCAGGCTCGTGCAGTCGTGCCCCGTCGCCTTCGGCTGCGGATGCGTGCCCGGATGCGCGACGATGGCGAAGCGGGTGCGGTTGTGGGCGTCGTCCTGGATCGCGGGCGCGACGAGGAAGAGGCCGTACTCGCTCGCCGCACGCTCGCTCGCCAGGCCGGCGAGCGAGCTGTCGGCGCCGGCCTGGCGTGCGCCCTCGGCATTGCTCGCGACGGGCCGGCGCTCGGCGTCGGGAAGGTGGTGGCTGAGCCACGCGTGGCACTGGGCGAGCGCCTGCGGATGGGCGCACACGGCGACGATGCCGTCGAGCGAATCGACCTTGCGGAGCAGGTTGTGGCGGACGTAGAGGCTCGTTTCACCGACGATGGCCAGCGGCGTCGTGAGGAAGAGGTCGAGCGAGCGGGTGACCACGCCCTCGCTCGAGTTCTCGACCGGGACGACGCCGAAGTCGGCGGCGCCGGCGCTCGTGGCGTGGAAGACTTCGTCGGCATTGGCGCAGGCGACGCGCACGATCGACGAACCGAAGTAGCCGAGTGCGGCGAGCTCGCTGAAGGTGCCGGCCGGGCCGAGGTAGGCGACCCGCGTCGGCGTCTCCAGGGCGCGGCAGGCCGACATGATCTCGCGCCAGATCGGCGCCACGCTCGCCTCGGGCAGCGGCCCGGCGTTGACCTTCTTCAGGGCGTCGATCACCGCCGCTTCACGCTCCGGGCGAAACGCCGGCGATCCCTCGGCGCGCTTCAGGGCGCCGATGGCCATGGCGACGGCAGCGCGTCGGTTGATCCGCTCGAGCAACTCGCGATCGAGCGCGTCGATCTGCCGGCGCAGCGACTCGAGGTCGCCCGCGGCCGGCGGCGCGTCTGCAGCCATCGAACGAAGCGCCGTGCTACTTGCCGGCCGGACGCGACGCGGCGCCGCCCGAGCCGGCCGGGGCCTGTCCCTGCGGCGGGACGCCGAGGATGACGCGGATGCGCGCGTCGAGCGCCTGCGCCTTCGGCTCGACCATCGGCCCCGCTTCCTTCAGCAGCTGCTGGACGAAGCCGTTGCGCATCTCTGGACCGAGCGCGCTGTACTTCTTGTAGGTCGGCGAGTCGAGCCAGGCCAGCAGGACCTTGAGATCGTCCTCGCTCATCTTCGTCTCGAGTACCGCGCCGATCGTCGACGGGGCGATCTTCAGCGCACGCTCGCGAACGCTGGGCATCGCCTCCTCGACGTACTTCTTGGCTTCCGCCTCGATCGCCTTGGCCACCGCCTCGCGCTTTTCGGGCGCGATCTGGCGCTGCATGGCAAGGCCGGCCTCTTGCATCATCTGTGCCGCAGGCCTCTCGACGAGGCTGCGCGCGACGCCTTCGATGTCGCCCTGCTGCGCCTTCAGGACGCGCGCGACGAGCTCCTTCTTCGTCGGGCTGGTCTGGGCCTCGACCATCGTCGTCGCGCACAGTGCGGCCAGTCCGGCAAGGCCCAGCGTGATCAGTCGTCGTGTCATTCGGTGTCTCCGTCGGGGGCGTCGTCGCCGGTGGGGTCTGTGGCAGGCGATGCATCCGCGTTGGCGTCGTTCTCGACGATGCGCTGCAGTCCGGTGAGCTTGGCGCCGTCGTCGAGGGCGATCAAGGTGACACCCTGGGTGGCGCGGCCGAGCTCGCGGATCTCGGCGACGCGGGTGCGCACGAGCACGCCGCTGTCGGTGATCAGCATGATCTCGTCGTCGGCACGCACCAGGGTGGCGGCGACGACCTTGCCGTTGCGCTCCGTCTGCTGGATCGCGATCATTCCCTTGGTGCCGCGGCCGTGGCGCGTGTACTCGGCGATGCCGGTGCGCTTGCCGTAGCCGTTCTCCGTCGCAGTGAGCACGCTCTGCGTCTCGTCCTCGGCGACGAGCATGGCGATCACGCTTTGCGTCGGCTCGAGGGCCATGCCGCGCACGCCGCGTGCGGCCCGGCCCATCGAGCGCACGTCGGTCTCGTCGAAGCGCACCGCCTTGCCGCCGTCGCTGAACAGCATCACGTCGTGGGTGCCGTCGGTGAGCGCGGCGCCGATCAGGAAATCGCCCGGATCCAGGTCGACGGCGATGATGCCGGCCTTCCTCGGGTTGCTGAACTCGTCGAGGCTGGTCTTCTTGACGACGCCCTGGGCCGTCGCCATGAAGATGTAGTGATCGGCGGGAAAGCTGCGAAAGCCGTCGGTCAGCGGCAGCACGACGTTGACCTTTTCGCCCGGCTGGAGCGGGAACATGTTGACGATCGGCCGGCCGCGCGAGGCACGCGAGCCCTGCGGCACCTCCCACACCTTCAGCCAGTAGACGCGGCCGAGCGTCGTGAAGCAGAGGATGTAGTCGTGCGTGTTGGCGATGAAGAGCTGCTCGACCCAGTCGTCTTCCTTGTTCTGGGTCGCCTGCTTGCCGCGGCCGCCGCGCCGCTGCGCGCGGTACTCGCTCAGCGCCTGGCTCTTGACGTAGCCGGTGTGCGAGAGCGTGACGACCATGTCGGCGGGCGTGATCAGGTCTTCGGTGCCGAGATCGAGCGCGTTGGCTTCGATCGTGCTGCGTCGCTGGGCGAGCTTGGACGAGCCGAACTCCTCCTTCAGCTTGGCGAGCTCGTCGCCGATGATCGTCGTCACCCGCGCCGGCGTCGCGAGGATGCCGAGCAGGTCGGCGATATGCGCCATCACCTCGCGGTACTCGCCGATGATCTTGTCCTGCTCGAGGCCGGTGAGGCGCTGCAGGCGCATCTGCAGGATCTCGGAGGCCTGGTCGTCGGAGAGGCGATAGAGACCGTCGGCCTGCAGTCCGAAATTCGGCGACAGGCCCTCTGGCCGGTACGCGTCGCGCCCCTGCACAGACTCGCTGCCGACGCGCGCGAGCATCTCGCGCACCATCGACGAGTCCCAGCTCTTGCTCATCAGCGCGGATTTCGCCACCGGCGGCGTCGGCGAGGCCTTGATCGTCTCGATGAACTCGTCGATGTTGGCGAGCGCGACGGCGAGGCCTTCGAGGACGTGGCCGCGCTCGCGCGCCTTCCGCAGCTCGAACACCGTGCGCCGCGTCACGACCTCGCGCCGGTGCTCGAGGAAGATCGAGATCAGGTCCTTCAGGTTGCAGAGCTTGGGCTGGCCGTCGATCAGCGCCACCATGTTGATGCCGAAGGTGTCCTGAAGCTGGGTCTGCTTGTAGAGGTTGTTGAGGACGACCTCGGGCACC
>JBBSBZ010000126.1:0-9586 GCA_038250795.1 Burkholderiales bacterium | reverse complement strand
GGCTTCGCCCAGATCTCGCCGCTCTCGCCGGTGCGAAAGAGCGCCTGGTTCGTGACCCACTTCTTCCGCAACGCACCGTGGCTGGTGCTGCTGTTCTATTGCATGTTCCTGCTGCCGTTCCAGGTCACCGTGTTCGGCGTGACCATTCCCCTGCCGGACTGGGTGAAGGCGACCTTCGGCCTGTCGCTGCCGGTGATGGGCAACGTGTCGGAAATCCTGCGCGGTGCGATGCAGTCGATTCCGACGGCACAGTGGGAGTCGGCGTCGTCGCTCGCGTTCACGCGCCGGCAAACGGTCTGGATGATCATCTTTCCGCAGTGCATCAAGCGCATGCTGCCGCCGTGGATGAACCTGTATTCGATCCTGACCATGGGCACCGTGCTGGTGTCGATCGTCGGCGTCGCCGAGATGATGACGCTGACGCGACTTGCGCTCAGTGCCGAGAACCGGCCCGGCCTGCTGCTCGCCTTCTACAGCTACGTGCTGTTCTGGTTCTTCATCTACTGCTATCCGATCGCCCGCTGGACGGTGCGACTGGAAGCCAAGTACGCCGTCAACGCCTGAGCCCACGCCATGCCGACTTCCGACAGCCCGATCGTCAGCATCCGCGACGTCCACCAGTCGTTCGGCGCGGTCGAGGTGCTGAAGGGCGTCTCGATGGACGTGCCGAAGGGCAATGTCGTGTGCATCATCGGGCCGTCGGGCTCCGGCAAGTCGACGTTGCTTCGCTGCATCAACGGGCTGGTGCCGATCAACACCGGCAGCATCCGGGTGGCGGACTTCGCCGTCGACAAGCTGCGCAGCGACAAGGAGAAGATCGCCTTGCGCAAGGAAGTGTCGATCGTCTTCCAGCAGTACAACCTCTTCCCGCACAAAACCGCACTCGAGAACGTGATGATGGCGCCCATCCACGTGCTGAAGGAAGACAAGGCGGAAGTCCGCGAGCGCGCCGTCGCCCTGATGAAGAAGGTCGGCCTCGCCGACAAATCCGACGCCTACCCGGGCGAGCTCTCCGGCGGCCAGCAGCAGCGCGTGGCCATTGCCCGCTCGCTGGCGATGCGGCCGGAAGTGATGCTGTTCGACGAAGTCACCGCCGCCCTCGACCCGGAAACGGTCAACGAAGTGCTGAACACGATCCGCGAGCTTGCCGAAGAGGGCCTGACCTGCATGCTGGTGACGCACGAGATGCGTTTCGCGCGCGAGATCGCCGACACGGTGTACTTCACCGATGGCGGCGTGATCGTCGAGTCGGGCCCGCCGGCGGATCTGTTCGACCGGCCGCAGGTGGATCGCACCCGAGCGTTCCTCTCCAAGATCCTCTGACACGGCTCACCTCGGCGTCATGCGCTATTCCGTCTTCTCGCTCGCCCGCGAGGCACTGACCCGGCACCGCCACTGGCCCCGCGCCTGGCGCAGCCCCGCCCCGAAGCCGTACTACGACGCCATCGTCATCGGCGGTGGCGGTCATGGCCTGGCCACCGCCTACTACCTCGCAACGGAGCACGGCCTCGCCAATGTGGCCGTGCTGGAGAAGGGCTGGATCGGCGGCGGCAACACCGGCCGCAACACCACCATCGTGCGCTCGAACTACCACCTCGAGCCGAACGCGCATTTCTACGAGTTCTCGCTCAAGCTGTGGGAGCGGCTGTCGCAGACGCTGAACTTCAACGTCATGTACAGCGCCCGCGGCGTCCTCAACCTCGTCCATTCGCCGGCCGACGTCGACGCGGCCATGCGGCGTGGCAATGCCATGCTGCTGAACGGCATCGACGCCCGCTTCCTGTCACGCGACGAGGTGGCGGCGATGGTGCCGGGCCTCGACTGCTCGGCCGCGGCCCGCTTTCCGGTCGCCGGCGGCCTGCTGCAGCCGCGCGGCGGCACGGTGCGCCACGATGCCGTGGCGTGGGGCTACGCGCGCGCCGCCGACGCGCTCGGCGTCGACATCCTCCAGCAGTGCGAGGTCACCGGCATCCGCATCGAGAACGGCGCCGTCGCCGGCGTCGAGACGTCGCAGGGCTTCATCGCCGCGCCGAAGATCGGCATCGCGGTGGCCGGCCATTCGAGCCGGGTGGCGGCGATGGCGGGCGTCCGCTTGCCGATCGAGTCGCACGTGCTGCAGGCGATGGTGTCGGAGCCGATCAAGCCGGTGCTCGACACGGTGGTCACCTCGGGCGCCGTGCACTTCTACATCAGCCAGTCCGACAAGGGCGAGCTCGTCATGGGCGGCGACCTCGACTTCTACAACTCGTACGCGCAGCGCGGCAACCTGCCGACCATCGAGCACGTCGCCGCCGCCTGCCTGGCGCTCTTTCCGGCCTACGGGCGGCTGCGCCTGATGCGCACCTGGGGCGGCATCATGGACATGACGATGGACGGCAGCCCGATCATCGGCAAGCTGCCGGTGCGAGGCCTCTACATGACCGGCGGCTGGTGCTACGGCGGCTTCAAGGCGACGCCGGCCTCCGGCTTCCTGCATGCGCACACCATCGCGCACGACGAGCCGCACGCGCTCAACGCCGCCTTCAACCTCGAGCGCTTCGCCGCCGGCCGGCTGATCGACGAGAAGGGCGCGGGTCCGTATGCCTGGGCGCACTGACGTGGCGTCCGCCGCCGCCGTCGGGCGGTCGCCATGATGCTGATTCCATGTCCCTGGTGCGGCCCGCGCAGCCAGGTCGAGTTCACCTACGGCGGCGACGCCACCGTCGTCCGCCCGGCCGACGACGCGCCCGAGGCGGCGTGGTTCGACTACGTCTACCTGCGTGACAACCCGAGCGGGCCGCACCTCGAGCTGTGGCTGCACAGCGCCGGCTGTCGCAGCTGGTTCAAGGTGCGTCGCGACACGCGCACGCACGACATCCTGGGCAGCGCGCCCATCGGCCAGACGCTGCCCCAGGCGCCGCCATGACGCAGTCCCTGCGCCTCGCTTCGGGCGGGCTCGTCGACCGGACGCGGCCGCTCGGCTTCCGGTACGACGGCGTCGCCTATTTCGGCTATGCCGGCGACACGCTGGCGTCGGCGCTGCTCGCCAACGACGTGCACCTGGTCGGCCGCAGCTTCAAGTACCACCGGCCGCGCGGCATCTTCAGCGCCGGCGCCGAGGAGCCGAACGCGCTGGTGCAGCTCGGCCGCGGCGCGCGCACCGAGCCGAACGTGCGAGCGACGACGCTCGAGCTGGTCGAGGGCCTCGTGGCGACGAGCCAGAACTGCTGGCCCTCGGTCGGCTTCGACATCGGCGCCGTCAACGACCGGATCTCGCGCCTGATCCCGGCCGGCTTCTACTACAAGACCTTCATGTGGCCGCCGACGCCGGCGTGGTGGCTGAAGTACGAGCACCTGATCCGGCGTGCGGCGGGCATGGGCCGCGCCGCGGCCGAGCCCGACCCCGACCGTTACGAGCACCGCCATGCGCATTGCGACGTCCTCGTCGTCGGCGGAGGCGCGGTCGGCATCGCCGCCGCACGCGCCGCGGCGCACGCCGGCGCGCGCACCATCCTCTGCGACGAGAACCCTTGGTGGGGCGGCGGCCTGGCCTCCGATGCACCGCCGATCGACGAGCGGCCGGCCGCCGAGTGGGTCGCGGCCGCGGTCGCCGAGCTGGGCGCACTGCCCGACGTCACGCTGCTCCCGCGGACGACGGCATTCGGCTACTACGACGGCAACCTCGTCGCCGCCGTCGAGCGCGTCACCGACGACCTCGCCACGCCGCCGGTGCATGCGCCGCGGCAGCGCCTGTGGCTGATCCGCGCCCGCGCCGTGGTCCTGGCCAGCGGCGCGCACGAGCGCGGCATTGCCTACGTCAACAACGACCTGCCGGGAACGATGCTCGCCGGCGCGGCGCGCAGCTATGTCGACCGGTACGGCGTCCGGCCGGGTCGCCGCGCGGTCGTGTTCACGAACAACGACGGCGGCTACGGCGACGCAATGGCGCTGCACGCCGCCGGCGTCGAGATCGCCGCGATCGTCGATCCGCGGCCCGAGTCGCGCGAGACTGGCAGTCTGCCGGCGCAGGCGCGCGAAGGTGGCTTGCCCGTGTTCGGCAGCTCCGTGATCGTCGGCGCGCGCGGCCGCCGCCACGTCGGGTCGGTCGAGATCGCACCGATGGCTGGCGGCCCGGCGCGGCGCGTCGCCTGCGACCTGGTCGGCCTGTCGGGCGGCTGGAACCCGGCGGTGCACCTGTTCTCGCAGGCACGCGGCAAGCTGCGCTACGACGACATCCTTGCCGCCTTCGTTCCCGACCGCTCGCCGCTGCCCATCGTGCCGGTGGGCGGCGCCCGCGGCACCTTCGATCTCGCGGCGGCGCTGATCGAAGGCCACGACGCCGGCCTCGCCGCGGCCCGGCAGACGGGCACCGCCGCAGCCACGGCGCCGCCGGCGCCGAGTGCCTTGCCGCAGCGGCGCGCCGCGCTGGCCCCGCTCTGGGCCGTGCCGACTGCCGCCGCCGCTGGCAAGCGCTTCGTCGACCTGCAGAACGACGTCACCGCCGACGACGTCGCTCTGGCCGCACGCGAGGGCTACCAGTCGGTCGAGCACCTGAAGCGCTACACCACCCTCGGCATGGGCACCGACCAGGGCAAGACGAGCAACATCGTCGGCCTCGCCTTGATGGCCGGACACCTCGGCGTCTCGCTCCCGAACGTCGGCACGACGACGTTCCGGCCGCCCTACACACCGGTCACCCTGGGTCTTTTCCCGGGCGCCGAGGGCGGTCCGCACGTCGAGCCGACGCGCCGCTCGGCGATCCACGAATGGCATGCCGCGCACGGCGCGCGTTTCGTCAACGCCGGGCTGTGGAAGCGGCCGCATTCGTATCCGCGCGCCGGCGAGTCGGAAGACGACGCGGCGAACCGCGAAGCGCTCAACGTTCGCGCCAACGTCGGCGTGGTCGATGTCTCGACCCTCGGCAAGATCGAGCTGCAGGGCCGCGACGTGGCCGAGTTCCTGAACCGCATCTACGTCAACCGCTGGGACAACCTCGCCCCGGGTCGCTGCCGCTACGGCGTGATGCTGCGCGACGACGGTCTGGTGATGGACGACGGCACCACCTCGCGCCTGGCCGCCACGCACTACCTGATGACGACGACGACCGTCAACGCCGTGAAGGTGATGCAGCACATCGAGTATTTGCTGCAGGCGGTCTGGCCCGATCTCGAGGTACACGCCGCCTCGGTGACGGAGCAGTGGTCGGCGGTGGCGATCTCCGGCCCGAAGGCGCGCGACGTCGTCTCGGCGATGGTCGACATCGATGTCTCGAACGCGGCCTTTCCCTTTCTCGCGGTGGCCGCCTGCCGCGTCCGCTCGACCGACGGCGAGCTTCCCGCGCGCCTCTTTCGCATGAGCTATTCCGGCGAGCTCGCCTACGAGGTCCACGTGCCTGCCGATCGCGGCCAGGCCTTGTGGGACGCCGTCATGGCGGCCGGCGCGCCTTTCGGGTTGATGCCTTACGGCACCGAGGCCATGAGCACCTTGCGCATCGAGAAGGGCCACATCGTCGTCGGCGCGGAAGCCGACGGCCGCACCACCGCCGACGATCTCGGCCTGGGCAAGCTCGTCAACGCCGGCAAGTGGTGCGTCGGCAAGCCGCTGCTCGGGCGCCCGGCGCTCGTCGCCGCAGGACGCTGGCAGCTGGTCGGGCTCGTGGCGCTCGAGGGCGCGCGCATGCCGCGCGGCGGCAAGCTCGTCGCCGATCCCGATCGGCCGGCGCCGAATCCGATGCAAGGCCACGTCACATCGTGGTGCTTCAGCCCGCACTGCGACGCCTGGATCGCACTCGCCCTGCTCGAGAACGGCCGCGCCCGGCACGGCGAGCAGCTGTGGGCGGTCTCGCCGCTGGCCGGCGCCCGGGTCCGGGTGCAGGTCGGGCCACCCTGCGTCATCGACCCCGACGGGGAGAGGCTGCGTGGCTGATAGCGACAGTGACGGCATCGGCTCCATGCACCCGGGCCACTACGGCGCCGAAGGTGTCGGCACGGTGCTGCACGTCGCGACCACGGTGGCCGCATGGAACGTGCAGGGCGATCCGGCGCGTTCGGCGCTGCTCGCGCATCTCGGGCAGACGTTCGGCGTGCCGCTGCCGCTCGCGCCGGGCACGACCCGGCAGGAAGCCGGCCTCCTGGCGCTCTGGACCGGACCGCGCTCGTGGCTGCTGGTCGAGAGCCGCCCCGACGGCGGGCCCCGCACGCTGGTCGACTTCGACGCGAAGCGGGATGCCCTGCAGGCGGTGGGCGGCGCACTCTTCGACGTCTCGGCCAGCCGGATCGCTTTCACGATCCGCGGGCCGCATGCGGAGCGAGTCCTCGCCCAGGGCTGTCCGCTCGACCTCGACGCGCGCGTCTTCGCGCCGGGACGTTGCGCGCAGAGCGTCTTCGGCCACCTGTCGGTGTTGTTCTACCGACATGCGAAAACGGCCGACTGGACCGTTCTTGTCGCCCGCAGCCTCGCCGACGACGCCTGGCGGTCGCTTTGCGTCGCCGCCGCCGCCGGCGGCTACGACGTCGAGTCCGCGAGCGCCTTCTCTGCGGCGTGACTTCTCTCGCGTCGGCGGCCCGCCAGAGCCGTCGAAGACGTGAGCCCCACACCAAGGGCCGGCATATCGTCATCCGCTCCATAGGGCTTTTCCGCCTCGCCACGCTGGCAGGCGCGATTCAGAATCGACGCGGCAGTCCGCGTTGCGCTGCAGAACCTGACGGAGCCGAAATGAATTTGAAGTCTCTTTGGGCGGCATCGATGGCCGTCGCGCTGGTCGCTTTCTCGCCGTTGGCTCGTTCCGAGGTCAGCGAGCTGAAGGTCGCAGAACAGTACGGCATCAGCTACCTGCCGCTGATGATCATGGAAGACCAGAAGCTGATCGAGAAACACGCGAAGGAGGCCGGCATCACCGACCTGAAGGTCACGTGGGCGCGCTTTGCCGGCGGCAACGTGATGAACGACGCGATTCTCTCGAACAGCCTGCATTTCGCCGCCGGCGGGGTCGCGCCGCTGATCACGCTGTGGGCCAAGACGCGCGGCAACTACGACATCAAGGCGGCCTCGGCGCTCAATTCGATGCCGCTGTATCTCGTCACACGCAACCCGAATGCCAAGACGGTGAAGGACCTGACCGAGAAGGACAAGATCGCGCTGCCGGCGGCGAAAGTGTCGATCCAGGCGGTGACATTGCAGATGGCGGCTGAACAGGCGTTCGGGCCGGGCCAGCAGTTCAAGCTCGACCCGCTGACCGTCACGATGAGCCACCCCGATGCGATGGCTGCGCTGCTCTCTCCGAGCAGCGAGATCACCGGGCACTTCGGCTCGCCGCCATTCCAGTACTACGAGCTCGAGAAACCGGGCATGCACACGCTGGTCAATTCGTTCAAGGTGCTCGGCGGCCCGGCGACCTTCAACCTGGTGTGGACGACGACCAAGTTCCGCGAGGAGAACCCCAAGGTCTACGGCGCGTTCCTGAAGGCGCTCGACGAGGCGACTGCGATGATCAACAAGGACAAGAGCTGGGCCGCCGACGCTTACCTGCGGATCTCGAAAGACAAGGCGCCTCAGGCCCTTATCCTGAAGATCCTGAATGATCCCGAAGTGGTCTTCACGACGACGCCGCAGAACATCCTGAAGTACGTCGACTTCATGAACAAGGTCGGCTCGATCAAGGCCACGCCGAGCTCGTGGAAGGAGCTCTTCTTCCCTGAAGCGCAGAACTCCGCGGGCAGCTGAGGTTTCGCTTGGCCGCAGTCGCGGCCGAAGCAGGTCTGGAGGACTCGCGGGCCCACGCGGCCACGTGGGGACCGTCCGCTTCCGGGCTCAGCTACCGTCCAGGCTTTGCGCGATGGGCCAGAAGTAGTCCTTCCAGCTCGCCGGCATGTGCTTGATGCTGCCGACTTCGTGCATGTACTTCGCGAAGACCATCGTGTTGAACGGCGTGACCCCGATACGGACCTGAGGGTCGGCGAGGATCTGGATCAGATCGTCGGCGGTCAGCTTCTTGTCCTTCGTCATCGCGAGGTAGATCTGCGCGGCCTCGCGATGATTCTTGTTGATGAAATCGCTCGCCTCCTTCTGTGCAGCGACCCAGGCCTCGACCCATTTCGGATGATCCTTGACGACGCGTGCCGTCGTCACGACCTCGATCGTCGTCACCGGCCCATCGGTCACGTCGTTGGCCCACAGCACCGGATGCACGCCGGGGGTGCGCAGCTCCTCGAGGCTGTACGGCGGGTAGCTGAAATGCGCGTCGACATCGCCTTGCTTGGACATCACCGCGATGGCCGCGGTCGGGTGCCCCATCGAGACGGTGCGGGCGTCCAGCGCCGTGCGTTGGCTGGCGCCGAACGCCTTCGCCGCGGCCATCTGCAGCACGATCGCCTGAACCGAGATTTTCACCGCCGGGACCGCGATCCGGTCCTTCTCGGAAAAGTCCTTCAGCGTCTTGACCGCCGGGTTGCTCGTGACCAGCGGATACGGGAACGACGAGATGCCGGAGATGGCCCGCACCTCGGTCGACGTGCCCTGTGTCTTGTCCCACATGTTCAGCAGGCCGGTGATCCCCGACGATGCGAAGTCGACGTTGCCCGACAGCAGCCCGTCGACCGTCGCGGTGGTCGTGCTCATCGTCGCCCAGTTGACCTTCGCGTCGCCGACGCTGAGCCGTTTCAGGTGTTTCTCGAACAGCTGCTGATGCTCCATCACCATCAGCGGGATGTACGGCAAGCCGTACTGGCGCGTGACCTGGATCTGCGCCTCGGCGGCCTGCGCTGTCAGGCCGGTCAGCGCGGACGCGGCGCCGAGCAGCAACGTGGCAGCAAACGTGAAACGACGTCGATGCATGGGAATCCTTTCGGTGGGATGCGAGGTGGGGAGGGGCCGCCGTCAAGCGTCGACCGGGTCTGGCGCAGACGCTTCGCGAACGACGGCGGCGATGAACGCCTCGCCTTTGCGCAGCTGGTCGAAGGTGATGAATTCGTCGGGCTTGTGGGCGTCGCCGATCGAGCCCGGACCGCAGATCACGGCGCGGAAGCCGGCGCGCTGGAACTGGCCGGCCTCCGAGCCGAATGCGACCTTGCCGCCGCGGCCACCCGCGGCGAGCCGCTCGACGTGGCCGACGATCGCGTCGGTCTCGGCGTTGTGCAGCCCGGGGTTGTTCGACATCGTCTCGAACGCGATGCTGCTCTCGGCGGCGACGCGGCGCATCTGCGGCAGCAGCTCGCGCGTGCAGTGCTCTTCGAAGCGCATCAGCAACTGCTGCGGATCGTCTTCGGGAATGTTGCGAATCTCGAAGTCGAAGCTGCACTCGCGCGGCACGATGTTGAGCGCGGTGCCCCCGCGCAGCACGCCGGTGTGCAAGGTCGTGTAGGGTGGATCGTATTCGCGGTTGAACGGCCCGGCCGCGGCCTTGTCGCGCTGCATGCGGCGCAGCTGCACGACCATCTCGGCGGCGTATTCGACCGCGTTGACCGCGTACGGCGCGAGCGCCGAATGGGCCTCGCGGCCACAGACGTGGGCCCGCATCGCGAGCTTGCCCTTGTGGCCACTGACGACCTGCATGTTGCTCGGCTCGCCGACGATGCAGATCCCGGGCGCGATGCCGATCTGCTGGATGTCG
>JBBSBZ010000125.1:0-9592 GCA_038250795.1 Burkholderiales bacterium | reverse complement strand
GCGGCGCGGCCGATCGCGATGACGCCGACGGAGGTGCCGAGGATCGCCGCCGCGCACCACGCCGCGCGCGCGCCGAAGCGCGGCGCGGCGAAGCGCGCGACCGCGAAGCACCAGAGGAAGCCGCAGATCGCCGACGGCAGCCGCACGGCGGCGTCGCCTTTGCCGAGAACGAGGATGCTCGCCGCCTGCAGCCAGTAGACGAGGATCGGCTTGTCGAAGCGGTCGGCGCCGTTGAGCGTCGTGCTCAGCCAGTCGCCGCTCGAGATCATCTCGCGCGTCGCCTCGGCGAACGCGCCCTCGTCGACGTCGAAGAGCGGCGCCGCGCCGAGGCGCCAGAAGAAGATCGCGGCGAGGCCGAGGGCGAGGGCGACCCAGGCCGCACGGGACGGCGCGTCGGCCGTCGCTGCCGTGCTCACGGACGCGACCAGCCGCCGTCTGCGCTCGCCGGCTTGGTGGCCGGCAGGGCGGTGTACGACTTCGCGTGGCTGCCGTCGAAGTAGATCCGCACCAGCAGCTCGGCGAGCACGCCGGTCATCAGGAACTGCAGGCCGCCGATGACGCAGAAAAAGCCGAGCAGGAGCAGCGGCCGACCGCCGATGCTCTCGCCCATCAGCTTGAGCACGCCGAGGTAGCCGAGCATGAGCGTGCCGATCGACGTCACCGCCAGGCCGATGACGCCGAAGAAGTGGCCCGGGCGCGAGCCGAAGTTGAGGAAGAAGTAGATCGAGAGCACGTCGACGACGACCCGCAGCGTGCGCGAGATGCCGTACTTCGAGGTGCCGCGCAGGCGCGCGTGATGGCGCACCGGCACCTCGCCCATGCGATCGGGCGAGGTCACGGTGGCGAGCCAGGCCGGGATGAAACGGTGCATCTCGCCGTAGAGGCGCACCTGCTTCAGCACCGGGGCGCGGAACGCCTTCAGGCTGCAGCCGAGATCGTGGAACTTCAGCCCGGTGATGCGCGTGATCAACCGGTTGGCGAGCCACGACGGGATCTTGCGCAGGATCCAGGCGTCCTTTCGCTTCTCGCGCCAGCCGGCGACCATGTCGAGCTTGTCGCCGAGCAGCTTGGCGACGAGCTTCGGGATGTCGGCAGGGTCGTTCTGCAGGTCGCCGTCCATCGTCACGATGACATCGCCGCGCGCCGCGTCGATGCCGGCCTGCATGGCGGCGGTCTGGCGGAAGTTGCGCGCCAGCCGGACGATGTGGATGTGCGGGCCGACGGTGGCAGCGTGGCGCACGAGCGCGTCACCGGTGCCGTCGCGGCTGCCGTCGTCGACGACGATCAGCTCCCAGGGGAACGGATAGCTCGCGAGCGCGGCCTGCACGGCGTCGATCAGCGGTGCCGCGTTCTCGATCTCGTTGTACATCGGCACGACGACCGAGAGCCGGTGCGTCGGTGCCGATGCCGTCTCGACCCCTGGCAGCGAGCCGGTCGCGGTCGCGCCGGAGACGAGGGAAGAGGTTGTGATCATTGCGGGTGAACCGTTCGGGTCGCGGGCGGCCAGGAGCGCGTCGTCAATTGCGCGACGAGCGCCGCGACCAGGCCGACGACGAGGCCGAGCAGGTGGACGGCGAGGGCGGCGGCGCCGACGTGGCCGAGCGAGGTGGCCGGCGCGCGCAGGGCGACGCCACCCCAGACGCCCGCCTCGTAGGTCCCCAGGCCCGCGGGCCCCTGCACCGGCAGCACCGCGGCGAGCTCGCCGCCCAGGCTGCCGCGCAGGGAATCGACGAGCGGCAGGCCCGCCAGCGCCGCGAGCAGCGCGCCCAGCACGGCCAGCTTGACGCTCCAGTTCGCGAGCGCGCAGACGAGCGACGCCGGCTGTCGCCACGGCTGCTGGCCAGGTCGCTGCGCATAGGCGCCGACCCGCTGCAGCGGCCGCCACGGCACGAGCGCGAGAAGCGCGCCGAGATGCGGCGACGCGATCGCGTAGGCGACCAGCGTCGCGACCCCGAGCGCCGCGCCGGTCACCGTCGACAGCGGCAGCAGCCAGGCGATCGCGAAGGCGGCAAGGATCGCGACGTCCTGCAGGCGCAGCCAGAGCAGGCTCGCGACCGCGTCGGCGAGCGGCACGCCCCATTGCCGGTGCACGATCCAGGCGTAGCCGGCCTCGCCCGCACGCATCGGCACGATGTTGACGGCGGCGTTGTGGAGCAGCATCAGGCGCAGGCAGTCGGCGAAGCGGACGCCGCGCACCTGCGGCTGCCATTCGACGAACAGGCGCAGCGCGCGCAGCGCATAGCTCGCGAGCAGGCCGAGCGTGGCAGCGATCCAGAGCATCGGCGGCACGCCGGCGAGCGCGTCTAGCCAGTGCGAGACCGATGCGCCGCGCAGCAGCAGCCAGAGCAGCAGCGCGCCGAGCACGAGACCGGCGACGGCGCCGAATGCCTGGCGCGAGGTCACCGTGCGACTCCGTCGACGCGCGCGGCCGGCACGCGCATCGTCCAGAGCCGATGGAGGCCGGCGGCGATGCCGACGCTGCCGACCACCCACTGCAGCGGCTGCGCGAGGGGATAGCCGAGCGGACGCCACAGCATCAGCACGCCGGTGCCGAGCTGGATCGCCGCGATCGCCAGCTGCCCGTAGGGCGTGACGAGCCGGCGCGCGAGATCGACGCGGCGCTCGGCAAGGAAGGCCAGAGCCGTCGCGGCGATGCCGACGCCGGCGCCGACGAGCACGTCGCCGATGAAGTGCGCGCCGACCGCGATGCGCGAGATCGCGACCAGCGCCGAGAGCGCGACGACGACGGTGACGCTGCGCCACGAGCGGCTCTTGACGAGGATGTAGGCGGTCGCGAAGGCCAGGGCGGTGGCCGCGTGGCCGGACGGCATCGAGCCCCAGAAGAGGTGGGCGCCGATCGGTGCGAGATCGGGAAGGAGCGTGAGCGGACGAGGCGTCACGAGGCTGCGCTTGACGAGCTGCACGGCGAGCGTCGTGAAGGCGAAGCTCCAGAGCGACACCGCGACGAAGCGCATCGACCGGTCGGGCCATTGGGCGACGAAGATCGCGGCGGTGAGGCCGAAGCCGAGGAAGGTGAGGGCTGACCAGAGCCAGTCGGGCAGCTCGCGCATCGCTTCGCGCAGGGCGCGGTAGGCCGGGCTCGCATCGCCCGCCAGATGCGACAGGCCGCCGGCCGTGACCAGCACCGCGGCGACCGCGAAGGCCATCGCGAGCGCGTGCGGGAAGCGGGGCGGAGGAGGGGTCGCGAGCAAGGTCTCGGGGGTCGGCGGCCTATAGTCGGCGCATGCGATTGTGCCTAGTGACCGGTGCGGCGGGCTTCATCGGCGCCCACGTCGCCGCCCGACTCGCACGCGACGGCATGCGCGTCGTCGGCTGCGACGAGTTCAACGCCTACTACGACCCGCGCCTGAAGCGCGACCGCGTCGCCGCGCTGCTCGCGCCGCTCGGCATCGACTGCCACGCGATCGATCTCTCCGACGCGGCCGCGACGAGCGATTTCATGCGCCGCCAGGGACCCTTCGACGTCGTGGTGCACCTCGCCGCGCAGGCCGGCGTGCGCCATTCGATCGAGGTGCCGATGGACTACGTGCGCTCCAACGTCGCCGGCTTCGTCGCGGTGCTGCAGGCCAGCGCCGCAACGAAGGTCGGCCACGTCCTCTACGCCAGCTCGTCGAGCGTCTACGGCGCGCGCACCGAAGCGCCCTTCTCCGAGGCCGATCGCACCGACACGCCGGCGTCGCTCTACGCCGCCACCAAGCAGGCGGGCGAGGCGATCGCCCATTCGTACGCCGCCGTCCACGCCCTGCCGGTCACGGGCCTGCGCTTCTTCACCGTCTACGGGCCCTGGGGCCGGCCCGACATGGCGTACTTCTCGTTTGCCCAGCGCATGCGCCGGGGCCAGCCGATCCCGGTGTTCGCGCGCGGCGAGCTGCAGCGCGACTTCACCTATGTCGACGACGCCGTCGAGGCGGTGCGGCGCCTGATCGAGCGCGGGCCGCCCCGGGCCGAAGGCGGCGCGCCGGCGGAGATCTTCAACGTCGGCAGCCACCGGCCGGTGCGCGTGCTCGACTTCATCGCCTCGCTCGAGCGCGCCGTCGGCCGCCCCGCCACGATCGACTTCCAGCCGATGCAGGCCGGCGACGTGCCGCTCACCTGCGCCGATCCCGAGCGTCTGCTGTCGGCGATCGGCCCGTGGGCGGGCACGTCGCTCGACCGTGGCCTGGCGGATTTCGCGCGCTGGCTCGATGCCTGGGACCCTCTGGAGGAGTCGCGATGATCTTCGAACAGGTCGCCACCGGCGGATGCCAGTCGTACCTCGTCGGCTGTGCCGACACCTGCGCCGGCGCGCTCATCGATCCCGAGGTGAGCCAGGTCGACCGCTACCTCGCCCTCGCGTCGCGCGACGGCCTGCGCATCCGCTTCGTGATCGACACCCACACCCACGCCGACCACTTCTCGGCCTCGCGGCGCATGGCCGCCCAGCTCGGGGCGATGACGGTGATGCACCGCGCCAGCCCGGCGCCGGGCATCGCCATGCGGATCGACGACGGCGAGTCGATCGTCCTCGGCAAGCTGCGCCTGCGCGCCCTGCACACGCCCGGCCACACGGCCGACTCGATGTGTCTCGTCGGCGAGGACCGCGTCTTCACGGGCGACACGCTGCTGATCGGCGGCACCGGCCGCACCGACCTGCCCACGGGAGACCCGGAGGCTCTCTTCGACAGCCTGGAGAAGCTGCGTGCCCTCGATCCGGCCCTGCTCGTCTTTCCGGCGCACGACTACAAGGGACGCGGCCACTCGACGATCGGCGCCGAGCTGGAGAGCAATCCGCGCCTGCAGCAGCGCGACCGCAGCGCGTTCGTGAAGATGATGCGAAGCCTCGACCTGTCGATGCCGACCCACCTCACCGAGGCCTTGCGGACCAACATGAGCGGCGGCAAGACCGTCACCGAGATGCTCGCCGAGGCGACCGCGAGCGTGCCCTTCATGAGCATGGCCGAGCTGCGCACGCGGGTCGAGAGCGGCGGCGGCGGACTGGTCGTTCTCGACGTGCGCGAGAAAGAGGCCTACGAAGCGGGCCACATTCCCGGCGCGCGCCTGCTGCCGCGTGGCCAGCTCGAGCTGCGCGTCGACAAGGAGCTCCCCGACCCGACGGCGCGCATCGTCGCCTGCTGCGAGTTCGGCCGCATCTCGACCCTGGCCGCGTCGACCCTGCGCACGATGGGATTCCAGCGAGCGGTCGCGCTCGACGGCGGCATGAAGAGCTGGGCCGAGGCCGGCTATCCGGTGCACACGGGCGCGGCGCCCTGAGCCCGGATCAGGAGTGCGCCGGGGCGAGTCTGCCGCGCACCCAGGCGCTCAGCGAGTCGACGGCGAACACGAGCACGAACATCGCGATCAGCAAGGTCGCGGCCTGCGCCTGCTGGAAGATCGAGAGGTGGAAATAGAGGAGCTGGCCGAGGCCGCCGGCGCCGACGAAGCCGAGCACCGCCGCCATGCGGATGTTCATCTCGAGGCGATAGAGCGCGTAGGCGACGCCTTGCGCCGTCACCAGCGGCAGCGTCGCGTAGAAGAACGAGGCGACGCGGCCGGCGCCCGCATCCCTGAGCGCCCGCTCGGCCGCCGGCGGCACGTTCTCGAGGCTTTCGGCGTAGAGGCGACCGAGTACGCCGGTCGTGTGCAGCGCGAGCGCCAGCGTGCCGGCGAAGGGCCCGAGTCCGGCCGCGATCACCATCAGCGCCGCCCAGACCAGCTCGGGAACGCTGCGCAGCAGGTTGAGGAAGAAGCGCGCGACGAGGCGCGGCCCGAGCCCGAAGCGGCCGGCGGCGGGCAGGGCCAGCACGCCGCCGCCGAGCACGGCGAGCAGCGTGCCGATGGCCGCGACCGCGAAGGTCTGCAGGGCGCCCCAGGTTGCCTTGGCGATGAACGCGGGCGACAGGTCGGGCGGGAAGAACTCGCGCACGAACGTGCCCATCAGCCGCATCGATTCGGCGCTGAAGAGCTGGCGCCAGTCGACCGCGAGGTAGGCGAAGCTCGCGATCACGGCCGCGACGAGCACGACGGCGAGCGCGACGCACGAGGTGCACCACTGCGCCCGGGTCAGCGGCGCGGGCGCTCCGGTCGTCGCGACGTTCAAGCCAGCACCCTGCGGATGACGACGCTCATCGCGTCGGCCAGGAGCACGAGAAGGAGGAAGGTGAGCAGGATCGTGCTCGCCTCGCCGCCGTTGAGCATCTTCATCGACTGGTCCATCAGCTGGCCGAGGCCGCCGGCGCCGACGAAGCCCATCACGACCGAAGCGCGCACCGCGCACTCCCAGCGATAGACGGTGTACGACGCGAGCTCCTGCGCCGCGCCCGGCACCAGGGCGTAGAACAGGGTGGCGAGGCGCGGGCTGCCGGCCTCGAGCAGCGCCCGTGCGGCGCGTGTGTCGCCCGATTCGAGGATCTCGGTGTAGACCTTGCCGAGCATGCCGCCGTAGGTGACGGCGAGCGCGAGCACGCCGGCGCCCGGGCCGAGGCCGAGGGCGCGGACGAAGACGAGCGCCCACACGACCTCGGGGATCGCCCGCAGCACGGTGAGGAGGCCCCGCGTCGCCGTGCGCACCGTGGCGCCGAGGCCGCGCCCGGGCCCCGGGCCGATGCGCGAGACGGCGAGTGCGCGCGTCGCGATGAAGGCGAGCGGCGCGGCGATGACGAAGGCGAGGGCGATCCCGGCGGTCGCGATGGCGAGCGTCTCGAGCGTCGCCTTGGCGAGCAGGGCGAGGAAGTCGGGCGCCGTCGACGGCGGCAGGAAGCCGGCGAGGAAGTTCGCCATCACCTGCAGGTTGCCGGGCTCGAACAGGAGCCAGGGACGGAAGTCCGCGAGCGCGAGCAGCGGCCAGAGGACGACGACGGCGACGACCAGCCACGCCAGCCGCGTGCGCGCTGCGGGATCGCGCAGCGGTGGCGCCAGGCCCGGTGCTGCCGCGAGCACGCTCACTGGCAGCCCGGGCGCTTGAGCGAGAGGACGTTGCCGACCCGCGCCTCGACGATCGGCTCGACCCCTTGCTCCGGCAGAACGCGTCCTTCGGTGGCGTAGAGCTCGTGCAGCATCGCCCGCGTCACCGCGGCGGTCGGCCGGTCGAAGGCGACGGCGCCGGCCTTCATGCCGATCGTGCGCGGGAACCACTTCAGCGCCAGGTCCACGGCGTGCAGCGACGCGACCAGGGTCGCGCCGCTCGCTTCGCTCGCCTCGACGAGCGCGCCCACGCTCTGGTCGGCGAGCGTCGGGTCGAGTGCCGAGACCGGCTCGTCGGCGAGGATGAGATCGGGCCGCTGGTAGAGCACGCGGGCGATGCCGACGCGCTGCAGCTGGCCGCCCGAGAGGCGGTCGCAGCGGTCGAAGACGCGGTCGCCGAGGTCCAGGCGAGCCAGCGCCTCGCGGGCACCCTCGGCGTCGGCCGGCACGAGCAGCGAGACGAGCGACTTCCAGGTCGACCACGTGCCGAGCCGGCCGGCCAGCACGGCGGTGACGACGCGCAGACGCGGCGGGATCGGCGCACTCTGGTGGACGACGCCGATGCGCGCGCGCAGGCGCCTGAGGCCGCTCGCGCCGAGCTGCCACGGGTCGCCGCCATCGATCTCGACGCGGCCCTCGCCCGGCTTGAGCGAGGTGCCGAGGATGCGCACCAGCGTGGTCTTGCCTGCGCCCGACGGGCCGATCACGGCGACCCGCTCGCCGCGCGCAAGCTCGAGGCTCACACCGGCGAGCGCACGCTGGCCGTTCGGGTGGACGAAGCCGACGTCGTCGAGTCGCACGGCGCCGGTCTCGCGAGCCGCGACTACTTGACGAGCCCGGCGGAGCGCGCCGCCGCCTCGATGCCGTCGTAGTTCGAGTTCTGCGTCGGGATGAATTTCGACGCGCGCTGCAGGTCCATGATCTCCTTCATCGCCGGCTGCGACGGGTCGAGCTTGAGGAACGCGTCGGTGATCTTCTTCGTGAGCGCCGGGTCGAGCCCCGGGCGCACGGTCCAGTTGTAGTCGAAGTAGGGCGGCGTCACGGCCAGCACGCGCACCTTCTCGACGTTGGCGTTCTTCTGCTCGACGAGCTTGTCCATCACCGAGGCGTTGAGCACGCCCGCCTCGGCCCGGCCGGCGGCGACGAAGGCGACCGTCGCGTCATGCGCGCCCGAGAACGCGACCGACTTGAAGTCGCGCTCGGGCTCGATGCCGGCCTGCTGCAGGTAGTAGCGCGGCATCAGGCTGCCCGAGGTCGACGACGGCGCGCCGAAGGCGAAGGTCTTGCCCTTCAGGTCGGCCAGCGTCTTGGCGGTGCTGTTGACGGGAACGATGAAGCGGCTCGTGAACTTCGCGTCCTCGGCGCGCTGCACGATCGGCACGACGCCGCCGTGAGTGCGGATGCGCGCCTGCACGTAGGTGAAGCCGCCGAGCCAGGCGAGGTCGAGCTTGTTGGTGGCCAGGCCTTCGACGACGGCCGCGTAGTCGGTCACCGGGATGAACTGAACGTCCATGCCGGTCTCCTTCTTCAGGTAGTCGCCGAGCGGCTTGAACTTTCTCTGCAGCTCGGTCGGCGCCTCGTCGGGGATCGCCGAGACGCGCAGGACGCCGCCCTGGGCGAGGACGGCGGGCGACGGGACGATGCCGGCGACGAGCGCGGCGCCGGCGAGGAGAAAGCGTAGGAGGGACATGAGGAGAGCCTTTGTGATTCAGCGCGGTGCCGCGGTGCGAAAGCCGGAGAAGACGTCGCAACGGTCCGGGGTGAAGAAGTTGCGATAGCCGGGGTGATGCATGCGTTCGTGCGTGGCGAAGGATCCGCCGCGCAGTTCGCGATGATCGCCGAACCACGGCTCGGAGTAGTCGCGGTAGGGTCCGGCGACGAAGCCGGGATAGGGCTGGAAGGCGTCGGCGGTCCATTCCCAGACGCTTCGTCCCCAGCGAAAGCGCGGGTCGGCGGCGGCGTGCTCCCACTGCGCCGCGCCGGGCAGGCAACGGCCGGCCCAGCGGGCGAAGGCCTCGGCCTCGAAGGCGTTGACGTGGATCACGGGCGCCTCCGGGTCGAGCGCGATCCAGCGGTCGAACCAGCGCTGCTGCCATGGCCCGTCCTGGCGGCGCCGCCACCGCTCCGGTCGGGCGCGCGCCTGGCGGCGGCGCCAGGCGCCGGCCTCGCCCGGCCACCAGCGGGCGTCGTCGTAGCCGCCGGCGTCGACGAAGCGCGCGAAGGAGGCGTTCGTCACCGGCGCCGCGTCGATCTCGAACGGTGCCACGCGCGCCCGCCGCACCGGGCTCTCGTTGTCGAAGGAAAAGCCGCGTGCGTCCGGCCCGCGGCCGAGCTCGACGTCGCCACCGGCGAGCGCGATCGGGTCGGCGGTGCCGACGCCGGCCAGCGCGAGACCGTCGGGCGCGGGCCAGCCGAGCGTCGCGCGCAGCCAGGCGAAGGCCTCGCCGTGCATGTCCTCATGGAAGAGGGCGAGGCGATGGAAATAGTTCTTCCGGTCATCGTCTTCGGCGGCGATCGCGTCGACGCAGGCGACCAGCTGCGATTCGAGGCGCGCCGCGAGCGCTTCGCGCGCCGGCAGCGCGGCGGTCCAGCGATCGCCGTGGGCGAGCCGCGACGAATCGAAGATCGCGTC
>JBBSBZ010000124.1:0-9735 GCA_038250795.1 Burkholderiales bacterium | reverse complement strand
TGCTCCGAGAGGCCGATCTCGCAGGTGCGACTGGTCGAATAGCCGCTCTCGCAGCCCGTGGGGAGCGATGCCTTGAGCAGACGCAGCGCATGTTCGTTGAGCTCGGGCCGGATGAAGCCGCGGTCGCCGGCGAAGCCGCAGCACTGCACGTCCTCGCTCGTCACGATGTCGTCGCTGCACTGGCGCGCCACCACCATCAGCTTGTCGACACCGCCCATCTTGCGAACACTGCAGACCGGGTGGATGGCGACGGCCTCGGGCTGCGCCGTGATCGTGACGCGCGGCAGGACGCTGTCGTGGACGAAATCGATGCTGTCCTGGACTGAGAGGCGGCCGGCCAGGTACTTCTTCATGCGGTACGCGCACGGGCTGGTGTCGAAGACGATCGGAAGGCGTCCGCCTTCGCTCGCCGCGACGAGGGCCGCCTCGAGCTCGGCCGATTTCGCGTTCGCCGCGTCGACGAGGCCCTTGCTCTCGAACGGCTGGCCGCAGCACAAGCCGTCGAGGCCGGCGGGATGGACGACGTCGAAGCCGGCGCGGGCGAACAGCCGCTCGGCGACGACCGGCAGCATCTCGACGCCGTCGTCGCCGCGTTGCGATCCCATGTTGCGGGCGGCACAGCTCGCGAAGTAGACGATCCGCTCGGCGCCGGTGGCGGCGTGCGCCCGCGGCACGAAGCGGGTCGGCCGGGCCAGCGCCGGCGACCACTTCGGCAGGCGCCCTCCGCTCGCGTGGCGCAGGCCGTCGAGCGCGCCCTTCATGATCGTCGTGCCGACGATGCCGTGCAGCAGGTCGGCGGCGCCGAGACTCCATCGGACGCCGGCGGTGAGCGCGCCGTAGCGCTGGGCCGCCACGCCTGCGACCTGCTTGGCGAAAGGGCTCGCCTTGCGGCCGCGCAGCGCCTTGATCAGCAGGCCGGTCTCGATGCCGACCGGGCATGCCGTGGCGCACAGGCCGCAGGCGGCGCAGGTGTCGATGCCCTGATAGTCGTAGAGCTGCTTCAGCTCGCGCGTTCGCTCGCTGTCGTCGCCGGCGGCGTCGAGTCGGGAGATCTCGCGCCAGCCGACGATGCGCTGGCGTGGCGAGAGCGTGAGGCCGCGCGACGGGCACTTCGGCTCGCAGAAGCCGCACTCGATGCAGGTATCGACGAGCGGGTCGGCTGCGGGCATCGGCTTCAGGTTCCTCAGATGCGACTTCGGATCGTCGTTGAGGATCACGCCGGGGTTGAGCAGCCCGTGCGGATCGATCAGTGCCTTGATGCGCCGCATCGCCGCGAACGCGGCCGCACCCCACTCCATCTCGACGAAGGGCGCCATGTTGCGGCCGGTGCCGTGCTCGGCCTTCAGCGAGCCGTCGAATTCGTGCACGACCATCGCGCACAGCTCGTCCATGAAGCCGCTGTAGCGCTCGATCTCGGCGGCGCTGCCGAAGTCCTGCGTGAAGACGAAGTGCAGGTTGCCCTCGAGCGCGTGGCCATAGATGATCGCCTCGTCGTAGCCGTGGCGTCGCAGCAGCCGCTGCAGCGCCAGCGTCGCCTCGGCGAGGCGCTCGACCGGAAACGCGACGTCTTCGATGATCACCGTCGTTCCGGTCGGCCGCATCGCGCCGATCGCCGGGAACATGCCCTTCCTGACGTTCCAGAGCGCGGCGGATTCGGCGGCGTCGGTCGAGAAGCGAAGCGGCGTCGCGAGCGGCAGCGAGGCGAGCACGGCCGTGATCGACTCGATCTTGGCGGTGAGGGCGGCGGCCGTTCCGGCGCGCGTCTCGACCAGCAGCGCCGCGCCGTCGTCGGGAAGGGCGACGAGCGACGCGGGAATCCCGGGCTTGCCCTGCACCGAGCGCAGCGACGCCCGGTCGAGCAGCTCGACTGCGGCGACCGGCGTGCGCTTGAGCCGCGTCACCGCGCTGCAGGCGGTCTCGAGCCGGTCGAACAGGATCAGCGCGCTCGCCTTGTGCGGGTCCTCTTCGACCGTGAGGTAGGTGATCTCGCTGATGAAGCCGAGGGTGCCTTCCGAGCCGATCATCAGGTGGGCGAGGATGTCGACCGGGTCGCTGAACTCGACCAGCGCGTTCAGGCTGTAGCCGGTGGTGTTCTTGAGCCTGAACTTGTGGCGGATGCGCTCGGCGAGCGTGGTGTCGGCGCGGGTCGCGGCGGCGAGTTCGGCAAGTCCCTGCGCGAGCTCGGCGCGGCGCTCGGCGAATGCGGCGCGGCTGGCCGGATCGCGCGTGTCGAGCACGGTGCCGTCGGCGAGGACGATGCGCATGCCGGCGAGCGTGTGATAACTGTTCTGCGCCGTGCCGCAGCACATGCCGCTGGCGTTGTTGGCGGCGATGCCACCGATCATCGCGGCGTCGATCGACGCCGGGTCGGGACCGATCTTGCGGCCGAGCGGCGCCAGCCTGCGGTTCGCCGCGGCGCCGATGACGCCGGGCTGCAGCGTGATCGTCGCGGCGTCGCCGGCCACGGAAATGCCTCGCCAGCCGTCGCCGAGCATGACCAGCACCGAGTCGCTCACCGCCTGTCCCGAAAGGCTCGTCCCGGCGGCACGGAACGTCACCGGCGTCTTCAGTCCCGCGCAGCAGCGCAGCAGCCGACGCACCTCGTCCTCGCTCTCGACGACGACCACGAGCTGCGGCACGAGGCGGTAGAAGCTGGCGTCGGTGCCCCACGCGAGCAGGCGAAGCGGGTCGTCGACCAGCCGCGCCGCCGGAATGAAGGCCACGAGCTCCTGACGCAGCTGGTGATAGGTCTCGGGGCGCATCCGCGCCGACTCTAGGCGCGCGATGGGTCACCGGCTTGATGTAGATCAGGACCCTCGGCGCCTCGGCTAGACTCCCTCTGCCGGGACGAGGAGCGGCGCTGCCGATGGATCAGATCGTCTTTCGACCGCTCCATACCGTCGCCTGCAAGGCGCGGTGCTCGACGTGCAATCTGCGCGAGCTCTGCCTTCCCGTCGGACTCGACCGGAACGAGCTCGCCCATGTCGATGCCCACATGGTTGTCGGCCAGCGCAAGGTTGGGCGAGGCGAAACGCTGATTCATGCCGGCGACCGTTTCGACGCCCTGTACGCTGTTCGCGCCGGCTTCTTCAAGTCGGTCATCACCTCGCCGCAGGGACACCAGCAGGTCACCGGTTTCCAGACTGGAGGCGAGCTGATCGGCCTCGGCGGCATCGACATCGGCCGCCACGAGGTCGATGTGGTCGCGCTCGAGGACTCGCAGGTGTGCGTGATCCCGTTCGATAAGTTCGAGACGATTTCCCGCGAAGTGCCGTCGCTGCAGCGCCGGTTCCACCGCCACATGAGCCACGAGATCGCCACCGATCACGATGCGATGCTGCAGCTCGGCAGCATGCACGCCGAGGAGCGCGTCGCGGCGTTCCTGCTCAATCTCGTCCATCGGCTCGAGGTGCGCGGCTTCTCGGCGGCGTCGCTGCTGCTGAGGATGAGCCGCGAGGAGATCGGCAGCTTCCTGGGCCTGAAGCTGGAGACGGTGAGCCGCACCCTGTCGAAGTTCCAGGCCGACGGGCTGCTTTTCGTGCGACAGCGGCAGATCGAGATCACCGACCCCGCCGGCCTGCAGCAGGTGCTCGGGCCGGCTGCGTCCTGAGGGCGCGGCGCCGCGCTAGACCTCTTCGGGCACCATGTCGATGGCGCCGCACGGGCACTCGGCGACGCAGATGCCGCAACCCTTGCAGTAGTCGTAGTTGAAGTTGAAGCGGTTGCCGGGGCCGAGCTTGATCACGGCGTTGTCGGGGCAGACGCCGTAGCAGTTGTCGCACTCGAAGCAGTTGCCGCAGCTCAGGCACCGGCGCGCCTCGAACAGGGCGTTGTCGCCGGTGAGACCGCCCTGGACCTCGTCGAAGCTGCTCGTGCGGCGGGCGATGTCGAGTTGCGGCCGCACCGTCTTCGGCGCGTCGCTGTAGTACCAGGCGTTGATGCGGTCGAACGTCGCGACCGCGTGCTTGGGCGCGTCGCGAAGCACCGTGCCGCGCAGCCAGGCATCGATATGGCGTGCCGCCTTCTTGCCGTGGCCGATGGCGATCGTCACGTTGCGCTCGGCGGGCACCATGTCGCCGCCGGCGAAGAGGCCGGCGCGGCCGGTCATCATCGTCGCCGGATCGACGCGGACGACGCCGTCGCTGACTTCGAGCCCGGTCACGCCTTCGAGCAGGCCGAGATCCACGTCCTGGCCGAGGGCGAGGACGACCGAGTCGGCCGCCAGTGTTTCCAGCTCGCCGGTGGGTTGCGGATTGCCCTTCTCGTCGAGCTTCATCTTCTCGATCGTGATGGCGCCTTCACCGGCCTCCTTGATCGTCGACAGCCACTTGACCATCACGCCTTCCTCGAGCGCTTCCTCGACTTCGAAGTCGTGCGCGGGCATCTTTTCGCGCGTGCGCCGGTAGACGATGACTGCCTCGGTCGCTCCGAGGCGCTTGGCCGTGCGGGCGACGTCGATGGCCGTGTTGCCGCCGCCGTAGACGACGACCCGCCGTCCGAGCATGGGCTTGTCTTCGCCTTCCATCGAGCGCAGGACGGCGACCGCGTCGAGGATCCGAGCCGAGTCCTTCGCCGGAATGAAGGCGCGCTTGGCGATGTGCGCACCGACGGCGAGGAAGGTCGCGTCGTAGCCGCCCTCTTCCATCGTCCGGGCGAGGTCGGCGACCTTGGTGCCGAGCTTGACGGTCACGCCCATCCGGACGATGCGCTCCATCTCGGCGTCGAGCACGTCGCGCGGCAGGCGGTACTTGGGAATGCCGAACCGCATCATCCCGCCCAGCAGCGGGCCGGCCTCCATCACGGTGACGGCGTGGCCGAGGCGGCGCAGCTGGTAGGCCGCGGACATGCCCGACGGGCCGGCGCCGACGATGAGGACGTGGCGCCCGGTCTCCTGCTTCGGCGACTCGAATTGCCAGCCTTTGGCGAGCGCCTCGTCGCCGAGGAAGCGCTCGACCGAGTTGATGCCCACGGGGTCGTCGATCTTGGCGCGGTTGCACACCCCTTCGCACGAGTGGTAGCAGACCCGGCCCATGATCGCCGGGAACGGATTGTCCCGGGTGAGGTGGCGCCAGGCGGCTTCGTAGTTGCCGCTCTCGGCGTGAAAGAGCCAGCCCTGGATGTCCTCGCCCGCCGGACACTGCGCGTTGCACGGCGGCAGGCGGTCGACGTAGACCGGCCGCTCGGTGCGCCACGAGCCGGTCTTGTTGGCGAGCGACGAGCCCGGATCGAGCGTGATCGCGAACGGCTTTTGCATCGTCATGCGACGCTCTCCTGGTCGAGCAGCCCGAAGCGGCGGATGTTGCGGTCGGCGTCGGACTGGATGCGGGCGAGCATGTCGGCCTTGCCCTGGGCACCGAAGAGGTGGGCGAAACGCTTCTGCGGCCGCAGGTACTCCTCGACCGGGACGCGACGGCGGATCTTGGTCACGCGGGTCACTTCGCCATCCTCGGCCTCGAAGACCGGGAAGATGCCGGTCTCGCGCGCCAGGCGCGCGAGCCGAATCGTGTCGTGGCTGGCCGAGCCCCAGCCGAGCGGGCACGGCACGAGGATGTGCAGGTAGCGCGCGCCGTGCAGGCGCATCGCGTGCTCCACCTTCGCCTCGAGGTCGTGCAGGTCGTCGACGGTCGCGGTGGCGACGTACGGGATCTCGTGTGCCATCGCGATCAGCGGCAGGTTCTTGCCCTTGCCGAACTCGGCGCCGGGGGTGGCCCCCACGGCCATGGTCGTCGCCGTGCGCGCTCCCGGCGGCGTCGCCGAGCTGCGCTGCACGCCGGTGTTCATGTAGGCCTCGTTGTCGTAGCAGATGTAGAGCACGTCGTCGTTGCGCTCGAACATGCCCGACAGGCACCCGAAGCCGATGTCGGTGGTGCCGCCGTCGCCACCCTGGGCGATGACGCGGACGTCGCTCGCCGGGCGACCGGCCTTCAGCGCCTTGACCTTGAGCGCGGCAGCGATGCCGGTGCCGACGGCGGCGGCATTGCCGAACAGCGAATGGATCCACGGCAGCTGCCACGACGATTCCGGATACGGCGTCGAGAAGACCTCGAGGCAGCCGGTGGCGTTGGCGGCGATCAGCCGGTTGCCGGTCGCACGCATTGCCGCGTCGATGGCGTAGCGCGCGCCGAGCGCCTCGCCGCAGCCCTGACAGGCGCGATGCCCCGAGTTGAGCGAGTTGCTGCGCTCGATCGAGGCCTGCACCGTTCGCTGCTCGGGTCCGAGCAGGCGGTTGCCGACGGTGAACGTGCCGGTCTGGTAGAACTTGACCGATTGGTCCATCAGGCGACTTTCGCGGCGACGGGGCCGACGTCGCGCAGCAGGTTTTCGGCGATCGGGCCGCTGCGCCGCATCTGCGCTTCGCGCTCGAGCTGGCGATTGACGATGCGCCAGTCGAGGTCGAGGAAGGTGAGCGCCTCGAGCTTGTCCTCGATGGCCTGGCGCAGCATTCGATCGAGCGAGACGCGCGTGATCGCCCGACCGCCGAGGCCGGCGATGACGGTATAGCCGTGCAGGTGCAGGCCCGAGAGGGCGAGCCGCACGTCGGTCGAGACGACGCCGCCCAGGCCCACGCAAAAGCTCTTCTCGAGCACGACCACCCGTTGCGCGCCCTCGAGCGCCGCGCGTACCGCGGCGAGCGGGAACGGCCGGAACGACTGGATGCCGAGGACACCGATCCTGACGCCGCTGTCGCGCATCGCGTCGATCGTTTCCTTCAGCGTGCCGATGACCGAGCCGAGGGCGACGACGATCGTCTCGGCATCGTCGCAGCGGTAGGCACGGACCAGGCCGCCCGAGCGGCGCCCGAAGTGCGCCTCGAACTCGGCGGCGATGACCGGAATGCGGTCGAGCGCGGAGATCTGCTTGGCGTGCGCCAGGTAGCGGACCTCCATGAACGCCTCCGGGCCGACCATCGCGCCGATCGAGACCGGCTCGGCGGGGTCGAGGACCTGGCGCGGCTCGTAGGGCGGGAGGAAGGCGTCGACGTCGGCCTGCGTGGGCATGTCGACACGCTCGTAGGCGTGGGTGAGGATGAAGCCGTCCATGCACACCATCACCGGCATCGACAGCTCCTCGGCGAGCTTGAACGCCTGGATGTGCAGGTCGAGCGCCTCCTGATTGGTCTCGGCGAACAGCTGCAGCCAGCCGCTGTCGCGCTGGCTCATCGAGTCGCTGTGGTCGTTCCAGATGTTGATCGGCGCGCCGATCGCACGGTTGGCGACGGTCATGACGATCGGCAGGCCGAGGCCGGAGGCGTTGTAGACGGCCTCGGCCATGAACAGCAGCCCCTGGCTGGCCGTGGCGGTATACGTGCGCGCGCCGGCCGCCGACGCGCCGATCGCCACGCTCATCGCCGCGAACTCGCTCTCGACGTTGATGAACTCGCACGGTGCCAGCGCGCCGCCCTTGACCAGCTCGCCGAGGCCTTCGACGATGTGGGTCTGCGGCGAGATCGGATAGGCGCAGATGACGTCCGGCCGGCAGAGTGCCACGGCTTCGGCGACCGCGCGCGAGCCCTCAATCTGTCTGAGCATGAGCGATTTCTTCCATCTCCCGGCGGACGACATCCCAGGCTTCGGTCGCCGCCGCGACGTTGCCTTCGGCGACCTTGCCGCCGAACTTGGTGCGGATCGCGTACGCGACCGAGTCGAGCGTGACGATCCCGGACAGCGCCGCGAAGCCGCCGAGCAGCACGGCGTTCGGCAGCGGTCTTCCCAGATGCTTGAGCGCGATCTCGGTCGCCGACACGGTCAGCAGCCGTTCCGGCCGGAACCGCGCGGAGATCTCGGCCAGGCCGAGCATCGTGAAGCTTCGCTTGCTGTTGATGAGGACGTAACCATCGGGGGTCAGCCCCTGGAACACGTCGACCTGATGCAGGAGCGTCGGGTCCTGGACGATCAGCACGTCCGGCGCGACGATCGGCTCGCGCGAACGGATCTCGACGTCGTCGATGCGGCAGAACGCCACCACGGGTGCGCCCGTTCGCTCGGAGCCGAAGCTCGGGAACGCCTGCGCGTGCCTTCCCTGCCGGAAGGCGGCGATCGACAGCATCTCGGCCGCGGTGACGACACCCTGGCCACCTCGACCGTGAATCCGGATCTGCAGCATCGCGTTCCTCTGCGGCACCCGCCGTGACTCCCGAGCCTAGGGATGCCGTCTGCCGCCACGCTTGCGCCACATCAAGCGCAGCGCGGATCGCAGCGTGGCGGACGAGCGAGCGCGCCCCCTTCAGACGTACTGCGGGTACACCGGGTCGTACATGCAGGAGCGAACGTGGGCGAGCAGGTCGGCGGGCCGCTCGAGGGCGGCGTGACCCTGCTCGTATGCGACCTCCGCCACCGCTGCCGCGATTCGCGCCGAGACGTCTCGCACCGAGGAAAGCGGCGGATAGAGGCTGCCTTGCGCGAGGTCCTCGGCGCTGACCTGGTCGGCAAGGGCGCGCGCGGCGGCGAGGAACATCTCGTTGGTGACGCGGCGGGCACCGACGGCGATGGCGCCCAGGCCGATGCCCGGGAAGATGTACGAGTTGTTGCCCTGGCGCGGCACCCAGGTGCGGCCGCCGATGGTCACCGGATCGAACGGGCTGCCCGAGGCGAACAGCGCCTGGCCGTCGCTCCATTCGTAGGCCTGCTGCGCCGAGCATTCGGCACGCGACGTGGGATTCGACAGCGCGAAGACCATCGGCCGTGCATTCAGGCGCGCCATCGCTTCGACGACCTCGCGCGTGAACGCGCCCGCCATCGCCGACACGCCGATGAGCCCGGTCGGCTCCAGCGAGCGGATGGCGCCGACGAGATCGGTCTCGCCGGCATGCTCGTGGGCGTAGGCAAGCTTGTGCTCGGCGAGCTCGCTGCGCCGCCCGGCGACGACCAGCCCCTTCGAGTCGAACAGCCAGCACGACGTGCGCGCCTGCTCCGGGTCGGCGCCGCCGGCGACCATCGCCGCAACGATCAGGTCGGCGATCCCGGTCGCGGCCTCGCCGGCGCCCAGGAAGAGCAGCCGCTGCCCGGCGAGCGTGCCGCCGCTGACCCTCATCGCCGAGTAGACGCCGGCAAGCGCGACTGCCGCCGTGCCCTGGATGTCGTCGTTGAAGGTGCAGATCCGGTCGCGGTACTTCTTCAGCAGGCGAAACGCGTTGTGGTTGGCAAAGTCCTCGAACTGGATGACGACCCCGGGGAATATCTCGTTGGCCGCGGTGACGAACTCTTCGACCAGCTCGTCGTAGGCGTCGCCTGTCAGGCGAGGCTGCGCCAGGCCCAGGTAGAGCGGGTCGTCGCGCAGCGCCTTGTTGCCGGTGCCGACGTCGAGCATCACCGGCAGGCACTGCGTCGGCTCGACGCCGGCGCAGGCGGTGTAGAGCGAGAGCTTGCCGACCGGGATGCCCATGCCGCTGGAGCCCAGGTCGCCCAGGCCCAGGATCCTCTCGCCGTCGGTGACCACGATCATGGCGACGTCGCGGCGCGGCCAGTTGCGCAGGAGCGACCTGACCTGACCGCGATCGTTGGCGGTGACGAAGATGCCGCGCGGGCGCTGGAAGATGTGACCGAACTTCTGGCACGCGAGACCGACGGTCGGCGTGTAGATGATCGGCATGGTCTCGTCAGGGTTCTCCATGACGATGCGAAAGAAGAGCGCCTCGTTGCGGTCATGCAGCGAGGCCATGAAGATGTACTTCTCGAGCGGGCTCTCGAGCCGGCGAAAGTTGCCGAGGACGCGGGCGACCTGCTCGTTCTGATGGCA
>JBBSBZ010000123.1:0-9766 GCA_038250795.1 Burkholderiales bacterium | reverse complement strand
GCGTCGGCCTCCGCACTGGCGCTCGGCGCCGGTACCCTGAGCGGCCGGCTCGCGCTCGGAGGCGGCCTCATCGTCGCCGGCGCGCTGCTCGCCGCGCTCGCCCCGGATGCCTCGCAGAGCCACGCCTAGAGGGCAGCGCTACCATCGCGGCGAACCACCCGCGATCGAGGACCTCATGGCCGCTGCTGCTCACGACATCTACGACTTCGAGGCGATGTCGATCGCCGGCAAGCCGGCGCAACTCGCGACCCAGAAGGGCAAGGTGCTGCTGATCGTCAACACCGCGAGCAAGTGCGGCTTCACGCCGCAGTTCGCCGGCCTCGAGGAGCTCTGGAACACCTACCGCGACCAGGGCCTCGTCGTGATCGGCTTCCCGAGCAACCAGTTCGGCGCCCAGGACCCCGGCGCGAACGACGAGATCGCCTCGTTCTGCCAGTTGAACTATGGCGTCACCTTTCCGATGATGGGCAAGGTCGACGTCAACGGCGACAAGGCCGATCCGCTCTGGAAATGGCTCACCGCCGAGGCGCCCGGCATCCTCGGCACGCGCTCGATCAAGTGGAACTTCACCAAGTTCCTGGTCGGGCGCGACGGCAAGGTGCTCAAGCGCTACGCGCCGAACGACACGCCGCAATCGCTGAAGGGCGACATCGAGGCGGCCCTCGCCGCCACGGCCTGACCATGTTCGAGCACGTCGAGCCGTTCGGCGGCGATCCGATCCTGAGCCTCAACGAGGACTTCCAGAAGGATCCCCGGCCCCACAAGATCAACCTGTCGATCGGCATCTATTTTGACGATGCCGGCCGCATCCCGGTGCTCGACTCGGTGCGACGGGCCGAGCAGCAGGTGGTCGCGCGCGGCGCGGCCAAGCCGTACCTGCCGATCGAGGGCGCGGCAAACTTTCGCGCTGCGGCGCAGAAGCTTCTGTTCGGCGCCGGACACGAAGCGATCGCCTCCGGACGTGTGGCCACCATCCAGTCGGTCGGCTCGAGCGGCGGCCTCAAGGTCGGCGCCGACTTCATCGCCCGCTGGCTGCCGGGCAGCGCCGTCTGGGTGAGCGATCCGAGCTGGGAGAACCATCGCTCGATGTTCGAGGGCGCCGGCCTCGCGGTGCACAGCTATCCCTACTACGACCCGCGCACCGGCGGCCTCGCCTTCGACGCGATGTGCACCGCCCTGCGCGAGCTGCCCGCCAGGAGCGTCGTGCTGCTCCACGCCTGCTGCCACAACCCGACCGGCGTCGACCTGACGCAGGCGCAGTGGGACGCGCTCGTGCCGATCCTCGCAGAGCGCGACCTGCTGCCTTACCTCGATCTTGCCTACCAGGGCTTCGGTGACGGCATCGTCGAGGACGCCTACGCCCTGCGCGCCCTGGCGGCGGCGCGCCGCCCCGACGGCAAGCCGCTCAGCTTCTTCGTCGCCAATTCGTTCTCCAAGAGCATGAGCCTGTACGGCGAGCGCTGCGGCGCCTTGAGCGCGGTCTGCGCCGACGCCGCCGAGGCCGCCAACGTGCTCGGCCAGCTCAAGTTCGCGGTCCGCCGCAACTACTCGAGCCCGCCGATCCATGGCGGCCAGATCGTCGCCGCCGTCCTCGACGAGCCCGATCTGCGCCAGGCCTGGGAAGGCGAGCTCGGTGCCATGCGCGAGCGCATCCAGTCGATGCGGCGCGCGCTCCACGACGTGATCTCGAACAAGGTTCCCGGGCGCGACTTTTCGTATTTCCTCACCCAGCGCGGCATGTTCAGCTACACCGGCCTCTCGCCGCAGCAGGTCGATCGCCTGCGCGAGGAGTTCGCGGTCTACCTGGTGCGCTCGGGCCGGATGTGCGTCGCCGGACTCAACCGCGGCAACGTCGAGGCGACCGCGGTGGCGATGGCCGCGGTGCTGGCGAGCTGAGAGACGCCGGGATCAGGCCCGGGCCGGGACGCCGAATCGCCGCCGGGCAAAGATCGCCAGGCCCGTTGCGACGCTCGCGAAGCGGTCGCCGCGAACGATCCGCGCGGCGGCGAACGCTCGGTGCAGCCGCTCGCTCAGGACATCGAGGCCGGTCGACCCGCCGGTGAGGTAGAGCGCGTCGATGGCATCGGGTCGAATGCCGGCGGCAGCGACCGTCGTGCGCGCCGCGTCGACGATCTTCTCCAGGTCGCCGTCGAGCGCCCGCTGCGCCTCGCGTTCGTCGAGCTCGGCGGCCAGGTTGGGCTCGATGTGATCGAGGGCGATCGCCGACCGGCCTCCCGACGCCACCGCGATCTTGGCCGCTTCGGCGCGCGCGACCAGGTCGTGGCCGTAGTGTTCGGTGACCACCGTCATCAGCCGGCGATGCTGCGCGGGGTCGGCGTAGAAGGCGCGCATGCCGCGCAGCTCGACGACGCGCTGCGGGGTGTAGACGGTGTTGATCAGGTGCCAGGTCGCCAGATCGAAGTAGACGGCGCTCGGCACCTCGCGCGCCGGCACGCCGTCGCCCTCCGGGCCGAACGCGCGGTAGCCGAAGAGGGGCAGCACGTTCTGCAGCTCGATGCGGCGGTCGAAGTCGGTGCCGGCGATGTGCACGCCGTGGTTGGCGAGGATGTCGTCCTTGCGGTCGACGCGACCGCGGCGCGCGGCGCCGACGCGAACGACCGAGAAGTCGGAGGTGCCGCCGCCGATGTCGGCGACCAGAACGATCTCCTCGCCGGTCACCGTCTGCTCGTGGTCGAACGCGGCGGCGATCGGCTCGTACTGGAACACCACCTCGCGAAAGCCGGCGCTCGTCGCCGCGCGACGCAGGGCCGATTCGGCCTGGGCATCGCGCTCGGGGTCGTCGTCGACGAAGAAGACGGGCCGGCCGATCACGGCGCGATCGATCGATCCGCCCGTCGCGGCCTCGGCGCGGCTGCGCAGGTGGCGCAGATAGGTCGCGACGATCTCGAGGTAGGGCACACCGCGGCCGCCGCCGACGTCGGTCGTCTGCTCGACGAGCGAGCTGCCGAGGATGCTCTTCATCGATCGCATCAGGCGGCCGTCGAGGCCGTCGACGTAGGCCGCCACGGCGGCACGACCGAACTCGCAGGCCGGCACGGAGCGCCCCATGCGGCGGCCTTCGCCGGGGTAGAACACGGCCGTCGGCATCGTCGTGAACCCCGGCTCGAGCTCGACCAGCGTCATTCGCGCGCCGTCCGGCACCACGATCGCGGAGTTGGACGTGCCGAAGTCGATGGCGCAGTAGCGTGCGTCGGTCATGCGGGAAAAGGGCGGTGGGCGAAGGGCGGGGCGCGATTCTAGGGACGCGCGTCGGCCTTTCCGCACGTCTCGCGTGGCCGCGTTGCCGAGCGGCTGGCGCACCGTGCCAAATGCGACCGCCGCGCCCCTCGCCTGCGGGATGCGCCGGCCAGAGGGGCCATCGATACTCGGGTCACGGAGCTTTGCTTCGGAGACACCGATGAACCTGATCGCCCGTGCCCGCCGCTACCTTTCGACGCCGCGCCGCGTCCGTCGCACGGTGGACGATCCGGCCGACATGGGCACGGCCTTCGGGCTCGACGCGATCACCACGATCCAGCCCGAGACGGCCGCCGAGGCCGCCGCGCGCGAGCGCGCCGCGCCGGCGAGCCGGATGGAGCATCGGCTGCACCGTCGCTCCACGTTCTAGATCGGCGCCGGCGGTTGCCGGCTTTCCTCACACCTCGATCACCAGTTGCGGCCGGTGCGATACCGGCTCGCCGCGCCTGGCATGGCCGCGCGAATTGCACACGACGCGCGTCGGCCCGCCGCTGCGCTCGACGCGGTAGTCGTGACCGCAGTGGACGTGTCCGTGCAGCCAGAGATCGGCGTACGGCAGCAGGTCGTCGTCGGCGTTGCAGAAGCTCGCCGTGCCGCTGCGCGCGCCGTAGCGGGGGTCGGCACTCCTCACGCTCGGCGCGAAATGGGTGACGACGACGGTCCGGTCCCAGCCGCCTCGCGGACGCCGGAGCTCGGTCTCGAGCCAGGACCGGCAGGCGAGTGCCTCGGCGCGCACGGCCTCGGCGTCGAACGGCCGGCCGTCCTGCGTCGCCTGCATCAGCTCCTGGAAGTAGCGGCCGGCGCGCATCGCCTTGGCCCGGCCGAGGACGCCGAAGAGGTCGAAGTCGCTCCAGCGCGTCGTGCCAAGCAAGCGGATGCGGGCGCCCGCGCCGTCCACCACGACCCGGGCGTCGCGCTCCAGCATCGTGATGCCGAGCGAGGCGCAGCGCTCGCGCAGGGAGACGGTGGCGGTGGTCAGGTCGCGGCCATCGAATTCGTGGTTGCCGGCGACGAACACGACCGGCACCGGCCAGCCGCGAAAGCGCTCGAGCGCGTCCCAGCGGCTGTCGATGTCACCGGCCAGCACGAGCAGCTCGGCCTCGGGCGCCGCTTCCGGCTGGTAGAGCTCGGCCTCGAGGTGCAGGTCCGAGAGCAGCTGCAGTCGCATCAGCGCGCGGGCGCCGCGGGAGCGCCGTGGCACTGCTTGAACTTGCGCCCGCTGCCGCACGGGCAGGGGTCGTTGCGGCCGACCTTGGGAGCGTCGCGGCGCAGCGTGTCGACCTTGTAGCGAAGCGGTGCGGTGACGTCGTAGAGATTGGCGATCTCGGCGACGAGCGCGCCGATCGCCGCATCGAGCGACGGCGCCGATCCGGACGCCGGCACGGATGGCGCCGTCTCCACGCTCGCGTCGTCCGGCAGGAAGCGCACCAGCTCGGACAGGACGGAGTCGACCTCGGGATCGCCCAGCGCGCCCAGACCCGGCAGCAGCTGGAGCGCCTGGGCGAACCCGGAGATCCAGGGCGAGAGCGCGTCACGAACGGGATCGACCGGGGCGGCCCCGTCGCCTTCTTCGGGCACCGACTCGAGCACGTAGGGGTCGAAGGCGCCGAACTCGGCAATCGAGCGGTTGAGCGCCGAATGGCGCCGCAGGATCAGCTCGCGCGCGCGCCGCTGCTCGGCGCTCGGCTCGGCCTCGCCCCAGCGATGACCGCCGGCGTCGAACACGAAGGGCAGCCATTCCGCGGCATCGACCAGCCGGGGCTGGACGATGACGCCACAGAGAAAGCCGTCGAGCATCACCACGTCGAGCGGCTCGAGCGGCTCGGGGACGGAGGCGAGAAGCTCGTCGAGCTCCCGGAACTCGGCTTCGCCCAGGTCGAGGTCGCCGGCCGCGACCGCGCCCCGAGACGGCGGCGCCGACGAGAAGAGACTCAAGCGGCGAGGCGTGCGGCGAGGCGGCGCCGCACTTCGGGCAGCTCGTCGGGAAGGCGATGGGCGAGCTTCTCGAAGAGCTGGTCGTGGAGCGCGAGCTCGTCCTGCCAGGCCGCCGCGTCGACGCTGTTCACGAGCGCGAAGCGCTCGGCGTCGAAGTCGAGGCCGGACCAGTCGAGGTCGCGATAGCGCGGCGTCAGCCCGAACGCGTTCAGCTCGCCCTCGGCACGGCCCTCGACGCGTTCGACGATCCAGCGCAGGACGCGCATGTTCTCGCCGTAGCCCGGCCAGACGAACTTGCCGTCGGGACCCTTCCTGAACCAGTTGACGCAGAAGATCTTCGGCACCGCGGCGCCCGAACGGGCCAGGATGCTGCCGAGATCAAGCCAGTGCTGGAAGTACTCACTCATGTTGTAGCCCATGAATGGCAACATCGCGAAGGGATCGCGGCGCACGATGCCCTGGGTGCCGGCGGCGGCGGCCGTGGTCTCCGAGCCCATCGTCGCGGCCATGTAGACGCCTTCTGTCCAGTCGCGCGCCTCGGCCACCAGCGGCACCGTCGTCGAGCGGCGGCCGCCGAAGATGAAGGCGTCGATCGGCACGCCGGCGGGCGAATCCCAGGCCGGATCGAGGGCCGGGTTGTTGGTCGCGTCGACCGTGAAACGGGCGTTCGGGTGGGCCGCCTTGGCACCGGTCTCCTTGGCGATCGCCGGCGTCCAGTCCCGGCCCTGCCAGTCGATCAGGTGCGCCGGCGGCACGTCGGTCATGCCTTCCCACCAGACGTCGCCTTCGTCGGTGAGGGCGACGTTGGTGAAGATGGCGTCGTGGGTCAGGCTCGCCATGCAGTTCGGATTCGTCTTCTCGTTGGTGCCGGGGGCAACGCCGAAGTAGCCCGCCTCGGGGTTGATGGCGTAGAGACGGCCGTCCTTCGACGGCTTGATCCAGGCGATGTCGTCGCCGATCGTCGTCACCTTCCAGCCCGCCATCGTCGCCGGCGGAATCAGCATCGCGAAGTTGGTCTTGCCGCAGGCGCTCGGGAACGCGGCGGCGACGTGGTGCTTGCGGCCCTCGGGCGACGTCACGCCCAGGACAAGCATGTGCTCGGCCAGCCAGCCCGGCTTGCCGGCGGCGACGTCCGCGGCGGCCCGGCCCATGGTCGAGGCGATGCGCAACGCGAGGCACTTCTTGCCGAGGAGGGCGTTGCCGCCATAGCCGGAGCCGTAGCTCCAGATCTCCTGCGTCTCGGGATAGTGGACGATGTACTTGACCGGATTGCACGGCCACGCCACGTCCTGCTGGCCCGGCTCGAGCGGCGCGCCGACGGTGTGCATGCACGGCACGAAGTGGCCGTCGCTGCCGAGCACCTCGAGCACGGCCTTGCCCATGCGCGTCATGATCTTCATGCTCACCGCGACGTAGGCGCTGTCGGTGAGCTCGACGCCGATCTGGGCGATGTCGGAGCCGAGCGGCCCCATCGAGAACGGCACCACGTACATCGTGCGCCCGCGCATGCAGCCGCGAAAGAGGGGTGGCGTGCCGTCCGCGAGGCCGGTCTGGAGCAGCGCGCGCATCTCGGCCGGCGCCTTCCAGTTGTTGGTCGGACCGGCGTCTTCCTGGCGCTCGCAGCAGATGAAGGTGCGGTCCTCGACGCGGGCGACGTCGGCGGCGCTGCTGCGCGCCAGGAAGCTGCGCGGTCGCCGCGCCGGGTCGAGCCGGAGGAAGGTCCCGGCGGCGCAGAGCTGTTCGGCCAGGCGGTCGTACTCGGCGGCGCTGCCGTCGCACCAGTGGACATCGCGCGCCTCGGTGAGCGCGGCCATCTCGTCGACCCAGTCGATCAGCTTGGCATGGTGGACATGCGAGGGGGGACGCGACGTCCGGCCGGACGTGGCGAGGCGGTTCATCGGCGATGCAGTCATGACGGCTCGAAGGAAGTGATTCGGGGTGGACGAGAGCGTTTCGATGTCGCAGGCAAAGGCGCGGCCTGGTTCAGGCTCGGGCGCCGGAGCGATCGTCGCGACGGCGACGTCCGAGCGGCTCACGACTCGTCGGGCGGTGTCTCCGCGGCGCCAGCGGGCGCAAGTCAGGGGATCGTCGGCAGTGTAGCCCTCGGGGTTCGGCCGGGCGAACCCGACGGTCCGGACGCCCCCCCGCGATAATGGGGTCGATGGTCAGCCGGCGCTCGCTCCTCACGACATGGACCGCTGCGCTCTGGCCCGGCGTCGTCTTCGCGGAGCGGTCGCCGGATGGCGGCGGCCCGCTGCGCCTGGGCGTCGACCACGCGCTCATGGCCTCCGGGCTGGCCAGGAGCCTCCAGCGCGCCTTCGGGGCGAACACCGGCCTGGCCGTCCTGCTCGTCCCCGGCCCGGCGCTGGCGGTACTCGACGCGATCCGGGACGGCGAGGTCGACGCTGCCCTGCTCGACGCTCCCGACGCCGAAGCCGACCTGGAGCGCCAGGGCCTCGTCCACGACCGGCGCGCGATCGCCCTGGGCGAATTCGTTCTGGTCGGACCGTCGCCGCCAGCCGTTCGCGGACGCCGGGCGGCGCCGCCCGGCCGCAGCGGCGTCGAGGCGCTGGAGCGCATCCGCAGCCAGGCAGAGGCCGATCCCGCGAGCCTCGTCTTCCTCTCGGCCGGCGACGGCTCGGGCGCTCACGTCGCCGAGCAGGCCCTGTGGCGCGCCGCGCACATCGCCCCGATCGCCCCCTGGTATGCGAACGCGACGCCCGGCGGGACGCTCATCGCCCAGGCGCGGGCGCGCCGCGCCTACGCGGTGGTCGAGCGCGCCGCGTGGGTGAGCCAGGGCGGCGCGCCGCTGGGCGTCCTGGTCGAGGGCGACCCGCTGCTGGCGGAGTCGGTCCACGCGATGCGCGCGTTCCGGGTCAGCCATCCGGCGGCCAAGATCTTCATCGCCTGGATCGCCGGCCGCCGCGGGCGCGCCGTCGTCGCCGCGCACGCCGGCTACCGGCCGGCCTGAGCGAGGGCGGCCATGGCGTTCTCGGGAACGGTTCGCAGCGTCAGCGTCGCCCGCGCGACGCCGGTCGCGATCAACGGCCGCAAGGTGATGACGGCGATCGCCAAGCGCGCTGTCGAAATCCCGGTCGCCGTCCTGCCGCTCGGCCTCGAGGGCGACGAGCAGGCCGACCTGTCGGTGCACGGCGGCCTGAGCAAGGCGGTCTACGCCTATCCAAGCGAGCACTACCCCTTCTGGCGGACGGTTCGCGCGCAGGCCGGCGTCTCGCTCTGGGACGAGCCGCTGTCGCCGGGATCGCTCGGCGAGAACCTCACCCTCGAGGGCCTCGTCGAGAGCCAGGTGTGGATCGGCGATGTCCTGCGCTTCCCGCACTGCGCGCTGGCGGTGAGCGAGCCGCGCTATCCGTGCTTCAAGCTCAACGCCGCAATGGGCTTCGGGCACGCCAGCAAGCTGATGGCGCAAAGCGCCTGGTGCGGCTTCTATCTGGCCGTGCGCGAGCCGGGCACCATCGCCGCCGGCGAGCCGTTCACGATCGTCCCGGGCGCACGCGAGGTCGGCATCGCCGAGCTTTTCCGCGCCCGCATGACGAGGGCCGCCTGAGTGCTGGCCTATCGACACGCCTTTCACGCCGGCAACCATGCCGACGTGCTCAAGCACCTCGTCATGATGCTGGTGCTCAAGCACCTCAACGCCAAGCCGAAGGCCTATCGCTTCGTCGACACCCACGCCGGCGCGGGCGGCTATTCGCTCGAAGGCCGGTACGCGCAGAAGAAGGGCGAGTACGAGCGCGGCGTCGCCCGCCTGTGGACGCGCGACGACCTGCCCGCGCCACTCGCCGACTACGTCGCGCTGGTGCGCGAGTTCAACCCCGACGGCGTGCTGACCCAGTATCCCGGGTCGCCCTCGATCGCGCAGATGCTGCTGCGCCCGCAGGACGAGCTGCGCGCCTTCGAGCTTCATCCGACCGAGCAGAAGATCCTGCGCTCGACGCTCGCCGGCAATCGCCGCGCGACGGTCTACGACGGCGACGGCTTCGAGGGCCTGCGCCTGCAGGTGCCGCCGCCGTCGCGCCGGGCCGCGGTGCTGATCGACCCGAGCTACGAAGGCAACGCCGACTACGCCCGGGTCGTCGGCACGGTGCGCGAGGCACTCGGCCGGTTCGCCGAGGGCGTCTACATGGTCTGGTATCCGCAGGTCAGCAAGGTCGAGGCGGCCGAGCTGCCGCGGCGGCTGACCGCGCTCGCACCGAAGGGCTGGCTGCACGTGCGGCTCACGGTGCAGGTGCCCGATGCGCAGGGCTTCGGCCTGGCCGGCAGCGGCGTCTTCGTCTTCAACCCGCCGCACACGCTGGCCGCGCCGCTGGCGGCGACGCTGCCCTATCTGGTCGACGTGCTCGGCCAGTACGACGGCGCGAACTTCGCGATGGACCGCGTCGACGCCTGACCGCGCGGTGGGTCGCTTCTAAGAGGTTATCCGTAAATAGTACACTTGCGTTCCGAGCCGCTCAATACGCGGCGACGGGGCGATGGCATGGCAACACGCAAGCGAGTGGACTCGTGGGTGGTGACTGATGATTTCTGGGAGCGCGTCGAACCGCTGATCCCG
>JBBSBZ010000122.1:0-9812 GCA_038250795.1 Burkholderiales bacterium | reverse complement strand
CGGCGAATCTCCGGTGGTCGAGATCGTGTCGGACAGCGCCAACCAGCGCTCGCAGGCGAGCACCGGGCAGATCGAGCGCCTGCTTGCCGGCTTCGGCCGCGAGCGCGTGGTGCTCGCCCTGGCGCTGCGCGGCGTCTCGGTGCGGCTGCTCGAGCCGGTGCAGGTCGAGGAGCGCGATCTGGCGAGCACGCAGACGCGCGCGACGCGGGTCACCGGCATGCTGCCTTTCTTCGTGATGATGGCCGTGCTGTACGGCGCGTTGCATGCGGCGCTCGACACGACCGCGGGCGAGCGCGAGCGCGGCTCGCTGGAGCCGCTGCTGATGAACCCCGCCGAGCGCTGGGCGCTGGTCGTCGGCAAATGGGGCGCCGTCGCCTGCGTGAGCATGCTCATCGCGGTGCTGAGCTGCTTCAGCTTCCTGCCCGGCCAGTGGGTGCTGCGCAGCGACACGCTCGCGGCGATGTTCCAGTACGGGCCGCGCGAGGCGCTTCTTTTCATCGCGCTGCTCCTGCCGCTGGCGGCGGCGCTGTCCGCGCTGCTGATGGCGGTCGCGATCCGCTGCCGCTCGTTCAAGGAGGCGCAGGCGAGCACGTCGATCGTCGTGCTGGTCGCTTCGCTGCTGCCGCTGGTGAGCGTGTTCGATCTCGGCGGCGAGGCGCCCTGGCACCTGTGGGTGCCGGCGCTGGCGCAGAACACGCTGATGACGCGGGTGCTCAAGGGCGAAGGGCTCGATGCGACTCAGGTGCTGGTGCCGCTCGGCGTCTGCGCCGCGCTGACCGCGCTGGGCGTGTGGTACGTGGCGCGGCATCTGCGCGAGGCAGCCGTGCGATGAGCGGGCTGGACTGGCGCTTCCGTCGTTTCGAGTCGCTCACGGTGCGCGAGCTCCAATTCATCTACATGGCCCGCCAGGAGGTCTTCGCGGTCGAGCAGCAGTGCGCGTTCCTCGATGCCGACGGGCTCGACGAGCGCGCGTTCCATCTCGCCGCGTGGTCGGCAGGCGAGCGCATGCCGATGGCGTACGCGCGCCTGCTCGAGCCGGGCGCGAAGTACGAGGAGGCTTCGCTCGGGCGTGTCATCACGACCTCGGCGGCACGCGGCCGCGGGCTCGGCCGGCAGCTCGTTGCCCGTGCGCTCGTCCATGCGCAGTCGATCTGGCCCGGCGTTGCGCTGCGCATCTCGGCGCAGACCCGTCTCGAGCGGTTCTACGAGAGCTTCGGGTTCGCGGTCGTCGGCCAGCCCTATCCGGAAGACGGCATCGAGCACACGGAGATGCTGCGGCCCGGGTGACACCGGCACCGGTGCGCCGCACCGCGGTGCGAAAAAATACAATCGCCGATTCGCTCGGGTTTGCTGATGCTCTTTCCTCGACATTTCGACGTGATCGTCGTCGGTGGCGGTCACGCCGGCACCGAAGCTGCGCTCGCCTCCGCCCGCATGGGCGCAGCGACCCTGCTTCTCACACTCTCGATCGAGACGCTCGGCCAGATGAGCTGCAACCCTTCGATCGGCGGCATCGGCAAGGGCCATCTCGTGAAGGAGGTCGATGCGCTGGGCGGCGCGATGGCCGCCGCCGCCGACGAGGCCGGCATCCATTTCCGCATCCTCAACGGGTCCAAGGGCGCGGCGGTGCGCGCGACTCGGGCTCAAGCGGACCGGATCCTCTACAAGGCGGCAATCCGTCAGCGCCTGGAGTCCCAGGCGAACCTCTGGATCTTCCAGGGAGCATGTGATGACTTGATCGTCACAGGGGACCGCGTGGCGGGCGTCGTGACGCAAGTGGGCGTTCGCTTCGATGCCTCGTCCGTCATCTTGACGACCGGAACTTTCCTCGATGGCCGCATCCACGTCGGCCTCGACAGCCACGCTGGCGGGCGTGCCGGCGAGGCTCCGGCCCTGACCTTGTCGGCCCGGTTGAAGGAGCTGAAACTGCCCCAGGGCCGGCTCAAGACCGGCACGCCGCCGCGCCTGGACGGCAGGACCATCGACTATGAGAACCTCGTGGAGCAGCCGGGAGATGGCGCCGGCGATCGGCTCGAGGTGCCCGTCTTCAGCTTCATGGGCGACCCGTCCCGACATCCGCGCCAGGTGTCGTGCTGGATCACGCAGACCAACGCCCGCACGCACGAGATCATCCGCGGCGGGTTCGGCGAGAGTCCGATGTTCACCGGGCTGATCGACGGCGTCGGCCCTCGCTACTGCCCGAGCATCGAGGACAAGGTGAATCGCTTCGCCGGCAAGGATTCGCACCAGATCTTTCTCGAACCCGAAGGGCTGACGACGCACGAGGTCTACCCGAACGGCATCTCGACGTCGCTGCCGTTCCACGTCCAGGTCGAGGCGGTGCGCTCGATCGCCGGACTGGAACAGGCCCACATCGTTCGCCCGGGCTATGCCATCGAGTACGACTATTTCGATCCGCGTGCGCTCAGGCCCACGTTCGAAACGCGTGCGATCGCCGGCTTGTTTTTCGCTGGGCAGATCAATGGAACGACGGGCTACGAGGAGGCGGCGGCCCAGGGCCTGCACGCCGGCATCAACGCAGTCCGCCAGATCCGCGGCGACGGCGCATGGGTGCCGAGCCGTGACCAGGCCTATCTGGGCGTGCTCGTCGACGATCTCGTCTCGAAGGGCGTCACCGAGCCCTATCGAATGTTCACGAGCCGCGCTGAATACCGGCTTCGCCTGCGCGAGGACAACGCTGATGTTCGGCTGACAGAGGCCGGGCGCGAGCTCGGCGTGGTCGACGATGTCCGCTGGGACGCCTTCTGCCGGAAACGCGATCTCGTTTCACGTGAAACACAGCGACTCTCGACGCTGCGCGCCCGGACGGGCGCGCCCGGTCGGCAGTCCGGACGTACCAGCCTGCTCGACCTGCTTCGTCGCCCCGGCATGAGCTTCGATGCCCTGCCCTCGGCGGATGGCGCCGACGATGGCGTTTCACGTGAAACACTGCGGCGAGAGAACGGGCGCGTCTTCGCCGACCAGGCCATCGAGCAGATCGAGGTGGCGGCGAAGTACGCCGGTTATCTCGCCAAGCAGGATGCAGACGTGGACAGGAGCGCCCGAGCCGACGGCACGCCGCTGCCCGAGGACTTCGACTTTTCCGCGGTCCGCGCGCTGTCGTTCGAGGTCAGGCAGGTTCTCGAGCGCGCCCGGCCCGGAACGCTGGGTGCGGCCGGGCGCCTGCCGGGCGTGACGCCGGCCGCGCTTTCGCTCCTGCTGGTGCATCTCAAGCGGCATCGCCAAGCTTCAGCCTCCGCCCGAGCCGCGCCCGACGCGCAGCGCGACGCTTGACCGCTTCCTCCATCCCCGGGGCGACGATTGCCGACGCTGATCTGGGCAGCGTCATCGCGGCAGGCGCGACGCAGCTCGGCCTGGATCTCCGCGCTTCCCAGGTCGACCTGCTCGTGGCCTATGTGCGGCTGATCGATCGCTGGAATGCGACGTACAACCTGACCGCGGTGCGCGACCCGGCAGCGATGGCGACGCAGCATGTCGTCGACTCCCTGGCGGCAATCCCCACCCTGCGAACGCTGGTGCAAGGCGATCGGCCGGCGATCCTCGACGTCGGCAGCGGGGCCGGCCTGCCGGGCGTCGTCCTCGCCATCGCCGAGCCTCGCTTCGCGGTGGTCTGCGTCGACAGCGTCGGAAAGAAGGCCGCCTTCATCACCCACGTGGCGGCATCGCTGCGGCTCGGCAATCTTGCCGCGCGACATGCCCGAGTGGAGGATCTGACGTCATCGCCACGGTACGACGTGATCGTCAGCCGCGCCTACGCCGCCCTCGCGGACATCGTGACGTCGACACGGCATCTGCTGGCACCGGGCGGCTGGTGGCTGGCCATGAAAGGCAAGCCGACGGACCAGGAGGTCGCGGAAGCGGCGCGCCTGGGCGTGGCCTTCTCCGCTCATGTCCTTCGCGTGCCCGGGCTCGCCTCGGAACGATGCCTGGCGATGGCACAGGACTCGCGCGAGAGCGAGTGCTCGCCCCGAACACGAACAAAGAGTCCACCATGAAGATCTTCTGCATCGCGAACCAGAAGGGCGGTGTCGGCAAGACGACGACGACGCTCAACCTGGCGGCCGGGCTGGCGAAGCTCGGCCGACGGGTCCTCGTGGTCGACCTCGACCCGCAGGGAAATGCCACCATGGGCGCCGGGATCGACAAGCGCGCTCTCGAGCTGAGCGTCTACGACATCCTGCTCGAGAACGCGACCATCGCCGAGGTCCGCCGACCGAGCCCGAAAGGCGGTTTCGACGTCGTCGGCGCCAATCGCGAGCTCGCCGGCGCCGAGATCGAACTGGTCGGGCTCGAGCGCCGCGACCGCCGCCTGCGTGGTGCGCTCGCCGCGGCCACCGCGGATCACGACTTCGTCCTCATCGACTGCCCGCCCAGCCTCAGCCTGCTCACCCTCAATGGCCTGTCTTGCGCGAACGGCGTCATCGTGCCGATGCAGTGCGAGTACTTCGCCCTCGAGGGACTCTCGGACCTGGTCAACACGATCAAGCAGGTCCACGCCAACCTGAATCCGGCGCTCGAGGTGATCGGCATCCTGCGCGTGATGTTTGACGCCCGGATCACCCTGCAGGCCCAGGTGAGCGAGCAACTGAAGACTCACTTCGGCAACAAGGTCTTCGACACTGTCGTTCCTCGCAACGTGCGACTCGCGGAAGCTCCCAGTTTTGGAATGCCCGGCGTGGTCTTCGATCCGACCTCCAAGGGAGCACTCGCGTTTCTTGAATTCGCCAAGGAGCTTGACACCCGTTCGACGCTGTTGGACACAGAAGAAGTAAGATGAACGCAGGTTGCCGGCCGATCGCAACGCGCTTCGCGTCGGGTCTGCTCTCCCGGATCGAAGATGCCGGCATCAACGCAAGCGCGCCGCGAGAACAGCGATGGGTCGACGGCTGGCTCGTCCGGTTTTCCCCCGCAAAGGCGAAACGGGCGCGATGCATTCAACCCGTCGCGGCCGGTCGCCTGCCCGTCGCCGACAAACTGGCGCTGTGCCTGCCGATCTACGAGGCGTCGGGGCTCTGGCCCTACGTCCGGATCACACCCTTCTCGCAACCCGACGGACTCGATGCAAGACTGGCGGCCGCGGGCATGGTCTGCCTGGACGAGACACGCGTGATGGTCGCGGAAGAGATCGCACCGGGCATGGCCCCGCTTGCGACGGCCGCTTCGTTGCGCGTCGCAGCCGTCGGTCCGTCGGACTTTGCCGACTGGATCGGCAGGGAAAGGGGGTCGAGCGGCGACGAGCGTCGCGCCCATGCCGACCGCATCGCCCACTCGCCGGTGCCGCATCGCGGCGTGCTGGCGTTCGCCGGCGACGGCAGCACGGTGGGCGCCGGGCAGGTCGTCGTCGAAGGCGACCTCGCAGGCCTGTACGACGTCTTCACCGCCGAAGGGCACCGCCGGCGAGGGGTGGCCGAGGGCATCTGCCGACACCTGCTGGAACTCGCCACGGTCGCCGGTGCCCGCGTCGCCTATCTGCAGGTCGATGCATCGAACGACGCGGCACGCTGGCTCTATCGCCGCCTCGGCTTCGTCGACGCCTACTCGTATCACTACAGGACGCCGCCCGAGGGCTGAAGCCCCTGGGCGCCGCCACTGGCGCCACGAGCCGCAGCGGGCTTCGGCTACAGGCCGGTGCTCTCGTCCATCCCGAGATGGACGTTCATCGATTGCACCGCTGCGCCGCTCGCACCCTTGCCGAGGTTGTCGAGGCGAGACATCAGGAGCACCTGCGCGTCGTTCGCAAAGACGAAGAGATCGACGTTGTTCGTGTCGTTGCAGGCCTGGATGTCGAAGAAGCCCTCCGCCAAGGTCGCCGGATCGCACAACGCCTGCACCCGCACGAACGGCTCGCCGGCGTAGCGCTCCGCGAGCGCCGACTGCACGTGGCTGGCCGTCGTGCCCCGCCTCATCTCGCTCAGGTGAAGCGGGATTGCGACCGACAGCCCCTTCAGGAAGTTGGCGACCACCGGCATGAACACCGGCCGGTTCTCGAGGCGACCGTGCGCCATCACCTCCGGCAGATGCTTGTGCGAGAGTGTCAGGCCGTAGGGACGAGGCGCGGCCAGGCGCTCATCGCCGCCGGCTTCGTACTGCTCGATCATCTTCCTGCCGCCGCCCGAGTAGCCGGTGATCGAGGTCGCGCTCACGGCGGCCGTCGACGACAACAGGCCGGCATCGACCAGTGGACGCACGAGCAGGATGAACGCGGTCGCGTGGCAACCGGGGTTCGCGATCCGCTTCGAGGCACGGATCCGGTCGCGCTGGCCGGCGACGAGCTCCGGCAGGCCGTAGGCCCACGACGCATCGGTGCGATGCGCCGTGCTCGCGTCGATCAGGCAGGTGCGCGGGTTCGTCACCAGGGCCGCCGCTTCACGCGCGGCGGCATCGGGCAGGCAGAGGAACGAGACGTCGGAGGCGTTGAGCAGGCGTGCGCGCTCGGCCGCATCCTTGCGCAACTCGGGCGCGGCGCGCAGCACCTCGATGTCGGCGCGCTGAGCGAGGTACTCGTGGATGCGAAGGCCGGTCGTGCCTTCCTGGCCGTCGACGAAGACGCGAATCGTCATCCCTGCTCCCGAACGTTGGACAGACAGCATACGGCAGACCGAGGCGCAGCGCCGGACCCGGCGCTCTCCTCGCGACGCGTGGCGATCCCCGACAATCCCGCCCATGGCGACAAGGAAACCCAAGGGCCTCGGCCTCGGTCTCGAAGTGCTGCTCGGGCCGCGGGTCGTCGACGGGCCCCCGGCCACCGTTTCCGATGGCGAGCCGAGGTCCCTCGCGCTCGATCAGCTGCACCCTGGCAAGTACCAGCCGCGCACGCGCGTCGACGAAGGCGCGCTCTACGAGCTTGCGGAGAGCATCAAGGCGCAGGGCGTGATGCAGCCCGTGCTCGTGCGGCCCTTGCACGATCGGCGCGACGGCCGCGAGCAGTTCGAGATCATCGCCGGCGAGCGCCGCTTCCGCGCTGCCCGCCTCGCCGGCCTCGACCAGGTGCCGGTGCTGGTCCGGGACGTCCCGGACGAAGCCGCAGCCGCGATGGCGCTGATCGAGAACATCCAGCGCGAAGACCTCAATCCGCTCGAGGAAGCGCGCGGCCTCAGGCGGCTCACCGAAGAGTTCGGCATGACGCACGACGCTGCGGCACGCGCCGTCGGCCGCTCGCGCAGCACGACGACCAATCTGCTGCGTCTGCTCAATCTGTCCGAGCCGGTGCAGCAGATGCTCCTCGCCGGTGATCTCGAGATGGGCCATGCGCGGGCCCTGCTCGGCCTCGACGGCGCGCAGCAGATCATCGAGGCCAACGAGATCGCCTCGAGGAAGCTGAGCGTGCGCGACGCCGAGCGGCGCGTCGCCCGTCACGCTGCACCGGCGCGACCTGCGGCCGTGCGCGCGAATGGTCAGAATGGGCGAGATATCGTCCGCATCGAACAGCAACTGTCAGACCTGCTGTCGGCAAGCGTGCAGATCCGCGTGAAGAGGCGCACGGGCAAAGGCGAGGCCGGCGAAGTGGCGATCGCGTTCGCATCGCTCGACGAGCTGAACGGGCTGCTCTCGCGTCTCGGCCATGGACCGGGATGAGGGTCGTCGACGACACGCCGAGCAACTTCGCACGCGACGGGCTTGCCACTGAAGCGCCGGGTCAACCGAACGAGTTTTCGGCACGTTGCTTGCTAACCCGCACATGCGAAGAGCAGGTCCGCGATTGCCCCGCATCTCCGGGCTTGCCTTGTGGCACGATGAACGAAGCTTGACCGCTTGAACGACAGCCGCTGATTGCCAAGGAAAGCTCTGATGGCGCCCCGCCGGGCTCCATCAGAACTTCCCCGGTCGCACGAAGGCCACGAGCCTTCGGCGCCTCCTTCGCCCTAGGAGATCAGCAATGGATGTCATCAGCAACTTTGCCGCGCGATTCGAGCGCAGTCGCGAAGAAGAGCTGTCGATCGAGGACTATCTCGCGGAGTGCAAGCGCAATCCGCTCGCCTATGCGACCGCCGCCGAGCGGATGCTCAAGGCCATCGGCGAGCCGCAGATGATCGACACGCGCAACGACACGCGCATGTCGCGGCTGTTCGCCAACAAGGTCATCAAGATCTATCCCGCCTTCGCCGAGTTCTACGGCATGGAAGACGCGATCGAGCAGGTCGTGAGCTACTTCCGGCACGCCGCCCAGGGGCTCGAGGAGAAGAAGCAGATCCTCTATCTCCTCGGTCCCGTCGGTGGCGGCAAGAGCTCGATCGCCGAGCGGCTGAAGCAGCTCATGGAGCACGTGCCGTTCTATGCGATCAAGGGCTCGCCGGTGAACGAGTCGCCGCTCGGCCTCTTCGATCCCGCGGAAGACGGCCCCTTGCTGGAGAACGAGTACGGCATTCCTCGCCGCTACCTCAACCGCATCCTGAGCCCGTGGGCCGTCAAGCGCCTCGACGAGTTCGGCGGCGACATCCGCAGGTTCAAGATCGTCAAGCGCCATCCGAGTGTGCTGAAGCAGGTCGGCGTCTCGAAAACGGAGCCGGGCGACGAGAACAACCAGGACATCTCGGCGCTGGTCGGCAAGGTCGACATCCGAAAGCTCGAGACCTTCTCGCAGGATGACCCCGACGCCTACAGCTTCTCCGGCGGTCTGTGCCTTGCCAACCAGGGCCTGCTCGAGTTCGTCGAGATGTTCAAGGCGCCGATCAAGGTGCTGCACCCGCTCCTCACGGCGACCCAGGAAGGCAACTACAAGGGCACCGAAGGCTTCGGCGCGATCCCGTTCGACGGCATCGTCCTGGCGCACAGCAACGAGAGCGAGTGGAAGACGTTCCGCAACAACAAGAACAACGAGGCTTTCCTCGACCGGATCTACATCGTCAAGGTGCCGTATTGCCTGCGCACCTCCGAGGAGATCAAGATCTACGAGAAGCTGCTGCGCAACTCGTCGCTGGCCGAAGCCGCATGCGCTCCGGGCACGCTCAAGATGATGAGCCAGTTCGCGATGCTCACGCGCCTGAAGGAGCCGGAGAACTCGTCGCTGTACTCGAAGATGCTGATCTACGACGGCGAGAACCTGAAGGACACCGACCCGCGCGCCAAGAGCTACCAGGAGTACCGCGACTATGCCGGCGTCGACGAGGGCATGAGCGGCATCTCCACGCGCTTCGCCTTCAAGATCCTGTCGAAGGTCTTCAACTTCGATCCGGCCGAGGTGGCGGCCAACCCGGTTCACCTGATGTACGTGCTGGAGCAGCAGATCGAGCGCGAGCAGTTCCCGTCGGAAGTCGAGCAGAAGTACCTCGGCTTCATCAAGGAGCACCTCTCGGCGCGCTACGCCGAGTTCATCGGCAAGGAGATCCAGACCGCCTACCTCGAAAGCTACAGCGAGTACGGGCAGAACATCTTCGATCGCTACGTCACCTATGCCGACTACTGGATCCAGGATCAGGAGTACCGGGACACCGACACCGGCGAGGTGTTCGACCGCGCCCAGCTGAACTCCGAGCTCGAGAAGATCGAGAAGCCCGCCGGCATCTCGAACCCGAAGGATTTCCGTAACGAGATCGTCAACTTCGTGCTGCGCGCGCGCGCCAACAACGCCGGCAAGAACCCGGCCTGGACAAGCTACGAGAAGCTGCGCACGGTGATCGAGAAGAAGATGTTCTCGAACACCGAGGAGCTGTTGCCGGTGATCAGCTTCAACGCCAAGGCGAGTGCCGACGAGGCCAAGAAGCACGAGAACTTCGTCAACCGCATGGTGCAGAAGGGCTACACGCCCAAGCAGGTTCGGCTGCTGTGCGAGTGGTACCTGCGGGTGAGGAAAT
>JBBSBZ010000121.1:0-9819 GCA_038250795.1 Burkholderiales bacterium | reverse complement strand
CTCGCGTCGTGACATGGAAGAGCTGATCGCCGACGGCAAGATCACCGTCAACGGCGAGCCGGCGCACACCGGACAGCGCATCTCCTTCGGCGATCGCGTCGAGGTCAGCGGCAAGCCGGTGCGACTGCGCATCGTGCCGCCACCGGCGAGGATCATCGCGTACCACAAGCCTGCCGGCGAGATCGTCACGCACGACGACCCGCAGCACCGTCCTACCGTCTTTCGCCGCCTGCCGCGCCTCCAGCAGGGCAAGTGGCAGTCGGTCGGAAGGCTCGACATCAACACCGAGGGCCTGCTCCTCTTCACGACCTCCGGCGGGCTCGCCAACCAGCTCATGCATCCGCGCTTCGGCGTCGAGCGGGAGTACGCGGTGCGTGTCATGGGCCACCTCGAGGACGAGGCCCGGGCCAAGCTGCTCGAAGGCGTCGAGATCGAGGGTCAGCGGGCCGCCTTCAAGTCGATCGAGAACGGCGGCGGAGAGGGACTCAACGAGTGGTACCGGGTCGTCATCACCGAGGGTCGCAACCGCGAGGTGCGAAAACTCTTCGATGCCGTCGGCCTCACGGTCAGCCGGCTCATCCGTATCCGCTACGGCACGGTCGTGCTGCCGCACGGCCTGAAGCGCGGCGTCTGGGTCGACCTGCCGGAAGCGGACGTGCGCTCGATCCGGCGGCTCGCGAGCGGCAACCCGAACGAGCGCCAGGACGAGCGACCCGCCGAAGGCGGACCGCGGCGCGGCGACGACCGCGGCCCGCGCAACGGCCGCAACGACCGCAACGACCGGCCGCAGAACGACCGCGGGCCGCAGGGCCGCCAGCGCCCGCCTGCGGCTCGCCGCCCGGACGAGGCCCGCTTCGATGCGCCGCCCTCGCAGGAGCGCGCGCCGACAAACCGGGACGACAACGACGACGAGGATGACTTCGATCCGAGCCGCATCCCCAACCCGCTCCAGCAGACCTTCGATCACCGCTTCGTGCAGGGTCGACGCATCGGCCCCAACAGCGGCTTCGGCGCCGGCGGCAGCGCACCGCGCGCACCGTCGGGCCCCAAGGGCGACCCGAAGCAGCCGGATCCGCTCCAGACCTCGATGGGCTACATCGGCGCCGATGCCTTCCACCGCAAGAACCGCGGTCGAGGAGGCGGCGGCTATGGCGGTGGTGGGGGCGGCGGCGGCGGCGGCGGCGGCGGCGGCGGACATGGCGGCGGTGGCGGTGGCGGGTACGGGGGGGGCGGCGGCCGCCGCGGTCGCTGAGCCGCCGGCGCGCACGACCTCTACAATCGAAAGCTTTGCCCAAGAGCCCCGGAGAACAACGCATGGCGCTGGAACGCACCCTCTCGATCATCAAGCCCGACGCCGTCGCGAAGAACGTGATCGGGCAGATCTATTCGCGCTTCGAAGGTGCGGGCCTCAAGGTCATCGCCGCGAAGATGGCTCACCTGTCCAAGGCCGATGCCGAGGCGTTCTACGCCGTCCACAAGGCGCGGCCCTTCTTCGGTGACCTGGTGTCCTTCATGACCTCCGGCCCGGTGATGATCCAGGCGCTCGAAGGCGAGGGCGCGATTGCCAAGAATCGCGAGCTGATGGGCGCGACCGACCCGAAAAAGGCCGATGCCGGCACGATCCGCGCCGACTTCGCGGCGAGCATCGACGCGAACGCCGTGCATGGCTCCGACGCCGCCGAGACGGCCGCGGTCGAGATCGCGTTCTTCTTCCCGGGCATGAACATCCACAGCCGCTGAAGACGCCAGCGAAATGGTCAACCTCCTCCAGTTCGACCGCAGCGCGCTCGGCGACTGGTGCGAGCAGCGCGGCGAGAAGGCCTTTCGCGCGACCCAGCTGTTTCGCTGGATCCACCAGCGCGGCGGGGCCGACTTCGCCGCCATGTCGGATCTCGCCAGGCCCTTTCGGGACAAGCTGGTCGCCGAGGCGGAAGTCCGCGCACTGCCGATCGCGAGCGAGCAGGTCGCGAGCGACGGCACGATCAAGTGGCTCTTCGATGTCGGCGCCGGTGACGCCATCGAGACCGTCTTCATCCCGGAATCCGGCCGCGGCACGCTCTGCATCTCGTCGCAGGCGGGCTGTGCGGTCAACTGCCGCTTCTGCGCCACCGGCCACCAGGGCTTCAGCCGCAACCTGACGACCGCCGAGATCGTCGCCCAGCTCTGGCACGCCGAGTTCTCGCTGCGCCGAAGGCTCGGCGTGGCCGAAGGCGAGCGCGTCATCAGCAACGTCGTGATGATGGGGATGGGCGAGCCGCTCCAGAACTACGCGGCGCTCCTGCCGGCGCTCCGGACGATGCTCGACGACCACGGCTACGGCCTGTCGCGGCGCCGGGTCACGGTGTCGACGTCGGGCGTCGTGCCGCTGATCGATCGCCTGCGCGACGATTGCCCGGTCGCGCTCGCAGTGTCGCTGCACGCGCCCGACGACGCCCTGCGCGACGAGCTCGTGCCCCTCAACCGGAAGTACCCTATCGCCGAGCTCCTCGCCTCGGCGCGGCGATATCTCGAGCGCGCGCCGCGCGACTTCATCACCATCGAATACTGCATGCTCGACGGCGTCAACGATTCGCAGGCGCAGGCCGAGGCGCTGCGCCGCCTGCTCCAGGGCGATGGCACGGCAGCCGACCCCGGCCTGTCGTGCAAGGTCAACCTCATTCCCTTCAACCCGTTCGAGGCGTCGGGACTGCGCCGCTCGCCCGACGAGCGCGTCCGTGCCTTCGCCGCCGTGCTGCAGGACGTCGGCATCGTCGCCACGATCCGGAAAACGCGCGGCGACGACATCGCCGCCGCGTGCGGGCAGCTTGCCGGCGAGGTGCAGGACCGGACCCGCGTCGCGGAGCGACGCGAGCGCGCCGAAGCGGTGCCGATGTCCTCGCCCGTGTCGCGCAAGTCCGTGCCGGCCAACCAGATGGAGACGCGGCCATGAACCTGCGTGCCCTCGTCCTTCTCGTGCCGCTGTTCGTGACGATCGCGGGCTGCACGACGACCACGCAGCGCCAGCTGCCGTCGCCGTCGAACGAGGCGCCCGACCGGATCACCGCGTCGGACGAGCCCGACGGGCTCAAGCGGGCCCGGGCGCGCATGGATCTCGCCGCGGCCTATTTCGGTCGCGGCCAGATGACGATTGCGCTCGACCAGGTCAAGCTCGCGATCGCCGCCGATCCCCAGTACGGCGAGGCCTTCAACCTGCGCGGCCTGATCTACGCCAATCTGGGCGATCAGGCGCTCGCCGAAGAAAGCTTCAAGCGGGCGCTGCAGATCAATCCGCGCGACGCCGACACCCTGCACAACTACGGTTGGTACCTGTGCCAGGAGAAGCGCTACCCCGAGGCCGCCGGCTTCTTCGCCCAGGCTCTCGCCGTGCCTCAGTACCGCGGCACCTCTCGCACGCTGCTCGCGCAAGGAATCTGCCAGGCCGGCGCGGGCAAGCTCCTCGAGGCAGAGGCCTCGCTGACGCGCGCCCACGAGCTGGATCCGACCAGTCCGCTCATCGCCACCAATCTCTCGGAGGTCCTGTATCGGCGCGGCGAGTACGAGAGGGCGCGCTTCTACGTTCGCCGCGTCAACGCGCTGCCCGACGTCTCGAACGCCCAGACCCTCTGGCTTGCAGCCCGGATCGAGAACAAGCTCGGCAACCGCCAGGGCACGCGAGACTTCGGCAGTCAACTGCGCAGCCGATTCCCCGACTCGCGTGAAGCACGCGCGTTCGCGCGCGGCGATTTCGATGAGTGAGGCGGGAGGGGTGCCGCCCGCTCCGGGCGCAGTCACGGCCGGCCGGTTGCTGCGCGAGGCGCGCGAGAAGCAGGGGCTGCACATCGCGGCCCTCGCGGCGTCGATCAAGGTCTCCCCGAAGAAGCTCGAGATGCTCGAGGCCGACCGCCTCGATGACCTTCCTGATGCGACCTTCACGCGGGCCCTGGCGCAGACCGTCTGCCGCGCGCTGAAGATCGATCCCGCGCCCGTCCTGAGCCTCCTGCCTCCGGCGTCGGGCTATCGGCTGGAGAGCGTCGGCACCGGCCTCAACACGCCCTTTCGCGAGCGCCCGGGAGCGCTGGTCCAGCGCGAGGGGCTCGCGCTTTCATTCGGCCCCTGGTTCTGGATCACGGGTCTCGTCGTGCTTGCCGCCATCGGCGTCCTCGCCATTCCGTCCGGAACGATCCGCATGCCGCCCTGGACAGGCGCCAGTCCTGTCGCGGCGGCGGGCAGCGAGCCTGCCGTCGTGACGTCGGACTCGGCGGTCCTGCCTGGCGAGTCTCTCGCCGCGAGCGGCCCCGCATCGGTGGCTTCCGACGCGGCGATCGCCTCGTCCGATGCCGCGGCCGGGGCGAGCCCCACGCCGGTTGGGTCCACGGTCGTCGTCTCGGCGGCGAGCGAGGCGTCCGCGGCCAGGCCAGGCGGTGGCGAAGATGCGGCGGCGGGCGTGCTGCAGGTGCGCGCGGCCGAGGCGACGTGGGTCGAGGTCACCGACGCGCGGGGCCGTTCGCTGGTCGCGCGAGTCCTGGCGCCGGGCGAAGCGATCGTGCTCGACGGCGAGGCGCCATTTCGCGTGCGTATCGGCAATGTCGGCGGCACCCGCATGAGCTATCGCGGTCGGCCGCTCGAGCTCGCGACCTACGCGCGCGACAACGTGGCCCGCTTCGAGCTCAAATAGCGGCCGCCCTCCGATTGCCCGTCATGCGCGATTCACCCCCTTCATCGTTCGCCGACTACATCGAGCCCGCGCGTCCGGCGCCGCGCCATTCGCGCCAGGCCAGGGTGCGCTGGGGCGACCGGGTCGTCACCGTCGGCGGCGACGCGCCGGTGCGGGTGCAGTCGATGACCAACACCGACACTGTCGACGCGATCGGCACGGCGATCCAGGTGAAGGAGCTGGCGATCGCCGGGTCGGAGATGGTGCGGATCACCGTCAACACGCCCGAGGCCGCCGCCGCGGTTCCCTACATCCGCGAGCAGCTCGACCGGATGGGCATCGACGTGCCGCTGATCGGCGATTTCCACTACAACGGGCACCGGCTCCTCACCGACTTCCCGGCCTGTGCCGAGGCGCTCTCGAAGTACCGCATCAACCCAGGCAATGTCGGCAAGGGTGACAAGCACGACCGCCAGTTCGCGCAGATGGTCGAAGCGGCGGTGCGCTACGACAAGGCGGTGCGCATCGGCGTCAACTGGGGCAGCCTCGACCAGGAATTGCTCACCGAGCTGATGGACGAGAACGCGAAGCTCGCCGAGCCCTTCGAGCCGCGCCAGATCATGTACCGCGCCATCATCACCTCGGCGATCGAGTCGGCGCGGCTGGCCGAGAAGATCGGCCTGGCGCCCGAACAGATCATCCTGTCCTGCAAGATGTCGGGGGTGCAGGACCTCGTGAGCGTCTATCGCGCGCTCGCCCGTCGCTGCGACTATCCGCTTCACCTCGGCCTGACCGAGGCCGGCATGGGCACCAAGGGCACGGTGGCGTCGACGGCGGCGCTCGCGCTCCTGCTCGAGGAAGGCATCGGCGACACGATCCGGGTCTCGCTCACGCCGCAGCCCGGCGAGGCGCGCACCCAGGAAGTCGTCGTTGCGCTCGAGATCCTGCAGTCGCTTGGCCTGCGCTCGTTCAACCCGAGCGTCACGGCCTGTCCGGGCTGCGGCCGAACGACGAGCACCACCTTCCAGGAGCTCGCCAAGGAGATCGACGACTACCTGCAAGCGCAGATGCCGGTCTGGAAGGCGCGCTATCCCGGCGTCGAGACGATGAAGGTCGCGGTGATGGGCTGCATCGTCAACGGCCCGGGCGAGAGCAAGCATGCCGACATCGGCATCAGCCTGCCCGGCACCGGCGAGGCGCCCGCCGCGCCGGTCTTCATCGACGGCGAGAAGGCGCTCACGCTGCGCGGCGACAACATCGCCGCCGAATTCCACGCGCTCGTCGAGAACTACATCGAGAAGCGCTTCGGCACGGCCACCGTCGGGTGACGGTGAGCCGAGTCGAATCGACGCGAAGGCGCACATGAGCGAGAGCCTGCGCGCCGTCAAGGGCATGAACGACATCCTGCCGCCGGAATCGGCGCGCTGGGAGGCGTTCGAGGCCACGGTGAGAACGCTGATGCGGCGCTACGGTTACGCCAACGTACGCACGCCGATCGTCGAGCCGACAGCGCTGTTCGTGCGTGGCATCGGCGAGGCGACAGACATCGTCGAGAAGGAGATGTATTCCTTCGCGGACGCGATGAACGGCGACGGCCTGACGCTGCGGCCCGAGGCGACCGCGGGCATCGTGCGCGCCATGATCGAGCACAACGCGCTCTACAACGGACCGCTGCGCCTCTGGAGCCAGGTGGCCGTATTCCGCCACGAGCGGCCGCAAAAGGGTCGCTATCGCCAGTTCCACCAGATCGACGTCGAGGCGCTGGGCTTCGCCGGCCCCGACGTCGATGCCGAGCAGATCCTGATGTGCCGTGCGCTCCTGCGCGACCTCGGCCTGGTCGAAGGCCGCGATGTCCGCCTCGAACTCAACAGCCTCGGCCAGCCCGAGGAGCGCAGCGCCCACCGCGCGGCGCTGATCGCGCATCTCGAGCGCCACGCTGGCTTGCTCGACGACGACGCGCGGCGCCGGCTGCACACGAATCCGCTGCGCATCCTCGACAGCAAGAATCCGGCGTTGCAGCCGGTCATCGAGGCGGCGCCGCACCTGATGGAGTTTCTCGGCGCCGATTCGCTCGCGCACTTCGATGCCGTGCGCGCCGTGCTCGACGCCGCCGGGCTTGACTACCGCGTCAATCGCCGCCTGGTGCGCGGCCTGGACTACTACAACCTTACCGTCTTCGAGTGGACGACCGACAAGCTCGGCGCCCAGGGCACGGTCTGCGGCGGTGGTCGCTACGACTTCCTGTTCGAGCAGCTCGGCGGCAAGCCCACGCGCGCGGTCGGCTGGGGCATGGGCGTCGAGCGGATGCTCCTGCTGCTCGAGGCCGTCGGCGCCCAGGCGACGACGGCGACGATCGACGTCTATGCCATCGTCCCCGACGCCGGCGCGCTCGCCGTCGCAATGACCACCTGCGAGGCGCTGCGCGCTGCCGGCGTCTCCGTCCAGATGCACGCCGCTGGGAGCGACGGCCTCGGCAGCATGAAGGCGCAGTTCAAGAAGGCCGACGCCAGCGGCGCGCGCTACGCCATCATCTTCGGCGCCGAGGAGCGGGCACGCGGCGAGGCTTCGGTCAAGTCGTTGCGCGACCCGGCCTCGCCCCAGCGCGCGGTCGCCCTCGTCGACGTTGCGGCCTGGGCCCCGACCCTCACCGCATAATTCGCGTTTGCCCGCTTCACGCCCGCGCGCCCGCGCGGCGCCTCCCGATCCGCCATGGCCACTCATCTCGACCTCGAAGAGCAGGAACAGCTCGACCAGCTGAAAGCCTTCTGGAAGCAGTACGGCAGCCTCGTCACCTGGGTACTCGTCGCCGTCCTGGGCGCCTACGCGGCCTGGAACGGCTGGAACATCTATCAGCGCGACCAGGGTGCCAAGGCCGGGGCGCTGTTCGACGAGGTCGACCGCGCCGCGCAGGCGTCCGATGCCGACGTCGCGACGAGGATCTTCGGCGACATGAAGTCGCGCTACCCCCACGCTGCGTTCACGCAACAGGCCGGCCTCGTCGCGGCGCGCGTGGCGGCGGAGAAGGGCAAGCTCGACGAGGCGCAGGCCAGCCTCGCCTGGGTCGCCGACAACGCGAGCGAGAACGAGTACCAGGCGATCGCTCGCCTGCGCCTGGCCGGTCTCCAGCTCGATGCGAAGAAGTACGACGACGCCCTGAAGGCGCTCGACGGCATCGATTCGCCCCAGTTCGCGGCACTCGCGGCCGACCGCCGCGGGGACGTCTACCTGGCCGAGGGCAAGAGCGAGGATGCGAAGGCGGCCTACCAGAAGGCCTGGACCGCGATGGACCCGAAGATCGACTATCGCAAGCTCATCGAGGCCAAGCTCAACGTGCTGGGCGTGCAACCGGCGGCAAGCGCCGCCGAGGCGGCCAAGTGACGCTGGCGACGACGCGGCGCGCCCGGGTGCGGGGCCGGCTCGGCGCCGTGCTCGCGGTGCTGGCGCTCTCTCTCCTCGCGGGATGCTCGACGGTCGACTCGGTCTACAACTCCACCTTCGGCCGGCTGTTCGGATCGGACAAGCCCAAGCCGAAGGAGCTCGAGCCGATCGCAGCGCCCATCTCGGTTCGTCCGGTATGGAGCCAGAACATCGGTTCGGTCGAGTTCCCGCTCACGGTCGCGGTCAACGCCAACGTGCTGACCCTGGCCGCGAGCAGCGGCAACGTCGTCGCGCTCGAGGCCGACAGCGGCAAGACGCTCTGGCGCGTCGATGTCGGCGCGAAGATCGCGGCCGGCGTCGGCAGCGACGGCAAGGTCTCGGCCGTCGTCACGCGCAACGGCGAGCTGGTCGCGATCGAAAACGCCCGGGTCAAATGGAAAGCGGACCTCGGCTTTCGCGTCGCCACCGCGCCGCTGGTCGCCGGCGGTCGCGTCTTCGTCCTCGGCGTCGATCGCGCGATCCAGGCCTTCGACGCCAACGACGGCCTCAAGCTCTGGCAGCTGGCGCGACCCGGCGATCCGCTCACGCTCTCGCAGACCGGCGTCATCGCCGCCTTTCGCAACACGCTGGTCGTCGGCCAGGGTCCGCGCATGGCCGGGCTGGATCCGGTCGGCCCGTCGCTGCGCTGGGAAGTGGCGCTGGGCTCGCCGCGGGGCGCGAACGAAGTCGAGCGCCTCGCCGATCTGGTCGGCCCGGCGGTGCGCGCGGGCGATCTGCTCTGCGCCCGGTCGTTCCAGGCGGCGGTCGGCTGCGTCAATGCGCAGCTGGGCACCGTCGCATGGACCAAGGCGATCGGCGGCACGGACGCGGTCGCCGGCGACGCCGAGCTTCTCTTCAGCGCCGATGCATCCGATCGCATCAGCGTCTTTCGCACGAGCAGCGGCGAGATCGCCTGGATCTCGGAAGCGCTGATGTTCCGTGGTCTCGGTCCGCCGGGCGTCGTCGGCCAGTCGGTCGTCTTCGGCGACGCCAGCGGCATGTTGCACTGGCTGTCGCGGGCCAAGGGCGAGTCGCAGGCCCGCGTGCCCACCGACGGCAGCGCGCCGGGCGCGCCTCCGGTGAGCGTCGGCGGCATGCTTGTCGTCGTCACGCGATCGGGCGGCGTCTTCGCTTTCCGGCCGTCGTGACCACGGCTGCGATACGCGGGCGATGACGGGATGAAACCCGTGATCGCGCTGGTCGGCCGGCCCAACGTCGGCAAGTCGACGCTCTTCAATCGACTGACAAAGAGCCGCGACGCGATCGTCGCCGATTTCGCCGGTCTCACCCGCGACCGGCACTACGGCGACGCGATCGCGCACGGCCGCGAGTTCATCGTCATCGACACCGGAGGGTTCGAGCCCGAACATCCGACCGGCATCGTGCGCGAGATGGCGCGCCAGGCCGAGCAGGCGGTCGCCGAGGCCGACGCGGTCGTCTTCGTCGTCGACCTGCGTGCCGGCGTCTCGGCGCACGATCACGACATCGCGCGCTACCTGCGCAGCGCCGGCAAGAAGGTCGTCCTGGCAGCCAACAAGGCCGAAGGCATGCCGACCTCGCCGATGCTCGGCGAGTTCTACGAGCTCGGCCTCGGCGAGCCGCATCCGGTGTCGGCCGCGCATGGGCAGGGGGTTGTCTCGCTGGCGGAGGCAGCGCTCGAAGCGGCGCTGGGTCACCCGCTCGCGGACGACGACGAGGCCGACGACGCGCCTTTCAGCTCCGAGCAGGCCGACGCCGACGCGCCGATCCGGCTCGCCGTCGCCGGAAGG
>JBBSBZ010000120.1:0-9836 GCA_038250795.1 Burkholderiales bacterium | reverse complement strand
ACGCGAGGACGGCAAGGTCGAGGACCTCGGCGGCTTCTTCGACACGATCCGCCAGGACCCCGTGCTCAATCGCGTCAAGCTGATCGCCGAGCCCTGGGACCTCGGCGACGGCGGCTACCAGGTCGGCAAGTTCCCGGCCGGCTGGGCCGAGTGGAACGATCGCTATCGCGACGGTCTGCGCAGCTTCTGGAAGGGCGACCCCGGGCGCCTGGGCGACATGGCGCAGCGCCTGACCGGCTCGCAGGACCTGTACGGCTGGTCCGGCAAGCGGCCGAGCGCGAGCGTCAATTTCGTCACCGCGCACGACGGCTTCACGCTGCACGATCTGGTCTCCTACGACGGCAAGCACAACGACGCCAACGGCGAGGACAACCGCGACGGCAGCGATCACAACCTGTCGTGGAACTGCGGCGTCGAAGGGCCGAGCGGAGACGAAGGGGTCAACGCGCTGCGCGAGCGGCAGAAGCGCAACTTCCTCGCGACGCTGCTGCTCTCGACCGGCGTGCCCATGCTGCTCGCGGGCGACGAACGCGGCAACGGCCAGGGCGGCAACAACAACGTCTACTGCCAGGACAACGAGACCGGCTGGATCGACTGGTCGCCGTCGCCGGAGCGCGCCGCGCTGACCGCGTTCACCAGCCGCCTGATCGCGCTGCGCCGCGACCATCCGTCCTTTCGACGGCGCAACTTCTTCGTCGGCCAGCCGATCGACGACGACACGCTGAGCGACGTGCGATGGCTGAAGACCGACGGCTCGGAGATGGAGGTCGACGACTGGGGCACCTGTCATGCGCTGGCGATGCTGATCTCGGGGCACGGCCTGTCGGAGCGGGGCCCGCGTGGCGAGAAGCTGTTCGACGACGACTTCCTCCTGCTCGTCAACGGCGGCCCCGACCCGGCGGCTGCGACGCTGCCGGCCGCCGACGGGCTGCCATGGCGCCTGCTTCTCGACACCGCGATCGCGCAGGCATCGGGCGGGGGTACGGAGTCGGCGTGGCTGGAGGCGAGCTATCCCTTGCAGGGGCGCTCGGTGGTGCTGCTGAGCCGGGAGCGGGCCGAGCCTTGAAGCGCGCGCATGAAATGCCCTTCGGTGCCGCCGTGCTCGAAGACGGCGGCGTGCGCTTCGCGCTCTGGGCGCCCGGCGTCGAGCAGGTGCGGCTCGAGCTCGTCGCCGCGACCGGCCGGGCCGGATTCGGCGAACGCGCGGGGTTGCCGATGGCGCGCGGCGGCGATGGCGTTCATCAGCTCACCGTGGGCGACTCGCACGCCGGCGACCGCTATCGCTTCCGTCTGCCCGACGGCCTGGCCGTGCCCGACCCGGCCTCGCGCTTCAATCCCGGCGACGTCCATGCCGCCAGCGAGGTGGTCGACCCGCGCGCCTACGACTGGCGCGATGCCGCGTGGCGAGGGCGGCCCTGGTCGGAGACCGTCATCTACGAGCTGCACGTCGGCAGCTTCACCGTCGAAGGAACTTTCGCCGCCGCGAGCGCGCGACTCGGCGACCTCGCCGAGCTCGGTGTCACGGCGATCGAGCTGATGCCGCTCGCCGACTTCCCGGGCGAGCGCAACTGGGGCTACGACGGTGTGCTTCCGTTCTCGCCCGCCGCCGCCTACGGAACGCCCGACGAGCTCAAGGCGCTCGTCGATGCTGCGCACGGCCTCGGCCTGATGGTCTTCGTCGACGTCGTCTACAACCACTTCGGCCCCGACGGCAACTACCTCTACGCCTACTGTCCGGAATTCTTCAATCCGGCCCATCGCACGCCCTGGGGCGCCGCCATCAACTTCGACGCTGACCGGTCGCGGACCGTGCGCGACTTCTTCATCCACAACGCGCTCTACTGGGTCGAGGAATTCCACGTCGACGGCCTGCGTATGGATGCGATCCAGACGATCCTCGACGACTCGCCCCGGCACATCGTTCGCGAGATCTGCGCCGCGCTGCGCGACGGGCCGGGTCATACGCGACACGTCCACGTGGTGGTCGAGAACGAGGCCAATGGCGCCTCCTTCCTCGGGCGCGACGCCGCCGGCTCGCCCCTCGCCGCGACGGCGCAATGGAACGACGACTTCCATCACGCCGCCCACGTGTTGCTCACGGGGGAGCGCGACGGCTACTACGCCGACTACGCGAACGACCCGCTGGCCGCGCTCGGTCGTGCCCTAGCCGAGGGCTTCGTCTATCAAGGGCAGGCGTCGGAGCATCACGACGGCGCGGCGCGAGGCGAGCCGAGCGCCGCGCTCCCGCCGGTCGCCTTCGTGTCGTCGCTTCAGACCCACGACCAGATCGGCAACCGCGCCTTCGGCGAGCGCATCGCCATGCTCGCCGACCCGGCGCTGCTCGACGCGGCCTACGCCTGCCTGCTGCTGGCACCGCACATCCCGATGCTCTTCATGGGCGAGGAGTTCGCGGCCTCGACGCCGTTTTGCTATTTCTGCGACTTCAGCGGCGAGCTCGCCGCCGCCGTGACGAGCGGCCGGCGCGAAGAGTTCCGGCACTTCGCCGGCTTCGCCGATCCGGCCGAGCGCCTGCGCATTCCCGACCCGAACGCCGCCTCGACCTTCCAGGCTTCGCGCCTGCGCTGGAGCGAATGCTCGACCGCGCCGCATGCCGATCGCCGGGCCCGGATCGCCGAGCTCCTGGCGGTGCGCCGAAAGCACCTCTGGCCGCACCTGCACGGCGCCATGCACGGCGGCGCCCATCGGGTGGAGGGTAGGCTCGTGCAGGTCGACTGGCCCCTCGGCGACGGCGTGCGCTGGCATCTGGCCGCCAACTTCGGCGCCGGGCCGGCCGCCTTGCCGACCCTGGCCGGCGCGGAGGTCGTGCACGGCCAGGGCATCGAGGGCGATGCCACGTCCGGCCATCGTCTCGGCCCGGGGGGCGTCCGTGTCATGCTTGAAAGGGCACGTCTTGCCTGAAGACCGCGCCGCGCTCGAGCGACTCTGCCGCCGCTTCGGCATCGCCACCGACTACGACGACATCTGGGGCGTTCGCCATGCGGCGCCGGCCGAGAACCTGGTCTCGCTGCTCGCGGCCTTCGACGTCGATGCGTCGAGCGATGCCGCTGTTGCGGCGGCCGGCCGCGTCGCCGATGCGGCCTGGTGGAACGAAGCCATGCCGCCGGTGGCGGCCGTCGCCGTCGCCGATCGCGAAGCGTCGCTTCCCCTGCGGCTGTCGCCCGGTCCGGCGCGGCGCTGGCGCATCGACGAGGAGGGAGGGCGTCGCCACGGCGGCATGCTCGACCCGGCCGCACTTGTCGATGCGGCGCTGGCAGCGGATGCGCCGAGGGCCGAGCTCGACGGCAGCGTTCGTGTCGAATGCCGGTTCACTCCCGGCGTCTCGCTGCCCGCGGGCTATCACACGCTTCGCATCGACGGCATCGACGGCGAGACGCTCGTGATCGCCGCGCCGGCGCGCTGCTGGCGCCCCGCCTCGCTCGCCGGTGGCGGCCGCGTCTTCGGCCCGGCCTTGCAGCTCTACGCGCTTCGCTCCGACGACAACTGGGGCATCGGCGACTTCGGCGACCTCGCCCGTGTCGTCGAGCAGTGGGGCGCGCGCGGCGCCGGCATCGTCGGCCTCAATCCGCTGCATGCCCTGTTCGGCCACAACCCGGCGCACATCAGCCCGTACAGCCCGTCCTCGCGCCAGCACCTGAACCCGATCTACCTCGACGTCGAGGCGATCGTCGAGCTGCGCAGCTGCCCCGAGGCGCAGCAACATGTCCGCTCGGCCGCCTTCCAGGAGCGCCTCGAGCGTCTCCGCGCCGCGCCGCTGGTCGACTATCCGGGGGTCGCCGCCGCCAAGCGAGAAGTGCTGGAGCTGCTCTACGCGCATTTCCGTCGCTGCGAGATCGATGCCGGCAGCGAACGTGCGCTTGCCTTTCGGGCCTTCCAGACCGAGGCCGGCCGCGAGCTGCGCCGCTTCGCGCTGTTCGAGACGCTGCAGGCGTATTTCCATCGCGAGGATGCGTCGATCTGGGGCTGGCCGGTCTGGCCCGAAGCCTGGCGTGAACCGGAGGCAGCGCCGGTGCGCGAGTTCGAGGCGGCGCACGGCGAGGCGATCGAATTCCATGAATACCTCCAGTGGCAGGCCGAGGTGCAGCTCGAGCGCGCCGCGGCGCAGGGGCGGGCGCGAGGCATGGCGGTCGGCCTCTATCTCGACCTCGCTGTCTCGGTCGATCGCGCCGGCGCCGACACCTGGTCGCATGCGCGAAGCTATGCCCTCGAGGCGAGCGTCGGCGCGCCGCCGGACGAGTTCAACCAGCAGGGCCAGGCCTGGGGCCTGCCGCCGCTTCGTCCCGACCGGCTGCGCGCCGATCGCTACCGTGCCTTCATCGAGACGCTGCGCGCCAACATGAGGCTCGGCGGTGCCCTGCGCATCGATCACGTGATGGGCATGATGCGGCTGTTCTGGGTGCCGCCCGGCAAGACGGCGCGCGACGGCGCCTACGTTCATTACCGCGGCGACGAGCTGCTGGCCATCGTGGCGCTCGAGAGCCATCGCCAGCGCTGCCTGGTGATCGGCGAAGACCTCGGCACCGTGCTGCCCGAGATGCGCGAGATGCTGGGCGCGCGCGGCGTCCTCTCTTACCGCCTGCTCTACTTCGAGCGCGACGGCGCCGGCGACTTCAAGCCCCCGGCCGACTATCCCCGCGACGCGCTGGTGGCCGTGGCGACGCACGACCTGCCGACGCTGGCCGGCTGGTGGGAAGGACGGGACATCGAGCTGCGCGAGTCGCTCGGCCTCTTCGCCGAGCCCGGGCATGTCGATGCGCAGCGCGCCGCGCGCGCCGACGACCGGCGCCGCTTGCTGGCGGCCTTGCGGCGGCTCGGGTCATACGTCGGCGATCGCATCGACGGCACGACGCTCGATGCCTCGGGATTCGCGGCCGACGGGCCGATGACGCCGGCCCTGGCCGAGGCGATTCATCGGTATCTCGCGGCGGCCCCCTCGATGGTCATGATGGTCCAGCTGGAAGACGCGCTCGGTGCCTTGGCGCAGGCCAACCTGCCGGGCACCACCGACGAGCATCCCAACTGGCGGCGCAAGCTCGCCGAAGGGCTCGACGCGATGGCCGTCGACGGGCGCATCGGCGGGCTGGCGGCGGCGGTGCGGCGGATCAGGCCGCCGCCGCGGGCGGCGAAGACGGCGACAGCGAGCGTCGACGCGATCATTCCGCGGGCCACCTATCGCCTGCAGCTGCATCGCGACTTCGATTTCGAGGCGGCGTGCGGCGTCCTGCCGTATCTGGCCCGGCTCGGCGTCAGCCACGTCTACTGCTCGCCGATCACCCGCGCCAATCCGGGCAGCCTGCACGGCTACGACGTCGTCGCCCACGACGAGATCAGCCCCGAGCTCGGCGGCGTCGCCGGCTTCGCGCGCTTCACGGCAGCCCTGCGCGAGCACGCACTCGGGCTTCTGCTCGATCTCGTCCCGAACCACATGGGCATCGCCGGCGCCGACAACGCCTGGTGGGCCGACGTGCTCGAAAACGGCGAGGCCTCGCTCTACGCACGCCACTTCGACATCGACTGGCATCCGCTCGACGCCGATCTCGACGCCAAGGTGCTGCTGCCCGTGCTCGGCGACGCCTACGGCAGCGTGCTCGACGGCGGCGAGCTGCACCTCGCCTTCGAGGCCGGGAGCGGCAGCTTCGCGCTGCGCTACCACGAGCATCGCTTCCCGCTCGACGTCTGCGACTACGCCGCGCTGCTGGACGGCGCCTGCATCGACGCGACCGACCTTCGCCGCGAGCTTGCCGAGGTCGCCGCAGGCTTCGCCGCCTTGCCCTCGCGCTTCGAGCACGACGACGAGGCGCTCGCCCGCCGGACCCGCGACAAGGAGATCTGGAAGCGCCGCCTGGCGCAGCTTGCGGCCGCGAACGCCGGGCTCGAACCCGCGCTTGGCCACGCGCTGCAGGCGTTCGACGAGCCCGAGCGACTGCATGGCCTGCTCGAGAGGCAGGCCTGGCGACTCGCGTTCTGGCGCGTCGCCTCCGACCAGATCAACTACCGGCGCTTCTTCGACGTGAACTCGCTGGCCGCGCTGCGCATCGAGCGCCGTGCCGTCTTCGAGGCGACGCAGAGCCTGGCGCTCGATCTCACCGCAGCCGGCGTCGCCGACGGCCTGCGCATCGACCATCCCGACGGCCTGCGCGATCCGGCCCAGTACTTCCTGCGCCTTCAGCAGGGCCACGCGCGCCGGGCCGGGCTCGTGCTGGCCGAATCGCCCGGCGCCCGCCCGGCGCGACCGCTCTATCTCGTGGCCGAGAAGATCGCCGCGCTCCACGAGGAGCTGCCCGAGTCGTGGTCGGTGCACGGCACCACCGGCTATCGCTTCGCCTCGCTCGTCAACGGCCTCTTCGTCGACGGCGCCGCCGAGCCGCGCATGGACAGGATCTGGCGCGGCTTCGCCCACGACGAGCGCAGCTTCGAGGAGCATGCCCACGCGGGCAAGCGCGACGTCATGCGCAGCGTCCTCGGCTCGGAGCTCACGGTGCTGGCGAGCGAGCTGCTGCGGATCGCGCGCGCCGACCGGCGCAGCCGCGACCACACCTTCCCTTCGCTGCGCTACGCGCTCGCCGAGGTCACAGCCTGCCTGCCGGTCTATCGCACCTACATCGTGTCCTCCGCTTCCCCACAGGACCGGCGCTACATCGACGGTGCCGTCGCGCAGGCGCGCCAGCGCAATCCGGCGGCCGACGCTTCGGTGTTCGAGTTCGTCCGCCGCAGCCTGCACGGCGAAGCGGGCGAGGGCGCCCCCGCGGCGCTCGGCCGGCGTGCGCTCGACTGGGCGGTCCGCTTCCAGCAGTTCAGCGCTCCGGTCGCGGCCAAGGGCGTCGAGGACACCGCCTTCTATCGCTACCTGCGACTGGTCTCCCTCAACGAGGTCGGTGGCGACCCGTCGCGGTTCGGCATCGGCGTGCGGGCGTTCCATCGCGCCGGCGTCGAGCGCGCGGCGCACTGGCCGCACACCCTCATCGCGACCTCCACGCACGACCACAAGCGCTCGGCCGACGTGCGCTGCCGGATCGACGTGCTCTCCGAGATGCCGGCCGGCTGGCGGCTGCTGCTGCGCCGCTGGTCGACCATGAACCGCGTCCATCACAGCAGGCTCGAGCTGGGCGGCCGGGCGCCTGATGCGGGCGACGAATTCCTGCTCTACCAGACCCTGCTCGGCACGCTGCCGGCCGGCCCGCTCGACGCTGCCGCGTGGGACGCGTATCGCGCGCGGATCGAGCGCTACATGCAGAAGGCGGCGCGCGAGGCCAAGCTGCGCACCAGCTGGACGAGCCCCGATGCCGCCTACGAAGAGGCGCTGCAGCGCTTCGTCGGCATCCTCCTGGGCGCCGACGCCGCCCGGGAGTTTCGCGACGACCTCGTGGCCCAGGCGGCCCGGCTGGCCCGGTTCGGCGCCTACAACAGCCTGTCGACGGCGCTCCTCAAGTTCACCTCGCCCGGCGTGCCCGACATCTACCAGGGTCACGAGGTCGTGAACCTCACGCTGGTCGACCCCGACAATCGCCAGCCAGTCGACTACGCCGCCCTGTCGAGCGAGCTCGCTGCGCTCGAGCGTCTCGATCCGGGCGCCGCCGGAACGCTTCTCGAGGCACCGCACGACGGCCGCGCCAAGCTCTGGCTCGCCTGGCGCCTGCTCGGCGTCAGACGCGAGCGGCCCGAGCTCTTTCGCGACGGCGACTACCGCGGCCTCAAGGTGGACGGGTCTCAGGCCGCGCACGTCGTCGCTTTCTCGCGTCGTCGCGGCAACGCGCAGCTCGTCACGCTCGCCGGCCGCCTCTTCGCGCGGCTGCTGGGCGAGCCCGATCGGGCGCCGTGCGGCGATGCGGTGTGGGGCGACACGGCGGTGGAGGTCGGCCTGCCCGATGGCACGCGATTGCGCAACATCGTCGACGGCGCAACGCTCGTCGTGGTCGATGGCCGGATCCGGCTCGGCGCAGCGTTCGCCTGCTTTCCCGCGGCGGCACTGCTCGCCCTCGACTGAGCCGCGAGCTCGTCTGCGCCCGGTCAGCCCGTCTTGGCTGCAGCCGCCGTGCGCTCGCCGCTCCCGGTCGAGCGATCGATCTCGTGCTGCGGCATCGACAGCAGGCGCGCCGTGTTGACGAGCGCCATGTGGGTCAGGGCCTGCGGGAAGTTGCCGAGCATGCGGCCGCTCCGCGGATCGATCTCCTCGGACAGCAGGCCGACGTCGTTGCAGCGGGCGACGAGCTTGTCGAACAGCGTCTCGGCCTCGTCGTGCCGGCCGCTCACGGCAAGCGCGTCGGCGAGCCAGAAGGTGCACGGCAGGAAGGCCCCTTCGCCGGCCGGCAGGTTGTCGACGCCGCTGGCGGTCGAGTAGCGCATCGCGAAGCCGTCGACGACGAGCCCGTGCTCGATCGCCGCGATCGTGCCGAGCACGCGCGGATCGTCGGGCGGCAGGAAGCCGACCAGCGGGATCAGCAGCAGGCTGGCGTCGAGCTCGGTCGTGCCGTAGTGCTGCACGAAGGTGTTGCCCGCGACGTCGAAGCCCTGGTCGCAGACCTGCGCGTGGATCTCGTCGCGGGTCTTGCGCCACTGCGCGACCGGACCCTCGAGCCCGAAAGCCTCGGCGTCCTTGATGCCGCGGTCGAAGGCGACCCAGGCCATCACCTTCGAGTGCACGAAGTGCTGGCGCGGACCGCGGATTTCCCAGAGTCCTTCGTCGGGCTCGCGCCAGGCGCGGCCGAGGAAGTCGAGCACCGCGAGCTGGATCTCCCACGCGTGCGGCAGCGACTCCAGTCCGGCGGCGCGGGCCAGGTGGAGCGTGTCCATGACCTCGCCGTAGACGTCGAGCTGGAACTGCTTCGATGCGGCATTGCCGATGCGCACCGGCGCGGCGCCGCCGTAGCCGGGCAGCCACGGCAGCTCGAGCTCCTCGAGGCGGCGCTCGCCGGTGACGCTGTAGAGGATCTGCAGGTCTTCCGGGCTGCCGGCGACGGCCCGCAGCAGCCATTCGCGCCAGCTCACGGCCTCCTCGGTATAGCCGGCGAGAAGCAGTGCGTTGAGGGTGAAGGTGGCGTCACGCAGCCAGCAGTAGCGGTAGTCCCAGTTGCGCACGCCGCCGAGCTGCTCAGGAAGCGAGGTGGTCGGCGCGGCGACGATGCCACCGGTTGCGGCATAGGTGAGTGCCTTCAACGTCAGCAGCGAACGCACGACGGCAGGCCGCCAGCGCGGCGGCGCGGCGCAGCGCGAGGACCATTCGAGCCAGACCGTCTCGGTCTCCCGCACCGCTGCCTCGACGTCGATCGGCGGCTGCGGCGCCTCGTGCGAGAGCCGGTAGGTGAGCGCGAAGGGAAAGCGCTCGCCGGCCGCGACCTGGAACTCGGCCACCGTCTTCATCGCCTCGCCGTGGGTCGCGACCGGTGTCTGCAGCTCGAGTGTGTCGGGCCCGGCGATCGCGAAGATGTCGCCACCTTCGGACTGACGCACCCACGGCACGATCGAGCCGTAGTCGAAGCGGATCACGAGCTCCATCCGCATCGCCACCGTGCCGCGCAGACCCTCGACGATGCGCACGACGTCCCAGCGGTCGTTGTCGAGCGGCATGCAGTCGATCAGGCGCACCGCGCCCGTGTCGGTCTCGAAATCTGTTTCCAGGATCAGGGTGTCGCCGCGATAGCGACGGGTCGTCTTCGTCACGGCGCCGGCCGGCGCGAGCCGCCATCGCCCGTGGTCGCCGTTGCCGAGCAGCGCAGCGAAGCACGCGGGCGCGTCGAAGCGTGGCAGGCAGAGCCAGTCGATGGAGCCGTCCTTGCCGACCAGCGCGGCGGTGTGGCAATCGCCGATGAGGGCGTAGTCTT
>JBBSBZ010000119.1:0-9847 GCA_038250795.1 Burkholderiales bacterium | reverse complement strand
GCGCCCGGTCAGGCGAACTGGCGCAGGAAGCGCAGGTCGCCGTCGAAGAACAGACGCAGGTCGTCGATGCCGTAGCGCAGCATCGCCAGCCGGTCGATGCCGGATCCGAACGCGAAGCCGATCACCTTCTCGGGGTCGAAGCCCATGTTGCGCACGACCTGCGGATGGACCTGGCCCGAGCCCGACACCTCGAGCCAGCGGCCGGCGAGCGGCCCGTTCTCGAACATCAGGTCGATCTCGGCACTCGGCTCGGTGAACGGGAAATAGCTCGGGCGGAAGCGCAGCTTCAGCTCGCTCGTCTCGAAAAAGGCCTGCACAAAGGCGAGGTAGACCGCCTTCAGGTCGCGAAAGCTCACGTCCTCGCCGAGCCAGAGGCCTTCGACCTGGTGGAACATCGGCGAATGGGTCGCGTCGTTGTCGACCCGAAACGTGCGGCCCGGCGCGATCACGCGCACGTCGGGCATCGTCGCCGCGCCGGCGTGCTTCCTGGCATGCGCCTGCGCGTGCCGGATCTGCATCGGCGACGTGTGCGGCCTCAGGTTGAGAAAGCGTCCTTCGTCGTCCTTCACGTCGACGTAGAACGTGTCCTGCATCGAGCGCGCCGGATGGTTGTCGGGGTTGTTCAGCGCCGTGAAGCTGAACCAGTCGGTCTCGATCTCGGGGCCGTCGGCAACCTCGAAGCCGAGCGACGCGAAGATCGCCTCGATCCGCTCGAGCGCGCGGCTGACCGGATGCAGCCCACCTCGGCCGCGCGAGCGGCCGGGCAACGTGACGTCGAGCGCCTGCGCCGCGAGCTGCTGCTCGAGCTCGGCTTCGGCCATGGCCGAGCGGCGCGCGACGAGGCCTGCATCGATCGCCTGCTTGACGGAGTTGATCTCGGCGCCGCGCGTCTTCTTGTCCTCGGCTGAAAGCGCGCCGAGCGCCTTCAGCTGCCCCGTGACCACGCCGCTCTTGCCGAGATAGCGGGCCTTGGTGTCCTCGAGCTCGGCAGGCGTCGAAGCTCTGGCGAACTCGGCCAGGGCGCTTTCGACCAGCGATTGCAGATCGTTCATCGTGGGGCGACGCGGGACCGGCGACTGCGTGCCGGTGGACCGGACCCGCGCCTCGCGGCGCCGGCCCGGGTCAGCTTCAGGACAGGTGCGGACGCACCTTCTCGACGACGGCGCTGAAAGCTGCCGGGTCGTGAACGGCCATGTCGGCCAGGACCTTGCGGTCGAGGTCGATCTGGGCCTTCTTCAGGCCCGCCATGAACTTGCTGTACGTGACGCCGAGGCCGCGTGTCGCTGCGTTGATGCGGGCGATCCAGAGCTGGCGGAAGACGCGCTTCTTGGTACGGCGGTCGCGATAGGCGTATTGCCCGGCGCGCATGACCGCTTCCTTGGCGATCCGGAAGACATTCTTGCGGCGGCCGCGGAAGCCCTTGGCGAGGGCGAGAACTTTCTTGTGGCGGGCACGCGCGGTGACGCCGCGTTTGACGCGAGGCATGTTTTGCTCCTTCGGAAATTACGAGATCGACTGCCGGTCAGAGACCGGCGAACGGCAGCATCTGCGCCATGTGGCCCATGTTGGTCTTGTCGACCGTCAGGGTGCCCCGCAGGTGACGCTTGGTCTTCGTCGACTTCTTCGTCAGGATATGGCGCTTGAACGCCTGGCCCCGCTTCACGGTGCCGCCCGGGCGGACCCGGAAGCGCTTCGCAGCGCTCTTCTTCGTCTTCATCTTGGGCATGACTGCTCCTTCTTCGTACGCTGCTGTCAGGCGCCGCCGGATGTCCGGTCGTCTTGCAAGCCTGCAGCCGCTTGTGTCGATCGCGCGACCTGCGCTCGATCGAATTGCTCTCTTCGTCCTTCGCTCTACTTTCGCTTCGGCGCCAGGACCATGATCATCTGCCGACCCTCGAGCTTGGGCATGTGCTCGACGACCGAGACGTCGGCCAGCTCGTCGCGAATCCGCTCCAGCAGGCGCATGCCGATGTCCTGGTGCGTGATCTCGCGGCCGCGATAGCGCAACGTCACCTTGCCCTTGTCGCCGTCTTCCTCGATGAAGCGGCGCAGGTTCCTCATCTTGATGGTGTAGTCGCCCTCGTCGGTGCCCGGGCGGAATTTCACTTCCTTGACCTCGATGACCTTCTGCTTCGCCTTCGCCTCGGCCGCGCGCTTCTGCTCCTGGTACTTGAACTTGCCGTAGTCCATCAGCCGGCAGACCGGCGGATCGGCCTGGGCGACGATCTCGACGAGATCGACGTCCTGCTCGCCCGCGAGACGCAGCGCTTCGGCGATCGGGACGATGCCCAGAGGTTCGTTCTCGGGTCCGTTCAGGCGGACTTCAGGTGCGAGGATTTCCCGGTTGAGCCGGTGCTTGCGCTCGGCGTTGGGTTGACGGCGGTCAGCGAAAGTAGCGATGTGAAATGCCTTTCATCGAGCCTCAGGCGAAGGCCCTTCAACGAACAACGCGCGCCCGAGGTCCGGATGTCGCTCCGGACCGGGGACTTTCAAGCCTTTCGGGCGATGTCGTCGAGGAGCCTCGCGGCGAAGTCATCGAGCGACATCGTGCCAAGGTCTTGATTGCCCCGGGCGCGCACGGAAACGGTTCCGCTTGCCTTTTCCTTGTCTCCGACGACGAGGATGTACGGAACCTTCTGCAATGAATGCTCCCGTATTTTATAGGTGATTTTCTCGTTGCGCAAATCGCCCCGCACCCTAAGTCCTTGTTTTTGCAGCGTTTTGACCACGTCCGTCGCGTAGTCGGCCTGGTTTTCGGTGATGTCGAGCACGCTGGCCTGCACCGGCGCCAGCCAGGCCGGCAGGGCGCCGCCCCAGTGTTCGAGGAGGATGCCGATGAAGCGCTCGAAGCTGCCGACGATCGCCCGGTGCAGCATCACGGGGAAGGCCCGGCCGCTCGTCTCGGTGACGTAGTCGCCGCCCAGCCGCTCGGCCGTGTTGTAGTCGACCTGCATGGTGCCGAGCTGCCACTCCCGGCCGATCGCGTCCTTCAGCGTGTATTCGATCTTCGGACCGTAGAAGGCGCCCTCGCCCGGCGAGACCTTGAACTCGCAGCCCGAGCGCCGCAGCGCTTCCATCAGCGCGTACTCGGCCTTGTCCCAGAACTCGTCGGAGCCCACGCGGTGCTCGGGCCGCGTCGCGACCTTGTAGATGATCTCGGTGAAGCCGAAGTCGGCGTAGACCTTCTGCAGCTGCGCCGTGTAGGCCACGCACTCGTCGAAGATCTGGTCCTCGGTGCAGAAGATGTGGCCGTCGTCCTGCGTGAAGCCGCGCACGCGCATGATTCCGTGCATGGAGCCGCTCGGCTCGTTGCGATGGCACTGGCCGAACTCGCCATAGCGAAGCGGAAGCTCCCGGTAGCTGCGCAGGCTCGACTTGAAGATCAGCACGTGGCCAGGGCAGTTCATCGGCTTGAGCGCGTAGTCGCGCTTCTCCGATTCCGTCGTGAACATGTTCTCGCGGTAGTTCTGCCAGTGGCCGGTTTTTTCCCAGAGGCTTCGGTCGAGAAGCTGCGGGCTCTTCACCTCCTGGTATCCGGTGGCGACGTAGACGTCGCGCATGTAGCGCTCGACCGCCTGCCAGAGCTGCCAGCCCTTGGGGTGCCAGAAGACGACGCCCGGCGCCACCTCGTCGATGTGGAAGAGATCGAGCTCGCGACCGAGCTTTCTGTGGTCGCGCTTCTCCGCCTCCTCGAGCATCTTCAGGTAGTGCTGCAGCTCGTCCTTCGTTGCCCAGGCCGTGCCGTAGATGCGCTGGAGCATCTCGTTGCGATGGTCGCCGCGCCAGTAGGCGCCCGCGACCTTCATCAGCTTGAAGTGCCTCAGCTTGCCCGTGCTCGGCACGTGCGGGCCGCGGCACAGGTCCTCGAACGCGCCTTCGCGGTAGAGCGACACGTCCTGTCCCGCCGGAATCGCGCCGATGATCTCCGCCTTGTAGGCCTCGCCCATCGCGTTGAAATGCGCGACCGCCTCGTCGCGCGGCAGGATGCGGCGCGTCACCTTCTCGTCGCGCCGGGCGAGCTCCGTCATCTTCGCTTCGATGGCGGCGAGGTCCTCGGGCGTGAAGGGGCGCTTGTAGGCGAAGTCGTAGTAGAAGCCGTTCTCGATCACCGGGCCGATCGTCACCTGCGCTTCGGGGAACAGCTCCTTCACCGCGTAGGCGAGCAGGTGCGCCGTCGAGTGGCGGATCAGTTCGAGACCGTCGGCGTCCTTTTCGGTGACGATGGCCAGGCGATCGTCGTGATCGATCGTGAAACCCGTGTCGACGAGCCGGCTCGCAGCGCCTTCGCCGACCCGCCCGCCGAGCGCCGCCTTGGCCAGCCCCGGGCCGATGGACGCGGCGACCTGCTCCACCGTCACCGGTCCCGGATATTCGCGACGGGACCCATCGGGCAATTGAATCGAGATCATCGAAAGAAGCTCCGGCAATGAAAAAGCGCGGACCGGCCGCGCTTTTCGAACGAGAGAGAAGGAAACGGGATGCGGGGACGCGCGGCGACCTACACCCTCCGGCCGGGGGTGCGAGTTCGCGGCGTCATGACCGGCATGCCCCTCTTGGCCCTTGAAGTGTCCATCGCTCTTGTGAGTTGACCGTCGATTGTAGGCGAGTGCGCTCAGAGCGAGAGGATCGAGACATTGGCGGTCCGCTCGATCAACCACAGCGAGGCGATCAGGATCGCGACCATCGACCCCGCACCGATCACCCAGCGCGCGTAGCCGCGCCACAGTCGCAAGCTGAAGAGTGCCGTCGTCGCGAGCGCGACGATCAGCAGCTGGCCGAGTTCCAGGCCGACGTTGAACTGCAGCAGGACCCAGGCGAAGGCCGCTCGCGGCAGGTTCAACTCGGAGAGCACGGCGGCGAAGCCGAAGCCGTGGACCAGGCCGAACAGGAAGGTGACGACCACGCGGCGCACGGGGAAAATCGGCAGCACGTTGTCGAGCGCCGCCAGGATGATGGTGACGGCGATCGCCGGCTCGATGACCGCGGGCGACAGCGAGACGATCTTCAGCGCTGCCAGGCCGAGCGTGATCGAGTGGGCGACCGTGAAGGCCGAGACGATGCCGACGACCGGCCACACCGCCTCGGAGAGCCGCTCGACCGGCCTCCAACCCGCCGGCGTCCGGCGCACTACAGAGGGCAGCATCAGGCAGAGCAGGAAGAGGATGTGGTCGTAGCCGGTGAGGATGTGGCGCACGCCTTCGCCCAGGAATTCCAGCCGGGACGGCGCCGCCGGAGTGCGCCCGGCCTCGGCGCCGGCGGCCGACGCCCGCGCTTCGTTGCCCGACGCTGCCGCGCTCGCGCCGCTCCCCGCCGACATCGCCAAAGGCTCGAGCACCGACAGGACCAGATCGGCACCCGGCCGCTGCACCTTGGCGATGCCGCGATGGGTCGGGTCGACTTCGGCGAACAGCGAATAGGTGATCCTCGGCCGCACCGCGAGAGCGCACGGCGAGGTGAGGTAGAGCACGGCGTAGGCGCCGTCGTTGCGCCGCTCGAGGCCGCGTCCCTTGGCCTGCAAGGGGCAGCCTTCGATTGACAGGCGCGGCATCGCGTAGGCCTCGATGCGCGGCCACGCGGCGCGCACCTCGCCCCAGGTGAGCTTGCCGTCGGCGTTGCTGTCGAGGTCGAGCGCCACGTCGAGGTCGCGCAGCGCGATGTCCCAGCGGACCTCGAGGCCCGAGGGCACGACGTCGAGCTGGAGATAGGAGTCGCTCGCCTTGTGGGCGTGCGCCGCCGCCATGCAGACGAGCGACAGCACGACGGCGATGGCCGCGCGCAGCGGGCGCAGCGGCAGATCAGAGCAGCGCATCGATGCGGCGATCGTGCAGGCCGACCTTCGCCTTCAGGCGACGCACTTCTTCGATCGCGGCAGAGTCGCCGCTGGCGCGAGCAGCCTCGGCGAAGACGAGCAGATCGAGCGGCTCACGCTGCTGGGCGACATCGCCGCGCGCGAGCTCCAGCGCCCGTTTCGGATCGTGCTCGATCGCGAGTGCGAACATCGACTGCTCTCGACCATGGAAGATGCGCGCGTCGGGCCGCTCGTTGGCGAGCGCGATGCGGTCGCGCATCTCGGCGGCATCGCGCTCGCTGCCTGGCGACTTCGCCATCGCGCCGGCGATCGCCAGGCGCAGCAGGACGGGATCGGTCCGGACCTCGTCCTTCAGCACGCGCAACGCCTCGGAGGGCCGGCGCTGGCGGATCAGGAAATCGGCGTAGGCGAGCGCCGCGTAACTGTCGGGGCCGAGCCGCAGGACGCCGCGATACGCGGCATCAGCTGCAGCAGCACGGCCGTCGCGCTCCTCGAGCTCGGCGAGCGAGGTCCACAGCCATCCGCGCGTGGCGGGCGGCAGCATCGGATCGGCGAGCATCGACTCGAGGCTCTTCCTCGCGGCGGCGACATTGCCGCGCAGCGCCTGGTTCTCGGCGAGGCACGCGGCCGCATAGATCTGCGCTCCGGCGCCGGCGATCTCGCGACACGCCGCGTCCGACTCGTCGTACCGGCCCTGAACGCGCAGGACGGTCGCCAGCGTCAGCCGCGCCTGTGCGTTGCGCGAGCCGTCGGGTCGGGCAAGCAGCAAGCGCAGGTTCACGACCGAGGCATCGAACTCGTGCAGGTACTGCTGCAGGGTGGCGCGCATCAGGAGCACATCGGTCGGCGAGGACGCCGGATCCGGCCACGGCTGCAGGGCCGACATCGCCAGGCCGACATAACGCGGATCGCCCGAGACATGCGCCTCGTCGAAATAGCGCTTGGCCACCGCGAGGGCGAGGCTGACGTCCTTCGGATTCTCGGCAAGGGTCTTGCGCGTGGCGCGGTCCCGGCTGAGGGCGGCCGTCGTGGCCGGGAGCACTTCGATGACTTCGTCGTCGTGCGTCGGCGTGATCGGCACGGCGCGCGCGGGCCCCGGCGCAGCAGCCAAAAAAAGACCGGCCGCCATCACGGCGCCGGTCAGGGCAGGGAAATGTGGCATTCGCGTCATCCTAAGCGCGGCGGGCCGCGCGGCCCGCCGCGTGCGGATCAGTCGACGACCTGCGGCTCGCCCACGTCGTCCGTCTTCGCCTGGACAGCGCTCGTGTCGACCGGCTCGAGCATGTCGGCCGCCGATGCGACGAGCGCCTTCAAGTACGCGATGAAGCCGTCGGCCGAGGCACTGGCGCTCGCCGGCACCTGCTGCGTCGGGTCCGGCGCAGCCGCTGTGCCGCCGTCGCCGCCTCCACCGCACGCGGCCACGAGGGCTGCGACGGCCAGCGCTGAAAGATAGGATTTCTTCATCATGTCTCCTTACCGCGCGCCCGGCAGCGGCGTGCCGAGGTACGGGAATCCGGCCAGCAGCGGGCCGGCAGCCTTCACCTTCGGGCCGGCCTGGTCGACGCCGTCGTGGAGGTTGTAGGCCAGCGCGCCCAGAGGGACGTTGCTCGGGTTGCAGGTGGCACCCAGCTTGTAGGTGTCCGCCGCACCGTTGGCCACGCACAGGCCGCCCATCACGGCGACGAGCGAGATGTCGACCACGTCGTCGTTCGGCCGCCTGCCGTTCGGATAGCCGGCGAGATCGGTGCCACCGGCCAGCAGGCCGCCGAGCAGGCCGAGCCGGTTCTGCGACGCATAGGGCACGGCGGGAATCGCCGTGTTCAGACGCAGCATTTCCGAGAGGACGCCGGTCGAGGGCGTCGTCGAGAACGGCTTGGGCTGGTTGACGCCGGCGATGCCGGTGAGGAACGTCGTCACGAGGTCGGTGCGCGGGAAGTTCTTCGGCGCGATGTTCGGGGTCGCCAGGGCGATCTCGAGCAGTGCGGGCAGCGTCGGGTTGGTCACGTAGTTCGCGAACTGGCCGTCGTCCTTCGGCTTCGAGTTGTTGAACTTGTCCTTGTCGGGCAGGCCGATCACGACCTCGTTGACCAGCGGCATGCCCAGGCGCGAGACCTGCGTCCACGCGCCACCGACGATCCTCGATGAGTCGTAGCCGCTCTTGGGCGCGTTCGACAGGAGCTGACCCTGGCGCAGGCTGGCCGTGGTCCAGCCGCCGATGACCGTGTCGGTCGAGCCCGAGGCGAGCAGGCAGCTCGCCGGAACCTCGAGGGCAAGCGCGGTGACGTTCTTGTCCTGGAGCGAGTCGGTGCCCGCATCCTTCATGCTCGGATCGAGCAGGAACGCAGCTTCGGCGGGGGTGAAGTCGGCGGCGCCGGGAACGTTCACGAGGTCGAAGATCGCGCCCAGGTTCACCGCGAACGGATCCTTGCGCTGGCCGACGAAGACCTTGCCCGTGCCCGTGCAGCCCGGAATGTTCACGGTATAGACGTGCTGGGCGGCGTAGCCGGCGTAGTCGGGGATCGTCTTGGTGCCGATGTTGTCGGACGGCTTGGCGAAGACATTGTTGCCCGTGGCGACGTTCGTGATCTGCCCGTGCGTGCCCGTGCGGCGGTCGCCGCGGACGATGTCGACCGTGAAGGTCTCGTTGACGTTCAGCGCGGCCGCATTGGGCGCCGACACCTGGCCGAACTGGGTCAACGGGATCGCCACATCCTTGGTCGCGCCGGTCGCGCCGATCGGCAGCGTCTTGCCCTTCAGGGTGTTGTTGAAGTGGAACTGGAACGTGACGTGTTCCTTGCCATCGCCGACGTTGTCGATGTGGATCTCGTAGAGCGCGTTCGAGTCGAGCTTGAAGTAGTTCGGGCCGCCGTACGCGTCCTGCAACGGCAGGTAGTTGGCGATCATGGTCACGTAGCCGGCGCGGCCGCCGGTGCCGTTGGCGGCAACGCCTTCGTAGCTGTTGAACATGTAGAAGTCGGTGCCGTCGACCTTGGGCGTCGCCGTGATGGAAGGCGCCTCGCGGTGACTGGAGGCCTGGGCCGGCAGCGCCAGGCCGAGGCCGTAGAGGGTTGCGACCGCGGCCAGTACCGGCAGCAGCTTCGTGTGAAGAACGGGTGTTGCTCTCATGGGTGTCTCTGCTCCAGGGATGGGTTGCGATGAACCGACCTTCGGTCCCTCGAGTCGACGTCCGGTGCCGCCGACCTTCAACCCCTACGCGCCGCCAGAGCAGACGGATGCGTGGATGCGGCCGGAATCGCCGATCGACCTCGAGTCGGCGCCGTCTCCTACATGCCCGCGGCTGCAGCGACCCTCGTCCGCTGGCACGCGCGTAAGCTCCGCCGCGCCGTCGCGACCAAGCTGCGTCGACCGGAGAACGCCATGCCTTTGCCCTCGCCCTCGATCCGCCACCCTGCGCTCGCCCTGCTCGCCATCGCCTCCTTCGCGGCGCTCGGGACCGCCCGCGCCGGCGGGCTCTGCACCGTGTCGAGCGCCCGCACGACGGCGCCCGTGGTCGAGCTCTACACCTCGGAAGGCTGCAGCTCCTGTCCGCCGGCGGACCGCTGGCTGTCCCGGCTCAAGTCCGATCCGTCTGTCGTCGCCCTCTCCTTCCACGTCGACTACTGGGACCGCCTCGGCTGGAAGGATCGCTTCGCGAGCGCGGCCTTCACCGAGCGCCAGGCGCGCCAGCAGTCGAGCAACGGCGCGCGCTTCAGCTACACGCCGCAGGTCGTCGTCGACGGACGCGACCGCACCGACTGGCCCTCCGTTGCGCTGGCCACGACGCCACGCGCCCCTGCCTCGGTCGACGTCGTGCTCACCCACGAGGGCGACCGCTTCGTCGCCACGGTCGTGCCGCAGGCGGGTGCGCCCAGGAAGCTGGCCGCGTACTGGGCCGTCACGGAACAGGGGCACGTCAGCTCGGTGAAAGCGGGCGAGAACGAGGGCGTCACGCTCCACCACGACTTCGTCGTCCGCGACTACGAGTCCGTCGCCGCCTGGTCGGCGACCAGCGGCGCCACCGAGACCCTTCGCTTCAAG